>NZ_JAODNI010000002.1 GCF_025465255.1 Pseudonocardia sp.
TGACCAGATAGTCGCGGGTGGCGTCGGCGGCCGCACCTTCGTGGGCGGAGGAGTAGTCGCGGTGGAGTTGGTGCAGGTCGTCGCAGGCCGCGGTGAGCTTCTCCGCGACCTGCGCCAGCAGATCGGCCGCACCTTGCAGGTCGTTCGTAGCGCTGCCGGCAATCACGGGATCGCGAATCTGTTCGATCGACATCCCGGAGAAGTCGACTGCGGTTCCTTCGTAGTTCGGCGCCATGGTCCGGACTCCGATCAGCGGCGGGGCGGTAACGAGGTCAAGGCAGCACTGGCAACATCTCGTGCAGTCACGCACAAGTCCCGGAGGGGGCCGCTGAAACCTCCGGCCCGCGCGGAGAAGGACTGGTCATCGGCATTGCCGACCAAGATCACACAGGAGCCGCTGTTCACGTCGCTGACCCGCACCGCCGGATACCCGGAAATGACCTCCGGCTCAAAGATCGGGAACGAGGTCCGGAGACTGTAATAGAGTCTCAGATCTCGAACCGTGCTCAACGCGATACCAGCCTCGAACGACCCGTCACGCGCAGTCCAGCCGCATGCAGACGCATTCGCGTTTGACCGGTCGGAGGCTGTATCGGCAGTGAGATCCAGCGATTGAAGCATTTCCGCCGTGAGCGCCTCACAAGCGCGAATGCCGCGTAAATCAAGAGGATGATCCACGGTAGGCACTCCGGAGACCGGAGGGGCGCTCGCTGTCACCTCTGCCGGTGGTGGCGGAACTACCAGTGGAGGAGTCGACGATGCGGTCGAACAAGCAGAAAGGGCGAGAACGAGCACGAACGAAGCGAGTAGACCGGACACCGGGCCACTATTCATCATGTTCGTCCCAAGTTCCGCTGCTCGACATCCTCGTAAGCAGCAAGCTGTGCATCGAGTGCCATCCGTGCCTCCCAGAGCTGACGTCGCCAGGCCTCCAAGTAGGTCCGCGCATCGTTGATCATCCTCGCCGACTGGGATGCGGCGTTATTGCTCACCGGGTCCATCGAGGGAAATGAGGTCAGAACGGGGTCAAGCAGAACCTCCGCACCCAGCACCGATTTGACCACCTCCCCCAGCCTCACCGAGAACGCCCTCGCCACCTCCGGCTCCAATCGGACCTGCCCCGGCGCCCCACCCACCGTCGGCACCGCGTCCGTCCAGATGATCTGCGCGTCGTCGACCCGGCGGATGTCGGCGGCGTCGACGGAGTCGCTCGGCGAGGTCACCCGTCCATGATCTCAGGCCGTCCCGCGCGCGGGACCACTTCAGCCGAGGGGTTCGCGATCGTGAACGGTCTACAGCAGCTTCATCCGTGTCTGGACCAGCGAGTCCTGCACGAACGTCAGCCACTGGTACACCCCGAGGTGCGGCGCGCGCGGGTCGTCCGGCGGCAGCTCCTCCGG
The DNA here is from genome assembly GCF_025465255.1 of Pseudonocardia sp. Lineage (GTDB taxonomy): Bacteria > Actinomycetota > Actinomycetes > Mycobacteriales > Pseudonocardiaceae > Pseudonocardia. Next base: position 1,401 of record NZ_JAODNI010000002.1, read on the forward strand.
CATCTCCTCGCTGATGTCCAGCGCCGTCCCGAGCGCCAGCCGCACGTCGTTGAGCGCGGTCAGCCACACGTCGGACTGTTCGGGCGTCAGCTCGACCTTCCCGCCCGCCTCCGGCAACGCGTCCAGCACCGTCTGGGCCGCGTTCTGCTTGCTCTCGATCAGCTCGGGCTCGTGCAGGGACCGCAGGCCCGCGGCGAGGTCCATGTCCTCGCTGGTGAAGTCCGGCAGCAGCCGGGCGAGCACGCGGTCGTCCGGCCGCTTCGACGGCCCGGTGCGGATGCCCGTGAGGGCGGCGAGCTCATCGGCGGGCGCCTCGCTCGCGCGTCCCTCCAGCATCTGCCGCACCTCGCCGACCAGGCCGCGCAGGACCGTCGACTCCTGCTCCTCGAACGTCGCGACGAGCCGGGCCTTCGTCCCGCGTCCGGAGCGCTTCCAGCCGTTCATGTGCGCTGCATGGTGGCCCAGAGGCCGGCCGCGTGAAGCTTGGCGACGTCCGTCTCGATCTTGTCCTTGTCCCCGGACGACACCGCGGCCTTCCCCTTGTGGTGGACGTCCAGCATGAGCGCCGTCGCCTTCGGCTCGGGATAGCCGAAGAGTTTCTGCAGCACGTACGTCACGTAGGACATGAGATTGACGGGGTCGTTCCAGACGACAGCCTGCCAGGGTGTGTCGCCGGTGGTCTCCTCGTCGACGGCAGGATCCACCTGACGGGTCGGCGAGCTGAGCGGCGCGGACATGCCTCCATGGTGACACGCACACCCCGAGGCGCAGGACGGCACATAGGCTCACGGCATGACCCGCGTCGCGGACGGGACGGGCGCTGCCACCGCGCTCCTCACCGACATGTACGAGCTGACCATGGTCGCCGCGGCACTGGCCGACGGCACCGCCGACCGGCAGTGCAGCTTCGAGCTCTTCGCGCGCCGGTTGCCCGACGGTCGCCGCTACGGCGTCGTCGCGGGGACCGGCCGGTTCCTCGACGCGCTGGAGGACTTCCGGTTCGGCGAGTCCGAGCTCGCCTCCCTCGCGGGGACGGTGGACCAGCGCACCCTGGACTGGCTCGCGGACTACCGCTTCGCCGGTGACGTCGACGGCTACCCCGAGGGCGAGCTGTACTTCCCCGGCTCCCCGGTCCTGACGGTCACCGGTTCCTTCGCGGACGCGGTCGTCCTCGAGACGCTGGCGCTGTCGATCTTCAACCACGACAGCGCCGTCGCCTCGGCCGCGGCCCGGATGGTCACCGCCGCCGGATCGCGGCCGATGATCGAGATGGGTTCCCGGCGGACCCACGAGGAGGCCGCGGTCGCCTCGGCCCGCGCCGCCTATCTGGCCGGGTTCGGCGCGACCTCCAACCTGGAGGCCGGTCGCCGGCACGGCATCCCGACGGCCGGCACGGCCGCGCACGCCTGGATCCTGCTGCACGACGACGAGCTCAGCGCCTTCCGCAGCCAGGTCGAGGCCCTCGGCGTCAAGACGACCCTGCTCGTCGACACCTACGACATCCGCAAGGGCGTCGAGAACGCGATCGAGGCCGCCGGCCCCGAGCTCGAAGCGATCCGGATCGACTCCGGCGACCTCGGCGTGCTCGCCCGCCAGGCCCGCGAGCAGCTGGACTCCCTCGGCGCCACCGGCACGAGGATCGTCCTGTCCGGTGACCTCGACGAGTACGCGCTGGCCTCGTTGCGCGCCGAACCCGTCGACGCCTACGGCGTCGGCACCTCGGTCGTCACCGGATCCGGGGCGCCGACCGCGGGCATGGTCTACAAGCTCGTCGAGGTGGACGGGCGGCCCGTGGCCAAGCGGTCGAGCTCGAAGGAGTCCCGCGGGGGCCGCAAGTCCGCGCTGCGCCGCTTCAAGCCGACCGGCACGGCGGTCGAGGAGGTCGTGTACCCGGTCACCACCACACCCGAGGTCGGGCCGAACGACCGCGTGCTGCCGATCCCGCTGGTCCGCGGCGGGAAGCGGGTCGACGACCTGCCCTCGCTGGACCAGTCCCGCGAGCACCTGCGCGCCGCGCTCGTCGCGGTGCCGTGGGAGGGGCTGAAGCTCTCCCGCGGCGAGCCCGCCATCCCGACCGTGTTCGAGGGGACGTCCTGACATGAGCAGGGCACTGATCGTCGTCGACGTCCAGAACGACTTCTGTGAGGGCGGCTCGCTCGCCGTCATGGGCGGCGCCGCCGTCGCCGAGAGCGTGTCCCGGCTGGCTCGCGACGGCGGGTACGACCATGTCGTGGCGACGCGGGACTTCCACATCGACCCCGGCGCGCACTTCAGCGACACTCCGGACTTCGTGGACACCTGGCCGCCGCACTGCCTCGCGGGCACGCCGGGGGCGTCGTTCCACCCGGCGCTGGACGTCGCGCCCGTCGACGCGGTGTTCGACAAGGGCCATTACACCGCCGCATACTCCGGCTTCGAGGGCACGGAGCCGAACGGCGTCGGGCTGGCGGACTGGTTGCGGGACAGGGGTGTCGACGCCGTCGAGGTCGTCGGGATCGCCACGGACCACTGCGTCCGCGCGACCGCCCTCGACGCCAACGCGGCCGGTTTCGCGGTGACCGTGCTGCTGGAGCACTGCGCCGGGGTCACGCCGGCGACGACGGACAAGGCCCTGGACGTGCTGAGCGACGCCGGCGTGACCATCGGCTAGACACCCCTGAACGGGAACGGCCGCGCAGCCGGAAGCGGATGCGCGGCCGTCGACCGTGATCGGAGGCGTCAGCCCTTCATGCGGAACGGCTGGAGCGCGGCGCCGAGATCGACCTGGTCGCCGTCGTTGTCGTGCGTGCTGTGCGCGCCGACGGCGTCGGCGAGACCGATGCAGCGGTGGCCGTCGAAGAGGCCACAGGCGTAGCGGGCCTGGGTGTCGTCGATGTCGACGAGGCCGACGCGCAGCTGGTAGATGCCGGGGAAGCGCACCTCGTCGAGGTACTCGACCCGCAGGGAGCTGGGCTCGAGGCCGTCGAGCGGGCCGCCGACCGGGTAGCCCAGGACGTCGGTGTGCAGCTCGGCGAGACCGTCGAGGTACCAGCCGGCCAGCGCCACGTTGTTGACGTGCCGGTTGGTGTCGAGGTCCCCGAAGCGGGTGCGCACGTCGTAGCGGAACGGGTAGTTCTCCCGGACGAGCCGCGACGGCTCGGGCTCGACCCGGCCCTGTCCGGCGCCCGGGAGCTCGAGCCTGCCGAGCGCCTCCCGCAGGTCCGCGGGGATCGCCGTGGTCACGCCGCCCTCGGTGTAGACGCTCGTCGACTCGCCGGTGGCGACCAGGTCGTCCCCGGCGAACACGCCGTAGACGTAGGAGAACGACTTCGTCCCGATGTGGCTCACGCCGACCCCGACCCGGTACCGACCGGCGATCCGCAGCGGGGCGATCACGTCGACCTGGACCGACACCAGCAGCTGGCCCACCCGGGCACGCTGACGGTCGGCGAGGTCGGACCCGAATGCCTCGAGCTCGACGGCGACGCGCGCGTCCTCGAACCAGCGCACGAGAGCCTCCCGGCCGATGCGACGGCTCGGGTCGAGATCGCTGTAACGGGCCTTGGGCTCGAAGACCATCGGGTACAGCGCGGGGTCGGGTCGGATTTCCGTGGACGTCACCCTTGACATGATGGCCACAGCCGCGGCGACCTGCCGAATCGGCCGCGCCACATCACGTGTGGGGCCTGCCACGTTTCACGGAGCGTGCCCACACGGTTGCGGGGCGGGGGTCGACTGCGTCGATACACGGTTGCGCCTCGGGCTGTCGGGGGCGCCGGATAAGGTCGACGAGTGCCTGCCGCTCCCGCCAAGACCGACCTCCCCGGCGTGGCCGAGCTGCTCGAGGCGGCCGTCACGGCGGTCGGGGGCGCGCGCCGCGAGGGGCAGGACGCGATGGCGCAGGCCGTCCGCAAGGCGCTGTCCAGCGGCGAGCACCTCGCGGTGCAGGCCGGCACGGGCACGGGGAAGTCCCTGGCCTACCTCGTCCCGGCGATCCGGCACGCGATGGTCCGGGACACCACGGTCGTCATCTCCACCGCCACGATCGCGCTGCAGCGCCAGCTCGTGGACCGGGACCTCCCCCGGGTCGCGAAGTCGCTCAAGCCGCTGCTCGGGCGCGCGCCCACGTTCGCGATCCTCAAGGGCCGCAGGAACTACCTCTGCCTGAACAAGCTGCACGGCGACGACGCGATGGGCGAGGACCCCGCCGAGGAGCAGCTCTTCGACGCCTTCGCCATCTCCGCCCTGGGCCGCAACGTGTCGCGCCTGCACGACTGGGCGTCGGACACCGAGACCGGGGACCGGGACGAGCTCGTCCCGGGCGTCCCGGACAACGCCTGGCGGCAGGTGTCGGTGACGGCGCGGGAGTGCCTGGGCGCGGCCCGGTGCCCGGTCGGCGAGGACTGCTTCGCCGAGAAGGCGCGGGCCGAGGCCGGGCGGGCGGACGTCGTCGTCACGAACCACGCGCTGCTGGCGATCGACGCGATGGGCGACGCGTCGGTGCTCCCGGAGCACGACGTCGTCGTGATCGACGAGGCGCACGAGCTCGTGGACCGGGTCACCGGCGCCGCCACCGCGGAGCTCACCGCGGGCACCGTCGCCGCCGCGGCCCGGCGCTGCGGGAAGCTCGTCGACCAGGACCTGGCCGATCGGCTCGCCGAGGCGGGCGAGGGCTTCGGCCTCACCCTCGAGGACCTGCCTCCCGGACGCTGGGAGTCGTTGCCGCGCTCCGCATCCGGCGCACTGCAGTCGATCGTCGACGCCGCCGCGATGTGCCGGCAGGCGCTGGGCGGCGAACGCCGGGAGGACCCGGAGGGGGCCACCGGCCGCAAGCTGGCGCTCGCACTGCTGGACGAGGTGTCCGAGGTCGCCGTCAGGGTGCTGAAGACCTTCGAGCAGGAGGACCCGGCCAAGCGCTACGACGTCGTGTGGCTGGGCGAGCAGGGCCCGGACAACGCCCGGTTCAAGGTGCTGCGGGCGGCGCCGCTGGCCGTCGGCGGGCTGTTGCGGGAGCGGCTGTTCGGCACGCGGACCACCGTTCTCACCTCGGCGACGCTCGCGCTCGGCGGTTCCTTCGACGCGCTGGCCCGGCAGTGGGGCCTCCCGCCGGAGGGAACGGCCCCGGAGGACGACCCGGTGAAGGACAAGGACGTTCCGCGGTGGAAGGGCATGGACGTCGGCTCGCCGTTCGCCCACGCGCGCAGCGGGATCCTCTACACCGCGAAGCACCTGCCCCCGCCGGGCCGTGACGGCCTCGCGCCCGCCTACCTGGACGAGATCGCCGAGCTGGTCGACGCCGCCGGGGGCCGCACGCTCGGGTTGTTCTCCTCCATGCGCGCCGCGAAGCAGGCCACCGAGGCGCTGCGGGGACGGCTGTCCGTCCCCCTGCTCTGCCAGGGGGACGACTCGACGATGCTGCTGGTCAAGCGGTTCGCCGAGGACGAGGAGACCTGCCTGTTCGGCACCCTCTCGCTCTGGCAGGGCGTGGACGTGCCCGGGCCGTCCCTGTCTTGCGTGATCATCGATCGGATCCCGTTCCCGCGCCCGGACGACCCGCTCGTGTCGGCCCGTCAGCGGGCCGCGGACGCCCGGGGCGGCAACGGCTTCCTCACGGTCTCCGCCACCCACGCCGCGCTGCTGCTCGCCCAGGGTGCGGGCCGGCTGCTGCGCGGGATGAACGACCGGGGCGTCGTCGCGATCCTGGACTCCCGGATCGCGACGGCCCGGTACGGCGGGTTCCTCCGGGCGAGCCTGCCGCCGTTCTGGCAGACGACCGATCCCGAGAAGGTGCGGGCGGCCCTGCGCCGCCTCCGCGACGCCTGATCTCCGCCGGCACGGCGCTGCCGGGCTTGCGGTGCGTCCGTCGCCGCTTGAGTGGTTCAAGCGTCATCGTGGGCTGCTCGAGCCACTCAGGCGCCGGAGGTCCGGCGGACGACCTGCCGGCCCCGGGTCAGCGTCCGATGCAGGTGATGGTCCCGGGCTCCACCTCGGTGAACCCCGCGTCCCGGACCGCGACCGCCTCGTCCCGCTCGACGGCTGCGCACAGCGCCGCCCAGCGCGCCTCGTCCGTCGACCGGACGGCGAACCGCGGGGTCTCGGTCCATCCGCGGACGGCGGCGAGCAGCATCGACGCGTGCCCGACCTGGGCCGCGGCCTTGCCGACGCTCATCGTCACGGCCGGGTTCAGTGTGATCACCGGGACGCCCGGCGGGGGTGCGGGAGGCGAGTCCGGGGGCAGGTCCGTGCCGCCGATCTGCAGCCGCGAGACGACCTTCGGCACCGCGTCGACCGGACCGGGGACGAGCGCGCGGGCCTCCGCGCCGTCGACCTCGACGGTCACGCCCGGCAGGTCCTGCACGGCTTCCCAGTGGGCGCCGCGTGCGCGCCTGGCGATCTTGCGGATGCGGCCGTCGACCCAGCTCAGGACGTCCTCGTGCCACTCGCCGCCCTCCTGCGCCCGGGGGTCCAGGCAGAGCGCGAGCGCGGCGCCCGCGGCGGCCTCCAGCAGCGGCGTGCGCGCCGGTGCCTCCCGCTCGATCCGCAGGATCACCGGCATCGCCCGCACCACGCCGTCCTGCTCGGGCGGGATCACGACGTCCGGCCCGGAGTAGCGGGCTGCCAGCGCGTCGAGAACCGTGCTCACGCGATCGGGACCCGCCGCAGCACGCCCTCGGCGGCGTCGGCACTCTCGACCTCGTCCCGGGTGATCCCGAGGATGAACAGCACGGCGTCCAGGTACGGCTGGGACAACGCCGTGTCCGCGACCTCGCGCAGCGCGGGCTTGGCGTTGAACGCGATGCCGAGCCCGGCCGTCGAGAGCATGTCGATGTCGTTGGCACCGTCGCCGACCGCCACGCACTGCTCGAGCGGGATCCCGTGCTCGGCCGCGAACCGGCGCAGCGCGACGGCCTTGCCGGGCCGGTCCACGATGTCCCCGACGACGCGGCCGGTGAGCCGCCCGTCGACGATCTCCAGCTCGTTGGCGGCGCAGAAGTCCAGCCCCAGCTCGTCGACCAGACCGCGGATGACCTGGGTGAACCCGCCCGAGACGACGCCCGCGCGGAAGCCGAGGCGCTTGAGCGTGCGGATCGTGGTGCGCGCGCCGGGCATGAGCTCGAGCTCGGCGGCGACCTCGTCGATGACCGCGGCGGGCAGCCCCTCCAGAACGGCCACCCGGCGTTCGAGGGACTGCGCGAAGTCCAGCTCCCCGCGCATCGCGGCCTCGGTGACGGCGCGGACCTCGGCCTCGGCGCCGGCCCGCGCGGCCAGCATCTCGATGACCTCGCCCTGGACGAGCGTGGAGTCCACGTCGAAGACGATGAGGCGTTTGCTGCGCCGGGCGAGACCGGCCCGCTCGACGGCGACGTCGATGCCCGCCTCGCGCGCGACCTCGACGAGCTTGTGCCGCAGCGTGCCGTGCGGGTGCTGTTGCGGGTCGTCCGGGTTCGGCGAGACCTCGAGCTCGAGGCCCGTCACGGGATAGTCCGCGACCCGGCGGATCGAGTCGATGTTCGCGCCGACGTCCGCGAGCGCCTGGGCGACGGACCCGAACGCGCGGGCGGTGATCGGCCGCCCCAGCACCACGACGACGTGCGTGGACTTGCGGCGCACCGCCGGGTCCTCATCGGTCCCGTGGTTCACGGACGTGTGGACCTGCATGCCGATGCTCTGCATGGCGTCGTCCAGGGACTCCTGGAGTCCCTCGGGATCCCGCTCGACGGCGACCAGCGCCCCCAGCGTGAGCCGGCCGCGGATCACGACCTGCTCGACGTCCAGCAGGTCCACCCCGTGTCGGGTGAGGACGGTGAACAGTGCGGAGCTGACTCCGGGACGGTCCGGCCCGGTGACCGTCACGAGGACGGTCGACCGGGCCGGGTTCTGAGCGTTCAGCGCGAACGGTCCTAACGGGACTTGGGGTCGTCGTCGGGCTGCGTCTCGTGGCTGACGCCCTGGGCGAGGACCTCGGACGGCGCCGCCCGGTGCCCGACGTGCGCCTCCTCGCGGATGCGCTCGACGAGGTGCGGGTAGTGCAGCTCGAACGCGGGGCGCTCGGAGCGGATCCGGGGCAGCTCGGTGAAGTTGTGCCG
>NZ_JAODNI010000018.1 GCF_025465255.1 Pseudonocardia sp.
GTCCGCCGACGGGGCCGGGCCGGCGGGACCGGCGCGGCCGACCCCTCCGGCCCGCCCGTCGACGGACGTGCTCACCTCTGGCTCCACGCCTGCTTCGTCGCGCGGACCAGCCGGTCCTTCAGCTCACGGGTGTGCCGGCGGCTGACCGGCAGCTCGGCGGTGTCCGGGCCGGACCCGACCCGCACCACGTACCCGGATCCGGACAGCCGCAGCTCGGTGACCAGCGGCAGCGACACCAGGAACGAGCGGTGGATGCGGACGAACCCGGCGTCCCGCCAGCGGTCCTCGAGCACCGAGAGCGGGATCCGCACCAGGTGGCTGCCGTCCGTGGTGTGCAGGCGGGCGTAGTCCCCCTGCGCCTCGACGTAGCGCACGGCGGAGCGGGGGACGAGCTTCGTGGTGCCCGCCAGCTCGACGGGGATCACCTCGTCCTCGTTGCCCTGCTCCGGCGCCGGCTCGGCCGCCGCGACGGTTGCCCGGTTGGCCAGGATGCGATCCAGGGCGGCGCCGAGCCGCTCCGAGCGCAGCGGCTTGAGCAGGTAGTCCTTGGCGCCGACCTCGTAGGCGTCGACCGCGCGGTCGTCGTGCGCGGTGACGAAGACGACCTCGGGCGGCTGGGCCATCGAGCTGAACACCCGGGCGAGCTCGAGCCCGTCCAGGCCCGGCATGCGGATGTCCAGGAACACGACGTCGACGTCCGTGCGCTCGGCGATGCCCGTTCCGGTGACGGGGTTCGTCGCACCGTTGCGGGCCGCGTGCGCCACCGCCGAGGCGTCCCCCGCGCTCGGCCGCTCGTGCAGGATCCGCAGCGCCTCCGTCGCGTTACCGGCCTTCAGGACCACGTCGACCCGGGCGTCCTCGTCGAGCAGGAAGGCCAGCTCTTCGAGAGCGGGCTCCTCGTCGTCCACTGCGAGTACGACCAGACCTCCGGAGCTGTCGTTGCTGTCCACGATCTCCTCATCCTGCGTGCCCGGTGCTCCGGCCGGGCACGACTCCCCACGTCGTTCTCGACACTCTCGACGAACTCGTCCCCGGCTCCGACGACCATGGTGACGGTGATTCGGGTCCAATGCCAGAGCACCGCACCAAACAGCGACCGATCGGCTACCCACCGGAAGTGTCACCTCACGGTTCACCCTCCGGTTTTCCGCCCACCACCGGCGAAGCTACAGACCGTAGCGTGCCCATGTCGCTCTGATGTCGGCAGCCTGGGCCACGCCGAGCATCGAGTCGACGCCCGCCAGGCTGCGCGCGGCGGCCGGTGCTCCCAGGCCGAGCCTGGCCAGGAGGGGCTTACGTCCCTCGACGGGCGTGAGCTCGGCGTCGGGGAACCGTTCGGTGAGCACGCCGCGGGGCGTGCCGAGCCCGTCGACGAGACCGACCTCCACCGCCCGGGCGCCCGTCCACACCTCCCCGGTGAACAGGTCCTCGTCCTCCTTCAACCGGTCCCCGCGCCGTTCGGTCACCCAGTCCTGGAACAGCACGTGCAGCTGGTCCTGCAGGTCGCGCAGCCACTCGACGTCCTCCGGCTTCTCCGGGAGGAACGGGTCCAGCCGCGCCTTGGAGCCGCCCGCGGTGTAGAGCCGGCGCTCGATCCCGAACCGCTGGATGAGGCCCTCCAGCCCGAAGCCCTGGCTGATCACGCCGATCGACCCGACGATCGACGTCGGGTGGGCGTAGATCTCGTCCGCCGCGCACGCGAGCCAGTACCCGCCGGAGGCCGCGACGTCCTCGCAGAAGGCGAGGACCGGTACCCGGTGTTCCTGCGCGAGTCCCCGGATCCGGTCCGCGACCAGCGCGGACTGCGTGGGCGACCCGCCCGGGGAGTTGATCAGCAGCGCGACGGCGGCGAGCCGCTCCACCTCGAACGCGCGCTCGAGGACCTTCTCGGTCGACTGGGCGTTGATCACCGCGCGCGGGACCGGTCCGGCCTGCGGGCTGATCACCCCGTGCAGCCGCACCATCGAGACGACCGGCTTGTCCGAGCGCTCACCGAGCCTGCCGGGGAGTCTCGAGGTCAGCCGGTCCTGCAGTGAAGACACCATGGCGCCCAAGGTACGCGGGACCCCACCCCGCGCCATGGAGCCACAACGCGGCCTGACCGGGGTGCACTTCAGACGCGGATGCCGGCGCGGAACTTCGGCACCCGAAGGGTGATCTTCATGCCCGCGCCGACGGCGGTGTCCACGACCAGGCCGAAGTCGTCGCCGAAGGCGGAGCGCATCCGGTCGTCGACGTTGCCGAGCCCGACGTGCGCGCCGGAGAGGTGGGCGTCGTCCAGGTCCTCCGTGAGCCGCGCCGGGTCCATGCCGACGCCGTCGTCCTCGACGATGATCACGCACTCGGCGCCGGCGTTCTCCGCGGTGATCGTGATCGTGCCGCCGTTGGGCTTGCCGGACAGGCCGTGCCGCACCGCGTTCTCCACCAGCGGCTGCAGCGCCAGGAACGGCAGGACGACGTTGAGCACCTCGGGCGCGATCTGCAGCTTGATGTTGAGCCGGTCCCCGAACCGGGCCTTCTCCAGCGCGATGTAGCGCTCGATGTTCGTCAGCTCGTCGGACAGCGTCGTGTACTCCCCCGCGGTGCGGAACGAGTAGCGCGTGAAGTCCGCGAACTCGATCAGCAGCTCACGGGCGCGGACCGGGTCCGTACGGATGAAGGAGGCGATGGTCGTCAGCGCGTTGTAGACGAAGTGCGGGGAGATCTGCGCGCGCAGCGCCCGGACCTCCGCGCGGTTGAGCCGGGCCCGGGACTCGTCGAGCTCGGCGAGCTCGAGCTGGCTGGAGACGTAGCGCGCGACCTCGGCGGTGGCGCGCAGCAGCACCGGGCCGGCCGTCGACGTCGTCAGCGCGGCCAGCGTGCCGATGATCGCGCCGTCGCTCTCCAGCGGCACCACGACGATCCCGCGGACCTCGCACGCCGGGTACTGGCAGGCGATCGACGTGTGCGACATGACCTGCTGGCGCCCGGTGGAGATCACCTGGTCCGCGAGCGAGGTGACGTCCGGCTTGTGCTGGTCCGCGTCCCCGTCCCAGGCCAGGACCTCGCCGCGGCCGTCGGTCATGCTCAGCGCGCAGGTCTCCAGCAGCGTCCGCAGGTACGGCAGCGCGAAGGACGCCGAGCTGTGCGAGAGGCCCTCGCGCAGAGCCGGCGCGGCGAGCGCGACGGTGTGCAGCGTTGCGAAGGTGGCCCGCTCGAGCGGGCTGGCGAAGGTGTTGCGGCGGGCGCGGCGGATCAGGACCAGCGCGACGATCACGACGACCGCCAGCACCACCAGGCTGAGCAGCAGCACTGCCGGCGAGGCGAGCAGCTCTCCCAAGATCCGTCCTACCTCACCAACCGCGACAACCGCCGGTCGGCGAGAGGCTTGCCGCCGGTCTGACAGGTCGGACAGTACTGGAACGACCGGTCGGCGAAGGAGACCTCCCGCACGGTGTCGCCGCAGACGGGGCACGGCAGCCCGGTCCGCGCGTGCACCCGCAGGCCGGAGCGCTTCTCCCCCTTCAGGGTCGCCGCGCCCTGCCCCACCGAGCGGTCCACCGCGTCGGTGAGGACCGCGTGCATCGCCACGGCCAGCGCGTCGATCTTCTCCTCCGGGAGCCGGCCGGCGACGGCGAACGGGGAGAGCTTCGCAGTGTGCAGGATCTCGTCGCTGTAGGCGTTGCCGATCCCGGCGATCGTCTTCTGGTCCACCAGCAACGTCTTGAGCCGGGCGCCCTGCCCGGCCAGCAGCTCGGCGAGCTGGTCCCGGCCCAGGGTCAGCGCGTCCGGGCCGAGCCGCGCGACCCCGGGGATCTCCTGCGGGTCCCGGACCAGGTGGACCGCGAGGCGCTTCTGCGTGCCGGCCTCGGTGAGGTCGAACCCGGGCCCGCCGACCGTGTCCAGGTGCACCCGGAACTCCAGCGGCCCGCGGCCGGGCTTCGGCGGCGTGGTCGACGCGGTCTCGTGCCAGCGCAGCCAGCCCGCCCGGGACAGGTGTGTGACCAGGTGCAGCTCCTCACCGGGCCGGTCCGCGAACTCGACGGAGAGGAACTTCCCGTAGCGCGCCGCGCCCGTCACCACCCGTCCGACCAGCGAGGTCACCGGCGGGTCGAACGTCTTGACGGCGCTCATGCTCGCCACGTCCACGCGTGCGACCGGGCGGTAGACCGCGTTCTCGCGCAGGTGGTGGGCCAACGCCTCGATCTCGGGCGACTCGGGCATCGGGCCGCCTAGTTCACGGGCTGCAGCGGGCTGTCCGCGTGTCCCGGGGTGGCCCGCGTCTTCAGGCTGCGGACGACGACGCGCATCTCCTCCCGGGCCTTGCCGATCCCGCGGACCATCCCGGTCCAGTTCTCGGCGGGCAGCCCGTCCTCGTAGCTGCCCTGGGTCTTGGCGTTGATCGTCCAGGGCCGGCGCAGGTACCAGCGCACCGGGAAGAACCCGAGGACGAGGATGAAGACCAGGATGTAGAACCAGGGGACGTTGACACCGGCGGGCTTCCAGGCGAACACGACGACCCACATCAGGAACAGCGACGAGAGGATCATCAGGGCCGCGCCGCGGCCGCCGTCGACGTCGTGCTCGAACTCGTCCCCGGTGGCCGGGGTGGACCACTCGATGTTGCGCTTGACCTGCCACTCGCGCTGGTCTGCCCCGATGACCGTCTTCGTACCCATGTCTCCCCGCCGCCACCCGGTGTCCGCAGCGTCAACTGTCCCACAGACCGGGCCGCACACGGTGATCTCCGGGTGCGTGCCCGGAGATCACCCCTCGGCGCAGGCGGGCGGGACCGGGGAGGACTCCGGCGCGCCGGGCGCCAGCAGGTAGGCGACGACGAGCCGCGCCGGTTCCGGGCCCGGGTTGTGCAGCACGTGGGGCACCGCGTCGGCCACGAACAGGCCGCTGCCCGTGGCTACGGTCCGGGGGTCACACGCGTCCTCCTCGAGGAGGGTCACCGCCCCGGCCTCGACGACCGTGGTCTCGGTCCCGGGGTGCTGCTGCCAGCCGGTGGTCTCCCCGGGCTGCATCGTGATCGTTCGGACCGAGTACTCGGCGGGGCCCGGCGTCCGGACCCGCACCGGGACGTCGATCGTCCCGCGAACCGTCTCCGGCAGCGCCGGGGCCGTCACCGGCGCGGGGGCGGGCGCGGTCACCGTCACGGTGGCCGGCGTGGCCCCCAACTGCCCGGGCTGTGCGCACCCGGCGAGCAGGGCGCCGGCGCCGAGGACCAGAACGACGGCCCGGCCGTACCTCGTCACCGCAGGATCCTCCCGTGATCGTGTGCGGGCGAGACTAGGGCCTCGGGCGACGGTCACCAGCGCAGGGGCAGCCGGGTGATCCCGTTGATGAAGTTGGAGGTGAGGCGGCGCGGCTCGCCGTCGAGCTCGACCTGCGGCAACCGGGCGAGGAACTCGGTGAAGAAGGCGCGCAGCTGCATCCGGGCGAACACCGCGCCGAGGCACAGGTGCGGCCCCTGGCCGAACGCCACGTGGTCGTTCGGGGAGCGGCTGAGGTCGAAGCGGAGGGGGTCGGCGAACCGGCGCTCGTCGAAGTGCGCGGACACGTGGTAGACGACGACCTTGTCCCCCGCCGCGATCCGCCGGCCGCCGAGCTCGACGTCCCTCGTCGCGGTACGCCGGAAGGTGAGCACCGGCGGGTGCCAGCGCAGCATCTCCTCGATCGCGCCGGGTAGCAGCGCCGGGTCCGCCCGTAGCCGGGCGTACTCCACCGGATGCTCGACGAGGGCGAGGACGCCCCCGGGCAGCGCGCTGCGGACGGTGTCGTTCCCGGCGACGACCAGCAGGAAGAAGAACATCTTCAGCTCGGCGTCGGTGAGCTTCTCGCCGTCGACCTCGGCCTCGACGAGCGCCGTCAGCACGTCGTCGGCGGGATCGCGGCGCTTGGCCTCGGCGAGCTGCTCGGCGTAGTCGAACATGTCCTGCAGCGCGGCGGGCGAGCGCGGGTTGACCGGGTTGCCGTCCGCGTCGGTGAGGACCGTGCCGTGCTCCGGGTCCTGATAGCCGATCACCCGGTTCGTCCACTCCAGCAGCAGCGCGCGGTCCGCGGCGGGGACGCCGAGCAGGTCCGCGAGGTTCTGCAGCGGGAGGTCGTCGGTGACGTCGCGCGGGAGGTCGCAGCGCCCGTCGGCCACGACGGCGTCGAGCAGCGCGGCGGCGCGGTCGCGGACCGTCCCGGCGAACCGCTCCAGCCGCCGGCGGGTGAACGCGCCGGTCACCAGCGTGCGCAGCCGGACCTGCTCGGGCGGGTCCATGTTGAGGATCATCCGGCGGATGAACGGCAGGTCCGCCGGCGCGGGATCGCGGATCTGCGTGGCCCCGAGCGAGGACGAGAAGTCCGCCGGGCTGCGCAGGACGTGCCGGACGTCGTCGTAGCGGGTGACCGCCCAGTACCCCGGCCCGGCCGGCCAGATCCCGACCTCGTGCTCCTCCTGCCAGGACACCGGGTCGTGGTCACGCAGCCGGCGCAGCGCCTCGTGCGGGACCCCGCGCGCGAAGATCCGCGGGTCGAAGACGTTCTCGGTCACCGGCGACGTCGACACCCCCGGACCGTAACCCGCGGGCCGGGGTCACGGGGCGGTGGTGATCCGGGTGGTGGGCGGCGGGACCAGGTTCGGGTGCGCCGCGAGGAAGGCGAGCAGGGCGTCGAGGTCGACCGGGCCGCCGAGCAGGTCCGTGCCCCGGGCGAACACGGTGAAGCTGTCCCCGCCCGCGGCGAGGAAGTTGTTCACCGAGACCCGGTAGCGGCCGGCCGGGTCCACCGGGGCGCCGTCGATCGTGATGCCCGAGACCTTCTCCCCCGCGGGCGCGGCCTGCGACCAGGTGTAGGCCATGGCCGAGGAGATCTGCAGGATCCGAGGGCTCTGCTGCTGCCACTGCTGTTCCAGGACGGCGTCGAGTTGCGCCCCGGTCATCGTGATCGTCTGCATGATGTTGCCGAAGGGCTGCACGGTGAACGCCTCGCCGTAGGTGACGGTGCCGCCCTGCAGGTCCGCCCGGATGCCGCCCGGGTTCGTGATCGCGATCTGCGCCCCGGCCCCACGCGTGGCCTCGAGCTGGGCGTCGGCGACGACGTCACCCAGCGGGGACTCGCCGGACGGTCCCGCGGCCCGCACGAGGTCCCCGGCGAGCGAGCCGACGGGCTCGTCCGCGATCGGCGCGGCCTTCGCCGTGGCCTCGGCGACCAGGGCCTCCGCGGCCGGGTCAGGCGGCACGTCCCGGGTCACGATCTCGTTGCGCGCCCGGGTGTCCGCCCGCACGACGTCGCCGGTCCCCGGGTCCACCGCGAGATCGACGACGGACAGCAGCCGGCCGAAGGACAGCCCCTGCACCAGGGGCCGCTGCACACCGGCCGGGTCGGGCACGGAGCAGACGTACTGCTGGTGGGTGTGGGCGGTGAACACGGCGTCGACCTGCGCGGAGACCCCCCGCGCGATCGCCGAGCCGGGCCCGTCCGGCTTCACAGCACACTCCGACGGGCCGCCCCCGGCACCCTCGTCGCCCTGGTGGAGGAGCACGATCTGCGCCTTCACGCCCCGTGCCGTCAGCGCGTCAGAGGCCGCGTCGATCGCCTCGATCTCGTCGGTGAACCTCAGCCCGCGCACCCCCTCGGCGGAGACGACCGTGGGCAGGTCCCGCAGCGTCGCGCCGATGACGCCGATCCTCACCCCGCCCACCTCGACGACGGTCGACGCCGGCAGCGCGGGTTCCCCGGAGTCCCGCACGACGTTGGCCCCGAGGATCGGGAACGTGGCGCCCGCGAACTCCGGGCGGAACTCGCAGCCGTCGGTCGGGTGGCAGCCGCCGGCCTGCATGCGCTGCAGCTCGGCGTAGCCCTCGTCGAACTCGTGGTTGCCGGCGGTCGACGCGGCGACGCCCAGCTGGTCGAGCAGGTCGATCGTCGGCTCGTCGTGGAAGAGCGCGGACGCGACGGGCGAGGCGCCCACGTTGTCCCCCACCGAGAGCAGGACCGAGGGGCTCTGCGCGCGCAGCTGCGCGACATGCGTGGCGAGGAAGGCCGCGCCGCCCGCGTCGACGTTCGCGCCGCCCGCGTCGACCACCCGCCCTGACGACCCGGAGGGCGGTTCCAGGTTCCCGTGCAGGTCGTTGAGGGCGATCAGCCGCACCGCGACGGGGGTGCTGCCCGAGGGCGGGCCGGACACGGCCTTCCCGGCGAGCGCGAGGAGCGATCCGACCACGAGCGCCCCGACCACGAGCAGAACGGTCCGGGTCCTGCGGGAGCGGGCAACCGACCCGGATTCGTGCGCCGCCACGGCACGAGTGTCACGAAGGGAACGCCACGCCACCACCGTGGGCGCGGACCCGTCGCCTGATCGTCACCCTCGGGACACACGGGGGCCGCGGCGCCCTCCCGCGGTGGCGGGTATCACCACCCGCAGGCCCGTTTTCGGGTTGCCCGAAGCGACGGCACAGGTGCATGGTTGAGCCCAGCAACTGCTTGCGTGATACACGCAAAGCAAAGGTAAAGAGATCATCAGGAGCTGCCATGGCGAGTGGGACCCCGGCGCTGACCGCGCCGCCGCCCGGTCCGGGCGAGGACGACCTCGCGCTCGCGGACCGCGTCGCCCACGAGCTGGTCATGCTGATCCGCCTCGTCAAGCGGGTGGGGGCCCATCGCGCAGAGGCCGAGCTGGAGAGCGCGGCGTTCCCCGTGCTCGCCCACCTCGCCGTCGACGGCCCGCAGCGCTCCGGTGAGATCGCCGCGGCGATGTGCGCGGACCCGTCCACCATCAGCAGACAGGTGGCGGGCCTGGTCAAGGCGGGGCTCGTCGAGCGGCGGGCCGATCCGGGCGACGGGCGCGCCACGCTGCTCGCCACCACCACCGACGGCACCCGGATCCTCGACCTCGAACGCCGCCGTCGCGCGGAGCAGCTCGCCACCGCGCTTTCCGGGTGGACGCCGGAACACCGTACGCAGCTGGCCGAGCTCCTGAGCCGCTTCGTCACCGATCTGCAAGTCCACGATCAGGGGGGAACCCGATGACCACCGCCGCCGCCGTTCCACGGCCGGCCCCGGAGACGGACCGGGGAGGTGAGCTCTCGCACAAGCAGATCGTCACGATCCTCGTGGGGCTCGCCCTCGGCATGTTCCTGGCCGCTCTCGACCAAACCGTCGTGTCCACGGCCATCCGCACCATCGCCGACGACCTCGGCGGCCTGAGCCAGCAGGCCTGGGCCACCACGGCGTTCCTGATCACCGGCACGATCTCCACGCCGCTGTACGGGAAGCTCTCGGACATCTACGGCCGCAAGCCGCTCTTCCTCTTCGCGATCTCGATCTTCCTCGTCGGGTCCGTCCTGTGCACGTTCGCGACATCGATGTACATGCTCGCGGCGTTCCGCGCCGTGCAGGGACTCGGCGCCGGCGGCCTGTTCGCCCTGGCCCTGACGATCCTCGGCGACATCGTGCCGCCACGGGAGCGGGCCCGCTACCAGGGTTACATCCTCGCGGTGTTCGGCACGTCGAGCGTGCTCGGGCCGGTCATCGGCGGCGTGCTGTCCGGCCAGGCCAGCATCGCCGGCATCGACGGGTGGCGCTGGATCTTCCTGGTGAACGTGCCGATCGGCGCAGTGGCGCTGGTGGTCGTCGCCAAGGTGCTGAACGTGCCGCACACCCCGCGCAAGGCGCGCATCGACTGGCCGGGGGCCGTCGCGCTCGCCATCGGGCTCGTGCCGCTGCTGATCGTCGCCGAGCAGGGCCGCGAATGGGGCTGGGACTCCGGACGCTCGATCACCTGCTACGTCGTCGGCGTGGTCGGCATAGTCCTGTTCATCCTGGCCGAGCGCTACTACGGCGACGACGCGCTGCTCCCGCTGCGGCTGTTCCGCAACGGCGTGTTCAGCCTGTCCAGCGTCGCCGGCGTCGTCATCGGCATGGGGATGTTCGGCGGCATCGCACTGCTGCCGCAGTTCCTGCAGATCGTGCACGGGGCCAGCCCGACCGAGTCCGGGTTCCTGATGCTGCCGCTGGTCGGGGGGATCATGGTCGCCTCGATCGTCTCCGGCCAGATCACCTCGCGCACCGGCAAGTACAAGATCTTCCCGATCGTCGGCACGGCGTTCATGGTCGGGGCGATGCTGCTGATGCACTTCCTGCTCGACGTGGACATCCCGCTCTGGGAGCTCGACCTCTACATGGCGCTCTTCGGCCTCGGCCTCGGGCTGTGCATGCAGACGCTCGTGCTGGCGGTGCAGAACGCCGTCCCCGCCCGGGACATGGGCGTCGCGACCGCGTCGTCCACGTTCTTCCGCCAGATGGGCGGCACGCTGGGCACCGCGATCTTCCTGTCGATCCTGTTCAGCACGGTCGGCGACAAGATCTCCGGCGCCTTCCGGACGGCCTCCGCGACCGGTTTCGACGGCGCGCTGGCCGATCCCGCCGTCACCTCGAACCCGGCCAACGCGCAGATCCTGGGCGCACTGCGGAGCGGCAACGCGAACGCGACCGGCGTGTTGAACGACTCGTCGTTCCTGCAGCGGATCGACGCGCGGCTGGCGCGCCCGTTCCTCGTCGGGTTCACCGAGTCGATGACGCTGACCTTCCTGATCGTCGCGTGCGTGCTCGCCGTGGCGTTCGTGCTGGTCCTGTTCATCAAGGAGCTCCCGCTGCGCACCATGTCCGGTGCCCAGGCACGGCTGGCCGAGGAGGCCGGGCAGCCCGAGCCGCCGGCGACCGTCGGTGCCGCGGTCGAGGCGCTGGAGCAGCACCGCGAGCCCGCCCTGGCCGGGGCGGCCATGGGCGGAGTCGGTGGAGCCCCGCCGGGCGCGTCGGCCAACGGGCACCCGCCGGTCGGGTCGGCGAACGGCGACGGATGGAACAGCAACGGCAACGGCACGAGAGGACGGCACGCCATGTCCGCGGGTCTCAACGGCGACGGCTCCCCGCAGGCACCCCACCTGGCCGGGGAGACCGGCCCGGTCTCCACGCGTCCCTTCGAGGACCCGGCGGCCGCCACCGGCCCGATCCCCGTGGTGCCCGCGGCGGCGCACAACGGCGGGTTCCACGGCGGTGAGGGCCCGGCGGTGTCCGGCATCGTGCACCGCGCGGACGGCACCGGCCTCGCCGGCGCCGTCGTCACCCTGACGGACCCGGCGGGCCGCCAGGAGGGCCGCACGACCACGGACCGCGAGGGCAACTACCGGATCGCGGTGTCGACGGGCGGGACCTACCTCGTCGTCGCCACCTCCGGCACGTTCCAGCCCTACGCCGCGATGGTCGCCGTTGCGGACCGCCCGGTCCGCCACGACGTCCCGCTCGCCGGCACCAGCGGCGTGCGCGGCACGATCCGGGACGCCGACGGCACACCCGTCGGGCTGGCCATGCTGACCCTGATCGACGCGCGCGGCGACGTCGCGGCCACCGGGTCACCGGACGCGACGGGCCGCTACACGCTGGCCGGGGTGCCCGAGGGCCGCTACACGCTCACGATCACCGGTCCGGCGTTCCAGCCGGTCGCGCAGTCGGTCGAGCTGGGCAACGGGACGACGATCGACCGGGACGTCGCGCTGCCGCGCCGCGCCCGGCTCGTCGGGACGGTCGTCGCGGCCAGCGACGGGCGCGGGGTCGGCGAGGCGCTCGCCACCCTGATCGACGCGCGCGGGACGGTCGTCGCGTCCACGGTCACCGCCCCGGACGGCAGCTTCGCGTTCGAGGACCTGCCGGGCGGGGCCTACACGCTCACGGCGAGCGGCTACGCGCCGGTCGCGAGCATCGTCCAGGTGGGAGCCGGCGAGGTGACCTCCGTGGACGTCGAGTTCCCGGCGCCGCATTCGGCGGGCGCGCCGGATCAGACGGGAATAGCAGGAGGAATGAGATGAGTGAGCTCTCGGGGCGTCTGACGACTCCCGACGGCTGGCCGGTCGCCGGGGGCACACTGACCGCGGTCGACGCGACCGGCGTGCAGCAGGGCCGGGCGTCCAGCCGGGAGGACGGCGGGTTCGTCCTCGACGGGCTGGCCGGCGGGTCGTACACGGTGATCGCGGCGGCGGCGGGCCACGAGCCCGCCGCCCGGACGATCGCGCTGGTCGAGGGCCGGGCCACGTCGCTCGGCGTGCTGGAACTGCCCAAGGTCGGCGGCGACGTGCTGCCGGCCCCGGGCACCTGGCAGATCGACCCCCAGCACTCCAGCATCCAGGCCACGGCCCTGCACCTGGGGCTGAGCCGGATCCACGGGCGGCTGCGCAAGTTCGCCGGCCAGATCCAGGTCGCGGACCCGCTGGAGAACAGCTCGGTCGAGGTCGTGATCGATCCGGCGTCCGTGGACTCGGACGACGAGACGCGGGACACGCACCTGCGCACCGCGGACTTCCTCGACACGGGTGTGTTCCCGGAGATCGCCTACAAGAGCGACGGACTCGTCCGGATCGACGCGCGGCACTGGCGGCTCGACGGTGTGCTCACCCTCAAGGGCGTGAGCGCGGCGGTCCCGCTGGACGTCACCTACCGCGGGACCGGACCGGACCTCTGGGGCGGCACCCGCGCGGCGTTCTCGGCGACCACCGAGGTCTCCCGGGACGACTTCGCGATCAGCTGGAACCAGTCCGTGCTGGCCGGCGTCCTGGCCATCGGCCGGACCCTACGGATCGACATCGACATCCAGGCCGTCCTGGGCTGACCGCTCGCCGGCCCCGGCCGAGATCCGCGACAGGTCGTCGGCGAGCCAGCTCAGCCAGCCCCACAGGTCGATCACCCGGAGCATCGCCTCCGGATGGTCGACCTGGTCGCATTTCTCGGCCGCGACGCGGACCCACTCCGGCAGGCCGGGCTCCGGATCGGGCCCGGGGTCCGGCAGCTCGTCGACCGCCAGCGCGGACGCCACCCTCCGGTACCGCTCGGCCGTCGCGTGTCCCGCGGCCCGCATCCCGGCCGTGACCACGGGCCAGGGCAGCGGCTCGGCGTCGGCGAACCGGCGGCGCAGGGCGGCCGATCCCCGGTACAGCCGGTGGGCGGCGCCGAGCACGGCGAGCCAGTCCACCGGGTCGTCGCGGCGCGGATGGGGCTCCGAGCGGTACTGGGCGTAGCTCGCGTCGAAGAGCACCAGCAGGCGGTACTCGTCCACCGGTCTCGGCGAGTCCTGCTCCCGGACCCGCGGCCGGCCCGTCAGGAGGTCGGCGGTGCGCTCGATCCCGTCCGCCCCGACCGTGAGGCAGCGCGCCGCGGCCCGCCGGACCTCCCGGCGCCCGCCGCTGGGCCACACCGCGACCCCGATCAGGATGCCGACGACCCCGCCGACCGCCACGTCGAGGATCCGGACCCCGGCGAGCGACCAGCCCGCCGGGGAGAGCTGCGCGAACAGGACCGACACCAGGATCGTGAACAGCCCCTGGCCGACGGCGGGCCCGAGCAGCGGCCCGCCGGCCAGCGACGCCACCAGCAGCAGCGGGAAGACGATCGCGTAGACGACGGTCTCCGGCCCGGCCGCGGCGAGCAGCCCGGCCGCGACGACGGCGCCCGCGAGCGTCCCGGCGAAGGCCGGAACCAGCGCGGACCGGGTCGCCGTCACCGAGGTGCGCATCAGGCTGAGCGTCGCGAGCAGCACCCAGAAGCCGTTCTGCAACTCGAGCCCGCCGGCCACCCACCGCGCCACCGCCAGCCCGATCGCGAGCCGGGCCGCGTTCTGCAGGTACACCGAGCGGAGCGTGAGATGCGTCGCCAGGCGCCGGCGCCAGAGGTCCCACCAGGGGGCGCAGACGTACCAGAACGGGCCGTCCGGACCGGTGTCCGCCGCGGCCTCGGGCGGCGGGGGTGCGCCCACGGCGGCCCGGGTGGCGAGCACCAGGGTGCGCTGGGCGTACAGCGCCTCGAGCGCCGCGACCCGCAGCGGCGCGTCCGGCAGCAGTTCCGCGACCCCGCCGGGGGCGGTCAGCCGGCGGAGCCGGGCGGCGGCGTCCCGGGCGATCGCCCGGTCCACGGGACGCAGATCCGGTGGCGGGCCGTGGCCGCCGAGCGCAGCGCAGACGTCGAGCAGCGAGCGGCGCACGGCGGTCAGGGCGACGACGACGTCGGCCGGCAGGTTGGGCGGCGTCCCCGCCGTGTCCGCGATGGCGAGGATCCGGCCGTGGACGGCCCGCAGCGCGTCCGCGGCGTGGGTGAGCCCGCGGTCCCTCCTGCCGGGGCCCGCCGGGCGCTCCCCGAGCGGCAGGGTGCTGAGCCGGAGCCGCTCGATCTGGCCGGACGCCTCGGCTCGCCGCTCGGGCAGCCGGTCGTCGCCGGTCACGAGCGCGTCGAGATGGTCCCCGACCGCCGCGGCCGCCTCGCGCAGCCGGCGGGCGAATCCCGGTGGTCCGGGGTCGGTGAGGACCCAGCGGTCCGCCAGGGTCAGGGCGAGCACGCCGAGGGTCAGCCCGAGCAGCCGCTGCGGCAGCGTGTCCGGGGCGAAGGGCGGGAAGCACGGCAGGATGAAGAACAGGTGCACCCCGTTCGCGACCCCGGTGAAGCGCGGTCCGCCCACCCCGGCGAACGCGACCAGGAAGCCGACGACGAGCATCCCGACGACCGCGGCCGCCGTGCTCGCCGCGACGAGGGTCCCGACCGTCACCAGCACCAGGCCGACGCCGAGGCAGCCGAGCAGCGTTCTCGTCCGGTGCCGCGGCGGCCCCGAAACGTCGGAGAGCGCCCCGAGCGCGACGACGCCGAACACCGCGTAGACGGCGAAGACGGTGTCGCCGAGCACGTACCGGCCGAGGTAGAACACGACGCACGCCGCGAGGGCGACCCGGACGGCCCGGCGCAGCACCGCGAACCCGGGATCCCGCGTCCGCACCGCCTCGAGCAGCGCGGTCATCCCAGGTCGAGGTCGAACGCCGGGGTCAGGACGCCCTCGAGCGCGAGCAGCCACTCCTTGGCCGGGCGACCGCCGCCGAAGCCGCCCAGCCCGTCCGCCGCGGTGACCCGGTGGCACGGCACGACGACCGGCAGCGGGTTCGAGCCCATGATCGACCCAACGCCGCGGGCCGCGGTGTAGCCGTGCCCGACGTAGGCGCCGGAGAGTTCCGCGAGCTCGGCGTAGGTGATGGTGGCGCCGTATCCGACGTGCGCGAACAGGGTCTGCAGCACGGTGCGCGGGCTGCCCGCGGTGAGCCGCCAGTCCAGCGGCAGGTCGAACGTCCGGCGCCCGCCCGTGAGGTACTCGAGCACCTGGGTGCGGGCGGGTTCGGTGCCCTCAGGGTCCTCGACGGCCTCGGTGCCGAGCCTGGTGGCCGCGGCCGTCGCCGCCTCGGGGTGGTCGCCGAACGCGACACAGCAGAGCCCCGCGTCGCTCACGACGAGGGTGAGCGCGCCGACCGGCCTCGGCGCGGGGACCGTGCACCAGTGGACCGCCACGCCGCCATCATGCTCCGTACCCGCGCTCACGCCCAGGTCCGCTCGCACGCCCAGGTCTGCGCTCGCGCCCAGGCCGACGTGCCCACGCACAGGTCACAGCATGTGCGCCGGCCCGCGAACGTGTACGTCAGCGGGCGTGTCGGCCAGGCGTCGGGTCAGGCCTCGGGGGTGGTGACGCCCGTGCCGATCGGGCAGCTCACGCCCGTGCCGCCGGCGCCGCAGTAGCCGTTCGGCACCTTCGCCAGGTACTGCTGGTGGTAGTCCTCGGCGTAGTAGAACTGCGTCAGCGGAGCGATCTCCGTGGTGATCTCGCCGCGGCCGGCCGCGTGCAGCGCCTCGCCGTAGACCTTCGCGGTGGACTCGGCGAGCTCGCGTTGGGCGTCGTCCACGTAGTAGAGCGCGGAGCGGTACGTCGTGCCGACGTCGTTGCCCTGGCGCATCCCCTGCGTGGGGTCGTGGTTCTCCCAGAACACCTTCAGCAGCTGCTCGTAGCTGACCCGGGCGGGGTCGAACTTCACGAGGACGACCTCGGCGTGCCCGGTCAGGTTGGTGCAGGTCTCCTCGTAGGTGGGGTTCTCGGTGTAGCCGCCCGCGTAACCGACGGCCGTCGAGTACACCCCGTCGGTCTGCCAGAACTTCCGCTCCGCGCCCCAGAAGCAGCCCATGCCGAGCACCGCCGTCGACAGCCCCTCCGGGAAGGGCGGCACCAGGCGGTTGCCGTTCACGAAGTGCGTCTCCGGCACCGTGAGCGGGGCGGACCGCCCGGGAAGCGCGTCCTCGGCGGCGACCATCGACGTCTTGTCACGTCCGAACCCGAACATCCCCATGCCCCCGAGGTTACGCGCCGGTCCGGAGGGCTACCGGCCGGTTCGGTTCCGGCGCCGCCGAGCGACGCCGACGCGCCCGGAGGCGCGACGCGCGCGGTCGACCGCGCGCGTGGGGCCGGACGACGCGCGGGCTCAGAGCTCGGACGCGAGCGGGACGTCGTCGATCGACGGGGAGCACATCCAGTGCCGCAGCGCGTGCGTGGCGTGCACGTCGTCCGCGTTGTACTCCAGCAGCCGCATCCGCTGCGCCGGGTCGGGCTCCGCGCCGTCCATCCCCACGGCGTCCCGGTACCAGCGCATCGAGTTCTCCCCGCCGGCCTCGGGGTCCCGCCAGGCGAAGCCCGCGACGGGCGCGACCTTCTTGAGGCCCTTCCCCTGCGCGCACAGGAACCAGTCGTTGACCACGGCGAACAGATCCACCCACGAGTCCGCGGCGATGAACTCCTCGACGTCCGCGATCGGCGGGATCCCCGGCCGCCCGGCGAAGCGCCGCGCGGAGCCCAGCAGCCACCGGTTCTCGGCCTGCTCGTTGTAGCAGTACGCGGCGAACGTGCGCCCGGTCTCCTCGGCGCGCGCCCGCACCCGGGACAGCCACGTCCAGAACTCGGCGAAGGAGCGCGCCTCGTCCTCGGTGGGCACCGGTTCCCAGGTGGCGAACGAGCGGTAGCCCTCGGGCCCCAGCGCGTCGTCCCCCTCGCGGACCCCGCCCGGGAACGTCAGCAGCGCACCCCAGAGGTACGCCCCGGACTCCCCGAAGCTCTCCATGTCCACGTCCACCTCGACGTCCGCGCGCCGGACGGGCACCCGCGGCACCCGGCGCACGACCGCGAGCCCGCGGCCCCACCCCCGGGCCAGGGCCACCGTGTCCGCGAACGGCATGCCGGGCAGCGCCACCGGCGGCTCGCCCGTGGGGTCCAGCGCGGCGAGCTCGTCGACGGTCCGGATGCCCGCCTCGCGCAGCGCGACGGCCGTCTCCCCCCGCACGACGAGGCTGACGTCCCGGGCCTCCGAGAGCACGGTCTCGCAGGTGGGCCACCACGGGCAGCTGCGGCACTCCAGTACCCGCGACGGCGCGGCCAGCGCGGGGCCGCCCGCGGCGGCGGCCCGGGAAACGGCCTCCCGGTCGACGAACCGGGCGTCGTACTCGTCCATCGTGCTGCGCAGACCCGGCCAGTGCCCGGCCCGCAGGTCGTGCCAGACGACGACGTCCGCGTCCAGGCCGACGACCCCGCCGACGTCGCTGCCCTGCACGTCGGCAGCCGGCGCCCAGCCCGCGGCCTGCAGCATCCGGACGAGATGGGCGAGGCGCAACAGGTCCCGCGGCTGCGAGCGGACCTTGCGCGCCGGGTCCGGCGCGGCGAGGGCCGGCCACGGCTCCCGCAACGGCGTGGTGAACGCGCCGGAACCGGGATCGGTGACCCGGTGCCGGACGACGATGACCGGCGCGTATCCCCCGCCCGGGACCCGGACCAGCAGCTCCGCGGCGCCGCGACGACCCGCCGGGTCCTGCGGCAGCGCGGCGTTCCCGATGACCGGGACGCCGGCCTCGACGAGTTCCGCGGTGGCCGCGATCCGCGACGCGCGGTCCCCCTCGGGCACCGAGTGCCAGCCCTCATCCAGCGCGCCCGCCAGCTCGGCGGCGATCCGGGCGCGGTGCTCGGCGGCGTCCGCGCGGCGCTGCTCGAGGGCGGGGTCCGGCAGGGCCCGCGGCTCGGAGGCCGCCTGCGGGTCGTTGTCCAGATGGATGCGGCGACGGCAACGCGTCATCGCCGAGGCGTCCAGGAAGACCGCCCGGCCCTCCGCCCGGTACGGCTGGGGGTCACCCCGCCCGGAGATCGTCGCCGTCACACGCATGAGGGTAGAGACCACCACCGACAACCTCCGCGCCTGCCACCGCCTCCCCCGCCCCCTAAGCTGCCTGCGATCACCGTGAACGGTCCCGCCGACCGTTCCCGGCAGGCCGGGACGACGGAGCAGGAGGACGGCAGCACATGGGACTGCGGAAGAAGAAGTCCGGTGCGGCCGAAGGCCTCGCGGAGGTCGCGCAGACCTCCCAGGACGTCGGCAAGGCCGTCAGGAAGGAGCTCACCCCGGCCCGCGCCAAGCGGATGATCGGGGTCGGCAAGGCCGTCGCGCCCCTGCTGGTGCCCTACGCCATCGCCGGGGCGGGCGTCGCGCGCGAGCGCTGGGACCTGCACAAGGCCCGTCGGCTCGGCGTGCCGCCGGACCAGCTGGGCCGCTACACCGGCCGCGGCGGGACGCTGCACGCCCGCATCTCGCGGATCGCCGAGGCGCTCGACGAGCTGGAGTCGGGCCAGGACGTCCGGTCCACCGGCGCCGCCCGCCGGTTCGCGCAGGACACCCGGCCGCGGCTGGCGGACCTCGCCGTCGCGATCCGGGCGGCCGAGCAGATGCCCGCTGCCCGCCGGCGGACCGCGTTCCGGGCCGTGTCCGGCGAGCTGGACCGTGTGGAGGTCGAACTGCTGGACCACCTCGGCATCCGGGGGTAGGCGGCCGCCCTTTCGGGTCAGGGGGTTCCTCCGGGTCCCCCACCGGCTACCGTCTGGGGTCATGCGATCCCGGAGCTCCTCGTCCGGGGCCGGTCCCTGGGCCGGCCCGGTGATGCGGGGCGCCGTGCTGGCGTCGCTCGGTACGTTCCTGGCGGCTCTGGGCCACCTCGCGGGCGGCGGCACCCTCCCCGATCTGGGGATGCTCGTCGTCCTCGGCCCGCTGCTGGCGCTGGCCACGGTCGGGCTCGCGGAGCGGACGCGCGGCCCGGTGGGCCTGCTGCTCGTCCTCGGCGGCGGCCAGTTCGCATTGCACGAGCTGCTCGTCGTCCTCGGCCACGGACACCCGGAAGCCGCCGGCCCGTCCGGCCCGTCGATGCTGGTCATGCACGCCGTCGCGACCCTGGTGACGGCCGCGCTCCTCCGGGACGTGGACGTCCTGCTGGGCCTGCTCCTCGCGGGCCTGCGCCGGGCGCTGCCGCGCCGGCTCGTCCCACCCGCCGTCGACGTCCTGCCGGTCACGCTGCCGGTCCCGGCCGACGGCGTCGTCGGGCACACGGCCCGGGCTGCCACGTCCGCCCTGCTCCGCCGCGGGCCCCCGGTGCGGATCCGTTCTCGGATCCCCCTCATCCCTCCCGCGTGACGCCGGTGTCCCCGGCGTGCGCGGACGTCACCGGAGACACCTCACCATGATCAAGAATCTCGGCCGCGGCGCGGCCGTCACCACCGTGGCCGGGGGCCTGCTGCTCGTCGGCGCCGCCCCCGCCCTCGCCCACGTCACCGCCCAGCCGGGCACCGCCACCCAGGGCGGGTACACCGTCATCAGCCTGCGCGTGCCCAACGAGTCGGACACCGCGAGCACGGTGAAGCTGCAGGTCACCTTCCCCGCGGACCACCCGGTCGGCTCGGCACGGACCACCCCGCAGCCGGGCTGGACGGCCCAGGTCGTGACGAACCCGCTGCCGGCGCCGATCCAGCGCGGCGAGTCCACGGTCACCAAGGCCGTCAGCACCGTCACCTTCACCGCGCAGCCCGGAACGAAGATCGGTCCGGGGCAGTTCGTGGACTTCCCGATCTCGGTCGGCCCGCTGCCGGACGACACGGACACCCTCGTCCTGCCCGCCACCCAGACCTACGACGACGGCAAGGTCGTCGCCTGGGACCAGACGGCAGCGCCGGGCGCGGCGGAGCCGGAGCACCCGGCGCCCACCGTCACCCTCACCCCGGCCGCCGCGGACGGCGGCCACGGGCACACCACGGACGTCATGCCCGCGAGCAGCGACACGGACATGACCGCCCGGTGGCTGGGCGGCGGCGGTCTGCTGCTCGGCGCGCTCGGCCTCGGGCTCGGCGGCGGCGCGGCCCTGCGCAACCGCCGCCCGAGCACCACCGGCCCGACGACCACCACCACGACGGGAAGCCGGGAGTGAACACGCGCACCACCCTGCGCGGCGCGGCGGTCGGCCTCGTCGCGACCCTCGCGCTCCTGCTCGGCGCCTCCCCGGCGTTCGCGCACGCGGAGTTCGAGAGCAGCGACCCGGCGGACGGCGCCAGCCTGGCCACCGGCCCGTCGACGATCTCGGTCACCTTCAGCGACACCATGCAGCAGGGCTTCAACGAGCTCACGGTGATCGGCCCGGACGGGACGACGCACTACGAGAACGGCGAGGTCCTTGCCGACGGGGACACCGTGAGCGTCGGGGTGAACCCGCTCGGGCCCGCGGGCCGCTACCAGATCGGCTACCGCGTCCTCTCCGACGACGGGCACCCGGTCAGCGGGAGCGTCGCCTTCACCCTGACCGCGCCCGGACCGGCGGCCGCCCAGCTCGCGTCGAGCGCGGCGGCGGCCCCGGCTCCGGCCGACGCCGCGCCGGCGCCCGTGGCCCAGCAGGACACCGGCTCCGGGGGCTCCCCCGTCTGGCCGTGGATCGTCGGGGCGGTGGTGCTGGTGGCCGCCGGCGTGTTCGTGGCGATGCGGCTCGGCCGCGGGGGGTCCGAGGGATGACCCGCTCGACCGCGAGGCCCGCTGCCGTCGACCGGCTCGCGCCGGTCGTGTGGGCGGGCCTCGCGGTCGTCGCGGCGCTCGTCGCCGCCTTCGCCGTCGGCTCGCTCACGGGGTCGATCGAGGCCGGCGCCCTGGCGAGCCGATCGGCCATGGAGACCGCGGCCGTGGCCTGCGTGGGGCTGAGCCTGACCGGGATCCTGGTGCCGACGGCCGGCCGGTACGCCCGCGACGGCGGCGCGGTGGTCCGCCGGGCGGACCGGGCGATCCTGCCCGTCGCCGGGTTCTGGCTGGTCACGGCGCTGATCTCGATCCTCTTCCGGGCCGCGGACGGCTACGGCCGCCCAGTCGGTTCGCTCGGCGCCGGCGACGTCACGCTTTGGGCGACCCGCCTCGCCGCAGGCCGCGGCCTGGTGCTCACCGTGCTCTGCGCCGCCGCGGTGTTCGGCTGCGTGGCCGCCCGGCTAGGGAGGCCGGACGCGGTGCCCCCGCGCGTCCTGCTCGTCGTCGCGCTGCTGGGGACCCTGACCCCGGCCGTCACCGGGCACACCGGATCCTCCCCGGACCACCAGCTCGCCGTCGTGATGGTCGCGCTGCACGTGGGCGCGGCGGCGCTGTGGGTCGGCGGGCTCGGCGCGATGCTCGTACTCGTCGCGCGCCGCGGCCTCCTGCTCGAGCGCGCGTTGCCCCGCTTCTCCCGCATCGCGACGGCCGCGCTCGTCATGCTGACGATCACCGGCCTGGTGAACGCGTTCCTCCGGCTTCCGAGCCTCGGTGACCTGCTGACCAGCGGATACGGCCAGCTCGTGGTGGCCAAGACGGTCTGCCTGGCGATCCTCGCCGCGCTCGGCGGGCTGGCCCGCCGGCGCCTCCGGAGCGGCACCCTCCCGGTGCTGAGGTGGGCCGGTCTGGAGGTCGCGCTGATGGCGGTGACGATCGGTCTCGCCGCGGCGTTGAGCCAGACCGCTCCCTGATCACCTGCCCCGGTACGCCTCGAGCAGCCGCAGCCACACCTCGCTGATGGTCGGGAACGCCGGCACCGCATGCCACAACCGGTTCAGCGGCACCTCGCCCACGATCGCGATCGTCGCCGAGTGCAGCAGCTCCGCGACGTCCTGGCCGACGAACGTCATGCCGATGACGACCTCCCGCGTCCCGTCGACGACCATCACCGCCGTGCCCGAGTAGCCGTCCGCGTGCAGCGACGAGCCGGCCACCGCGATGTCGATCTCCACGGCGCGGACGTCGACGACACCCCCGGCGCGCGCCTGCTCGGCCGTCCGCCCGACGTGGGCGACCTCGGGATCGGTGAACACCACCTGCGGGGCGGCGACGCGGTCCGCCGTGGCGGCGTGCTCGCCCCACGGGCCCTCGTCGACGGGCTTCCCGCCGGCCCGGGCGGCGAGGGCGGCGGCCGCGATCCGGGCCTCGTACTTGCCCATGTGCGTGAGCGGGACCTTGCCGGCTACGTCACCGGCCGCGTAGAGCCACTCGCCGTCGACGCCCCGGACCAGGCCGGAGTCGTCCGTTGTCAGGGGCTCACCGGGCTTCAGGCCGACGCTGTCCACGCCGACGTCCGTGCTGTTGGGCCTGCGCCCGGTGGCGAGGAGCAGCTCGTCGACCTCGATCGTCTCGTCGCCGAGGGTCAGGGCGATCGCGTCCCCGGCCTTCGCGACCGCGTCGAGCCCCTGGTTCAGCCGGACGTCGATGCCGTCGGCGCGGAACGCCTCGGCGACCCGCTCCCCGGCCGTCGGCTCGTAGGAGGCGAGCAGCCGGTCCCCGCGCACGATGCTCGTCACCTGGGAGCCGAGCCGGGCGAACGCCTGCGCCATCTCGGCCCCGACCACCCCGCCGCCGAGCACACCGAGCCGGCGCGGGATCTCCTTGGCGGCGGTCGCGTCCCGCGATCCCCAGGTCCGGACGGTGTCGATGCCGGGGATCGGCGGCGTGACCGGCGTGCTCCCGGTCGCGACGACGACGGCGTGGCGCGCCGTCAGCGTCCGCGTGCCGTCCCCGGTGTCGACGGCGACGGTCTTCTCCCCCGCGAGCCGGCCCCAGCCCCGGACCAGGCGGATCCCCGCTCCGTCGAGCCACTCGGCCTGGCCGGAGTCGTCGTAGTCGTGCACGAACCGGTCCCGGCGGGCGAGCACCGCCGACGGGTCGAAATCCGCCCTCACCCCGGGCAGCCGGCGCGCGGCGGCCACGGCGTTGGGGGTGCGGAGCAGCGCCTTCGACGGGATGCAGGCCCAGAACGAGCACTCGCCGCCGACCAACGCGGACTCGACGACCGCCGTAGAGAGCCCGGCCCGGTGGGCGTAGTCGGCGACGTTCTCCCCGACGGGTCCGGCGCCGAGGACGACGACGTCGAACTCCTCGCGGGCATCGGCGGGGCTCATGACCGGAGCCTCGCGACGGCGTCGTGGATCTCCTGGTCCCCGTCGTGCAGCTCGAGGACCATCCCGGCGGTGTACGGGGCGTCGAGCAGGGTCGCGAGGACGCACGCGGTGTCGTCCCGGCTGATCTCGCCCTTCTCGACCGGCGTCGGCGCGAGCAGCACCCGCCCGGTGCCCGGGGCGTCGGTGAGCAGGCCGGGCCGCAGGATGGTCCAGTCCAGGTCGGTGGCGCGGATCGCCTCCTCGGCGGCCTTCTTCGCCCTGAGGTAGGCGGCCCAGACCTCGCCCCGGTCGGCGGACGGCTCGGCGTCGACCCCGGTGGAGGACACCAGCAGGTAGCGGCGCACCCCGGCCTGCGCGGCGGCGTCCGCGAGCAGCTCGGCGGCGGCCCGGTCCACGGTGTCCTTGCGCGCCGCGCCGCTGTTCGGGCCCGCACCCGCGGCGAACACCACCGAGTCCGCGCCCTCGAGGTGCGGCGCGAGATCCCCGGCGCCGGCGGACTCCAGATCCAGCACGACGCACGTGGCGCCGGTGGCCTCGACGTCCTCGCGGTGGTCCGGGTTGCGCACCACGCCCACCACCTCGTCGCCGCGGCCGGCCAGCAGCGTGGCGAGCCGCAGCGCGATCTTCCCGTGTCCTCCGGCGATGACAGTTCGCATGGCGCGACGCTAGCGACGATCGCCGGGGGACGCCTCGTCCTACCCGGGCTATTTCCGGCGAAACCTCACCCTCGGTGGGGACGCAACGTCCAGACCACCCGCATCCGGGTCGTCTCCCTGCCCTCGCCGTCGGTCAGGACCACGCCGACCGTGAACTCCGGTCGCACCCCGGCGTCGAGCTCGGCCATCACCTCCGCCGCCGGGCGCTCCAGCACCGCCTCGGCCGTGATCGGGCCCTTCGCCAGCCTCACGTACCCGATGTCCGACCGGACGACGAGCGGCGTCGCCCGGTCCATCGTGGAGCCGAACGCAGCCAATGCGACGGCCCCCGAGGCCGTCTCGCCGACGCCGAAGAGGACGGCCGCGTGCGGACCACCGACGTGGTTGCGCTGCTCGGGCCGGTCCGGGAGGGTCGCCACGGCGCTCTCGGTGGTGATCGCGCCGAACCGGATCCCCGCCGTCGTCACCCAGGGCACGGAGGCCGTCATCGCCTCGGCCACCCAGCTCGCGTCGTCTGCCATGACCGCGATGTTACTCACCAGTAGATATCGCTCCGCGACGTTTCACGTGAAACCTCGGCTCACCCGTTCGGACCGGGGCCTCTCCCGGGAGGCAGGGCGTCGCAGGATGAGACAGCTCGGGCGACGAGCACGCGGGGCGCACGGGCCTACCAGTTTTCGCAGCTCAGAGCCGGTTCAACAGGCGCGGGGGATCGGCACCCGACTCGACGGCACCTCAGGTGAGTGACTGATATGACCGTTTTCTCGCCAGCCGGAATCAGCGGCCTTGTGAGCCATGCCAGCCCGGATTGTGATCAGCGTGACCGGGAGCACACCGCAGTGCCGAGTGAGAAGGAGGTGCGGACGTGAGAGCCGTCCGGGTGCACGAGTACCACTCCGATCCGACGATCGACGACATCCCCGAACCCACCCTGCAGGGCCCGCTGGACGTCATCGTGAAGGTCGGGGGCGCGGGCGTGTGCCGCACCGACCTGCACATCATCAACGGTGACTGGGCCGAGGCCATGGGCCCCGAGCTGCCCTACGTGATCGGCCACGAGAACGCGGGCTGGGTCGAGGCCGTCGGCGAGGGCGTCTCCAACGTCGCCGTCGGGGACACCGTGATCCTGCACCCGCAGCCCAGCTGCGGGCTCTGCCTCGCCTGCCGCGCGGGCCGGGACATGCAGTGCGAGAACGCGTTCTTCCCGGGCCTGTCCAACAACGACGGTGGCATGGCGGAGTACCTGCGCACCACCGCCCGGGCCTGCGTGAAGCTCGACCCGAACACCAACCCCGCCGACGTCGCCGCCCTGGCGGACGCGGGCATCACCGCCTACCACGCGGTGCGCAAGGCCGTCCCGCATCTCTATCCGGGCACCACCGCGGTGGTGCAGGGGGCCGGCGGCCTCGGCCACATCGGCATCCAGTCCCTCGCCGCGATCACCGGCACCCGGATCGTCGTCGTCGACCGGAACCCGGACGCGCTGGCCCTGGCCAAGCAGATCGGGGCCGACGAGACCGTCGAGGCCAACGGCACGCAGGTCGACGCGGTCCTGGACCTGACGAACGGCAAGGGTGCGGACGTCGTGTTCGACTTCGTCGCCGAGCAGGGCGCCGAGCTCGACGCCTGGAAGATGACCGCGCCGGCGGGCTACCAGTACGTCATCGGCTACGGCGGCGAGTTCCGCGCGCCGACGCTGGACTTCGTGGCCGGCGAGAAGAACGTGATCGGCAACATCGTCGGCACCTACAACGACCTCGCCGAGCTGATGGTCCTGGCCCAGGCCGGGAAGGTCACGCTGCACACGAAGCAGTACCCGCTCGATGCCGCGCTCGACGCGCTGCACGATCTCGACGCCGGCCGCGTCCGCGGCCGCGCGATCCTCGTTCCCTGATCTCGTCGCACGTCCCTGACCAGCACTGGCGCTGAACGGAAGGACACCACCACATGTACGAGAAAGACGGAGAGAAGTATTTCGTCGTCGACTCCCACAGCCATTTCTGGGACGCCTCGAAGGAGAACTGGGTCGAGGGCAAGGAGCAGTTCGCCAAGGGCTGGATCGACTGCTTCTACGGCTACCACCAGCTCGGCCCGCCCGAGACCCACTGGGACTGGGAGCACTTCCTCAAGGTCACGCCCGAGGACTTCGAGCGGGACATGTTCCAGGAGGGTCACGTCGACTACGCGATCTTCCAGTCGACCTACCTGCGTGAGTGGTACGCGAACGGCTTCAACACTGCCGGCCAGAACGCGCAGCTGCTCGAGAAGTGGGGCGAGCGACTCATCGTCAACGGCCGCTTCGACCCGCGTGACGGGCAGAAGGGCCTCGACGAGTTCGACGCCGACATGGAGAAGTACCACCACAAGGGCATCAAGCTCTACACCGCGGAGTGGAACGGCGACTCCCGCGGCTACAAGCTGAGCGACCCCGAGTGCTACGAGTTCCTGCAGCACGCGCAGGACGCCGGCGTCAAGAACGTCCACGTCCACAAGGGCCCGACCATCTGGCCGCTGGACAAGGACGCGTTCGACGTCGCGGACGTCGACCACGCCGCGACGGACTTCCAGGGCCTCAACTTCGTCGTCGAGCACGTGGGCCTGCCGCGCATCGAGGACTTCTGCTTCATGGCGGTGCAGGAGCCCAATGTCTACGCCGGGTTGTCGGTCGTGGTCGGCGGCCTGATGCACGCCCGCCCGAAGTTCTTCGCCAAGGTCATGGGCGAGCTGCTGTTCTGGGTCGGCGAGGACAAGATGACCTTCGGCAGCGACTACGGCATCTGGGAGCCGAAGTGGCAGGTCGAGGGCCTGGTCGACTGGCAGATGCCGGACGACGACGCCTTCACCGACTACCCGCGGCTCACCACGGCGTCGAAGAAGAAGATCCTCGGGCTCAACGCCGCCAAGCTCTAC
>NZ_JAODNI010000046.1 GCF_025465255.1 Pseudonocardia sp.
GGCGCTCGGCCGCCGGCGTCGCGCCGCCCGCGCGGACCTCCCCGGCCACCGTCGTCGCCCCGGCCGTGGCGGTCGAGGACGAGCCCGTCGATACGGGCCCGCGTACCCTCACCGAGGTCCCGCGCCCGCTCGTCATCCCGCCCGGCGGAGGCGGCGGGAGCGGCAGGGGCGCCGCTGCGGCCGAGAAGCCGAGGCGCCGCAGGCTCGTCCCGATCCTGATCGCGGTCGTCGTGCTCCTGGCGGTCGGCGGCGGCATCGCGATCGGGGTGATCCGGGCGAACGACACGCCGTCGGGCGGTGTCGCGGCCCCGGCCACGTCCGCGCCCGCCACCCCGGTGACCACGACCACCGCGGCGCCGACCACGCCTCCCACCACGACCACGCCTCCCACCACGACCACGACCACGACACCGCCCACGACGACGAGCGACAGCGCGACCGCCCCGGTGAACCCCGGGGACGCGGTCTCGTTCGTGCAGAACTACTACGGCTTGCTGCCGGGCAACCCGGACGCCGCGTTCGCCCTGCTCAGCTCCTCGGCGCAGGCCCAGTCCGGGGGGATCTCCGGCTACCGGAACTTCTACGCCGGGATGAACTCGATCGACGTCGAGAACGCGCGCTCGATCGGCGACGGCCGGGTGGCGGCGACGATCCGCTTCGGGCGCAAGGACGGCACCACCACCCGCGAGGCGTACACGTTCGTCGTGTCCACCGCGGACAACGGGGACCAGATCCTGCAGTCCTTCGGCCGCGCCTGAAGGACGGACGGCCCCAGAACCCGCGTCATGGCTCCACAGTGCGAGTCCGGGGCGTCAGGCGGTCCGGGAGTCCGCCTCCTGCAGGTTCCCCCCGACCCACCGCACGACCTCGCCCACGAACTCCGCGCGGTTCGCGACGCCGTGGGTCTCGTGGCCCTCATCGTCGAAGAGCAGGAACTTCGGCGCCGCGCCCTTGTCCCGCAGGACCTCGACGATCCGCTCCGCCTCGCCGAGCGGCACATTGGTGTCGTAGCGGCCGTGGACGACCATCAGCGGGGCGGTGATCCGGTCCGCGCTGTGGATCGGGGAGAGCGCGCGCAGCAGCTCCCGATCCGTCTCCGGGTCCCCGTACTTCGTGGTCGCCGCGGCGGCGATCCACGGCTCGGTGTCCGTGTAGAACGTCTCGAGGTCCGACATCCCGCACACGTCCACGCCGACCCGGAACAGCTCCGGGAACCAGGCGAGCGCGACGAGGGTCAGGTACCCGCCGTAGGACCGGCCCGAGACCCCGACCCGGTTCGCGTCCGCGAGCCCGGAGTCGGTGAGGAACGTGACCGCGGCGCGGACGTCCGTGATCGCCGCGAACCGCCGGTCCAGGTCGTCCGCCTGGGAGAACGCGCGGCCGAAGCCGCCGGAGCCGCGCACGTTCGGCGCGAACACCTGGATCCCCTCGGCGACCAGCGCCTGGAACAGCGGCTGGAAGATCGGCCGCTCCTGCGCCTCGGGACCGCCGTGCAACCACAGCAGCGTCGGCAGCCTTCCCGGCGGCTGGGCCCCGTAGGCGGTACGCGGGCGGAACAGCCAGCCCGAGAGCCTCAGGCCGTCCTCGCCGGTGAACTCGTGCAGCGTCGGTGTGACGAACTGCTCCAGAGCGTCGAGGGTGACGTCGTCCGGCTCGGCCGGCAGCAGGGCCGTGGCCTGTGAGAACGGG
Source organism: Pseudonocardia sp. (assembly GCF_025465255.1). Lineage (GTDB taxonomy): Bacteria > Actinomycetota > Actinomycetes > Mycobacteriales > Pseudonocardiaceae > Pseudonocardia. The sequence goes on from NZ_JAODNI010000046.1 coordinate 1,690, forward strand.
ACGTCCGGGTCCAGCCCGATGCGCGCGATGTTCCGCGGCACGGCCGGTCCCTCGCTCGCGACGAGCAGCGCGTGCCCGTCCCGGGAGAACGCCAGGTTGGTGATGACGTCCCCGGGCGGCTCCGGCAACGGCCCGGTGAGCCCGGTCCGCAGGTCCACGAGCTCCATCTCGCTGCGCCCGTCGACGTTCCAGACGAGCGCGGCGCGGGCGCCCGCGGGGTCCAGGGCGACGACGTCGAGGTCGTCGTCCGCGCGGGCGGCGATCTCCCAGGACAGGGACACCTCGTCGCCCTCCCCGAGGGAGACGGCGAGCAGCGCCGGACGCTCGCGCCCGGCGTCGGTGTGCAGGTAGAGGGTACCGCCGGTGACGCCGAAGCGGCCGTCCGCGACGGTCGCGTCGCCGCCGGCGAGCAGGTCCGTGCGCCGCCCCGTCCAGAGGTCGATGAGCTCGAGGCTGCGCGCGCCGCGGCGGCCGGTGCGCACCACGGCCCGGCGCCCGTCACCGCTGACGGCGCAGATCCGGACGGCGGGCCCGCAGGCCAGCACCGTCGACGAGCCGTCCCGCAGGTCCACCAGGCAGGCCGAGCCGTTGCCGTCGCCGCTCCCGGCGAAGATCGTGACGCCGAGCTGGCGCCCGGTGGGGGACCAGGCGCCGAGGGTCACCGCGCAGGCGCCGGGCGCGATCTCGCGGCGCTCGAGCCCGTCCGGGCTCAGGAGCAGCACGCGGGTCCGCTCCCCACCACCGGGAGCGACCTCGCAGGCCAGCAACGTGCCGTCCGGGGACCAGCTGACCGCCTTGACGTCGCAGGGCGCGTCCGGGTCCACCTCGGTGTCCAGGGCCCGCAACGGCTGCACGACGGGCAGGTCGGAGCCGGTGGGCGGCAGCTCGGCGACGTAGGCGCGGGGCCGGCCGTCGCGGTCGGAGATCCAGGCGACCAGCGTGCCGTCCGGGGAGGGCACGGGATCGGTGTAGGCCGGGCTGAAGAGGTGCTCGGCCGAGGGACCTACTTCGCCGGCGAGCTGCGCCCGCCGACGGTCGGTGAAGGCCGTGACAGCCGTGGTATCCGCGTCGACACCGTCGTGCATCCCTAGATCCCCCTCTCCTGTAACCACATCTCCAGCAGCGCCACCTGCCACAGCGCGTTCGACCCCAGGTTGGTGCGCTGGGCGTTCGGATCCGCGAGCATACGGTCCAGCCATTCGCTCCGGACCAGGCCTCGTGCCTTCGCGACCGGGTCGGTCACGGCGTCCCGCACCCGTTCGAGGAAAGGACCCTCGAGGTGCCGGATGGCCGGAACGGGGAAGTACCCCTTCGGCCGGTCGATCACTCCGTCCGGGACGACCCCGCGGGCCGCCTCCTTCAGCACGCCCTTCCCGCCGTGCGCCAGCTTGAACTCGGGTGGGCACGCGGCGGCGAGCTCCACGAGCTCATGGTCCAGGAACGGGACGCGCGCTTCCAGTCCCCAGGCCATGGTCATGTTGTCGACCCGCTTGACCGGATCGTCCACGAGCATGACGGTGCTGTCCAGCCTCAGGGCGGCGTCGAGGGTCTCGTCCGCCCCCTCCGCCGCGAAGTGCTCGGCGATGAAGGCGCGCGACGGGTCGTGGTCGAGCAACCACTCCTTCTCCAGGATGTCCGCCATGTCCGAGTGCGGGCGGTCGGTGAACACGCCCGCGTAGGTCTCGACGGCCTTGCTCCGCGGGGTGCGCGCGAGCGGCGGGTACCAGTCGTACCCGGCGAACACCTCGTCCGCGCCCTGCCCGCTCTGCACCACCGTCACGGACTTCGCGACCTGCTCGGAGAGCAGGTAGAAGGCCACGCAGTCGTGGCTGACCATGGGCTCGGCCATCGCGGTGATCGCGTCGTCGACGGCGGGCAGCATCCGCGCGGGGTCCACCAGGATCTGCTCGTGGTCCGTCGAGAACTCCTTCGCGACGAGGTCGGAGTACTCGAACTCGTCGCCCTTCTCGCCGCCGGCCGCGTGGAACCCGACCGAGAACGTCTTGAGCCCGGTCTGCCCCTCCTCGGCGAGCAGCGCCACGATCAGCGAGGAGTCCAGCCCGCCCGAGAGCAGGACGCCGACCGGGACGTCGGCGACCATGCGGCGGCGGACGGCGAGGCGCAGCGCGTCGAGGGTCCGGTCCTTCCACTCCGCGGCGCCCATCCCGGCGAACTCGCTGCGCCGGGAGTGCACGGGCGTCCAGTAGACGTGGTCGCTCGACGTCCCGTCGGCCTTGATCGTGCGGACGGTCGCGGGCGGCAGCTTGCGGATCCCGGACAGGATCGTCCGCGGCGCGGGGACGACGGAGTGGAACGTCATGTAGTGGTGCAGCGCGACCGGGTCGATCGAGGTGTCGACCTCGCCCCCGGCGAGCAACGCGGGCAGCGACGACGCGAAGCGCAGCCGTCCCGGCCCCTCGGCCAGGTAGAGCGGCTTGATCCCGAGCCGGTCCCGGCCCAGCACGAGCGTGCCGGTGTCCCGCTCGGCGACGCCGAACGCGAACATCCCGAGGAAGTGCTCGACGCAGGCGGCGCCCCAGTGCGCGTAGGCCTTGAGGACGGTCTCGGTGTCGGAGTCGGAGAAGAACCGGTAGCCCGCGGCCTCCAGCTCGGACCGGAGCTCCTTGTAGTTGTAGATGCAGCCGTTGAAGACGACGGCCAGGCCGAGTGCGGGGTCCACCATCGGCTGGGAGCCGCGCTCGGACAGGTCGATGATCTTCAGGCGGCGGTGGCCCAGCGCGATCGGTCCGGCCGAGTGGACGCCGGTGCCGTCCGGCCCGCGCCGGTGCATGGCGTCGGTGATCCGGGCCACCGCTCCGGGGTCGGCGCTCCGGCCGTCGAACCGGATCTCGCCCGCGATCCCGCACATCTCAAGTCTCCCTCGGTAGGTGGTGTCGTCGGTGTGCCGGTGCGCTCAGCGCAGGATCCAGGTGTCCTTCGCGCCGCCGCCGCGGGACGAGTTCACGATGAGACTCCCCGCCGGCGCAACCCGGCTCAAGGCGGCGGGCACTACGTCGAGGTGGGGGTATCCCCCCCATTGGCTCTGGAACACGAAGGCCCGCAGGTCGACGGCCCGCGGCTCCAGCCTGCCGTCGGCGAACGTCGGATGTGTGGAGAGGGACACCATGTCCTGCGCGACCCACTTCGCGGGCTCCTCGCGGATGGCCTTCGCCACCTCGGTCAGCTCGCTGCGCTCCGCGTGCGGGCCGATCACGATGCCGGTGCCGCCGTAGCCGTCGACGGGCTTGAACACCAGCTCGTCGAGCCGGTCCAGGACCTCCTCGCGGCGCTCCGGGTCCACGCACGGATAGGTCGGCACGCTGCCGAGGCGCACCGGCTCGTCGAGGTAGTAGGTGATCATGTCCGGGGCGTAGGCGTAGACGAGCTTGTCGTCCGCGACGCCGTTGCCCAGCGCGTTGAGCAGCGCGACCTTCCCGCGGGAGACCGCGGAGGCCAGCGCCCGGCCGATCGGCCGCATGTCCGCGCCCCTCGACGACATGAGCTCGGCCTCGTCGATCCGCCGGTAGAGCGCCGAGAGCCGGGTCCGGGCGCCGGTGTCGACGAGGTACACGCCGTCCTCGGTGACCTGCAGGTCCCGCGGCGTGACGACCGGGACGCCCATCTGCTCGGCCAGCAGCCGGTGCTCGAAGAACGCCGAGTCCGACGGCCCGGCGCTCAGCAGCGCGACCTCGTCCGATCCGGCCCGGCCCTTCTCCGTGGCGCTGAGCAGGGCCGCCCGCAGCCGGCCCGGCACGTCCTCCAGGGGGACGACGCCGGCGGGCGGCTCGAGGTCCGGCATGACGCTGCGGATCAGCCGCCGGCTCATGATCGAGTAGCCGATGCCGGACGGGACCCGCAGGTTGTCCTCCAGCACCAGCCAGTTCTCCGCGGCGTCGCGCACCAGGTCGACGCCGGCGACGGCGATCCGGACGACGTCCTCCGGGACGATCTCGCCCTCGCGGTTGTAGCCCGGCGCGTTGTCCACCACGGACGGCGGGATCAGCCCGTCGGTGATGATCCGGCGCTGCCCGTAGACGTCGCGGACGAACAGCTCCAGGGCCCGGACCCGCTGGGCGAGGCCCTCGGTGAGACCGCCCCAGTCCTCGGCGGTGACGATCCGCGGCAGCAGGTCCAGCGGGAACAGGCGTTCCTCCTGGCCGGGCCCGGCCACCCCGAACGTCACGCCGCGGGCGCGCTGTTCGGTGCGCAGCGCGGATTCCGCGGCCGCCATGCCCCGCGGGCCGAGCCGCTCCAGAGTGCGGAACATCCAGCCGTAGTGCGGCAGGACCCGGCCGCCGGGCGTCACCGCCTCGTCGTACCCGCCGGGCCGGTACCCCGCGAGCAGCGCCGAGGCGAGCGGGACCTCCTGCGGCGGGTCCTGGCTCAATGTGCGGCCCTGCGTGCGGGCCAGCAGTGCGTCGACGACGTCGGCCAGCTCGCCCCGCCGGCCGAACACGCGGCGTTGACGGGCGGCGGCACTGCCCCGCCTCAGCGTCGCCTGGGAGAGCTCGACGACCTGCTCCCAGTCCCCGAGCTCCTCGAGCTGCGGGCGCAGCTTGTCCACGAGCCGGCCGAGCAGCAGCGGCGGACTGACGAGCGTGGGCCCGGTGAGGTCGACGAGGTCGCCCTCCAGGCCCGAACGCGCCGCCCGCCAGCTCGCCGCGCGCAGCAGCTCGTGGCGCTGGGTGGGCAGCGGCAGGCCCTTGTCGGTGTCCTCGCGGGCCTGCCCGACGAGGGCACGGAACAGGCCCGCGATCAGCACCACGTCGTCGACCTCGGGGCAGGCGTCGCAGACGCGCAGCTCGACGGTCGGCAGGTGGGCGCTGGGCCGGATGTCGAAGTAGACCATCCCCGGGTCGCTGATCGTCCCGGACGCGATCAGCTCGGCGACCATCGCGTCGTAGTCCGCGGCCGTCTCCACGTTGCCGGGCGGCCCCGCGGTGGGCCAGCGGGACCAGATCATGTTGCGGTAGCTCGCGTAGCCGGAGTCGTGGCCGCGCCAGTAGGGCGAGCTCGCGGAGATGGCCAGCAGGGTGGGCAGATACGGCGCGACCCGGCGGACGACCTGCACGGCGAGGTCACGGTCCGGCACGTCGACGTGCACCTGGGCGCCGCAGATGTGCTGCTCGCGGACCAGGAGCTGGTACTCGTGCTGCATCTTCTCGTAGCGGGCACCGGCCGAGATGTCGTCGCCGGTGAGGTCGACGAGCGGGACCGTCCCCGCCGCGACGACCCCGAGCCCGTGCGGTTCGGCGACGCTCTCCAGCCGCGTGCGCAGCCGCCGCAGGTGGGCCCCGAGCTCGTCGAGCTCGTAGCAGGGCGGGGTGTTCGTCTCGACGAGCGAGCGCTGCAGCTCCGGGGCGAACTCGTCGCCGCCGAGCTCGGGGAGCAGCATGTCCGCGCGAGGCGCCGCGCGGCGGGTCTCGAGGCCCACGACGTGGAACTCCTCTTCCACCCCGAGGAGGGATCTCTCTCCGGCACCCATGTCCATGACGCTAGGTGCCCGTTGTTACGGCGAGATAGCCGCCGCGCAGGTGGTGGGTGCGGAAATCCTCACCCGTATGCGGCGTCGAAGAACGCCAGCTCCAGCCCGACGGCCTCCCCGAAGAACGCCGAAACCCGTTGCGCGGCAGCGGGACCGAGGCCCTCGTTGACCCGGTTGAACTCGGCCCGGAGGAACGCGACCCACACCTCGAAATCGGCCCCGCGGTGCAGGTCGATCCATTCCCGGGGAATCGGGTCGGAAGGCGCAGTGAAGTTGGGCCGAGTGGCCCAGTCCAGATACAGCCATTCCGCGACGAGCAGCACCGCCAGGCATGAGCCGTAGTCCGCGGTGTGCCGCGCGCCGTCCATCAAGGCGACGAAACCGCGGGTCGGTTCGGCGAGCTCGGGCGCGGTCCTCTCCGCGGTGGAGACGCCGAGCGCGTCGAAGGAGGAGTGGAAGAAGTCGTTCTCGTCCCCGGCGACGAGGCCGACCTGCCGGGCGTGGACGACCCGGGCGTCCGGGTCGTCGCACGACGCGACCGCCGCGCCCATCAGCGCCAGGAACGCGTCACAGAACTGGAAGTCCTGGACGAGGTACCGGGTGAGGACCGTCGGGTCGAGGGAGCCGTCCCACAACTCGTCGACGAACCGATGCCCGACCGCGGCGTCCCAGACGGCCCCGAACTCCACCCGCAACTTCTCCGACGTCCCCACCCCGCCGACCCTAGATCGTCCGCGAGTCGCGATCCGAGGCCGGGCGAGTCGGGATCGAGAGCCGGGCGAGTCGCGGTCTGCGACCTGTTCCGCTTGCCCGCGCCGGCGCGCGTCTCACGTACCGACTCGCCCGGTCTCGATCGCGGCTCGCGGGGCTCACGTCCCTGCTCGCGGGGGTCGGGGCCAGGGGACGTCGGGGTAGGGGGAGCGGGCGGCCGCCTCCTCCGGGGTGGTCCGGCCCTCGCCGACGGCGGCCGCGAGCTCGGCGACGACCCGCAGCTCGGCATGCTGTGCCGCCGCCTCCGCCGGCGTCATCGGGTTCCCGTGGCCCGGGACGTACGTACTCGCGTCGAGTGCCGTCACCGTGGCGACGGCGTCGGCCCACTCCCGCGGGTACGCGTCCTCGAAGTCCGGGGGAGCGCCCTGCTCCAGGAGGTCGCCCGCGAAGACGACACCGGCGTCCGGGACGTGGACGACGAGGTCGTGGTCGGTGTGCCCGCGGCCCGGGTGCAGCAGGGCGACCGCGCGGCCGCCGAGATCGAGGAGGTCCGGCGCGGCGGAGGGCAGCGGGGGATCGGGGGTGGCGGCCAGCGCGGCTGCCGTCGGCCCGTCCCCGTCGTCGCGGTAGTGCCGCACCCAGCGGTCCCGCTGCGCGCCCGCCGTCGCCGTGATCGCCGCCGCGCAGCGGGCGTGGGCGTACACCGGCGCCGGGAGGAAGGCGGCCGTGCCGAAGCAGTGGTCGAAGTGCGCGTGGGTGAGGACGACCGCGAGCGGCAGACCCGTGACGCCCCGGACCGAGGCGAGGAGCTCGGCGCCCTGCCCGGCGTCGCCCCGCGTGTCGATCACCAGCGCCCGGTCGGCGCCGAGCACCAGGCCCGTCGTCAGGTCCAGCTCCGCGTACCGCCGGGCGAACACGCCGTCGCCGAGCTCGAGCCATTCGCCCGTCGAACTCGACATCAGGCTGCTTCGATCATGGTTCGGACCAGCCTGTTGTCGATCTCGACGAGCGCGTCGCCCCTGACCAGAGGCGTTCCAGGGTGCCCGAGGCCCACCTCGGCCGGCGTCGCCGCCGAGACCCGCCGGCCGTCGACGACGATCTCCGGGGCCGGACTCGCCGTGGCGTCGGCCAGCTCCGCGGGAGCGTTCACGTTGACCAGTGAGTCCAGGTCCGGGTCCCACGAGGTGCCCGCGTCGAGCCGGGCCCACGGGGGAGGTCGGCGAGCGCGCCGACCGAGCATCCCGGCGACGAGCACGTCGCACGGCCCCGACGACGGCCGCCGCGTCCGGGACCACGGACCGGCGGACCCGGCGAACCGCACCACGACCCAGCCGTGCGGAACCCCGTCGCCCCCGGCGATCTCCGGCATAAGGCAGGATCCTGCCCGTGCGCGTCTACCTCGGCAGCGACCACGCCGGCTTCGAACTCAAGTCCCGTCTCCTGGAACACCTGGGCGGGCAGGGCATCGACGTCGTCGACGTCGGCGCCCCCACCTACGACCCCGAGGACGACTACCCCGCCTGGTGCCTGGAGACCGCCCGCCGGGTGGTCGAGGACGAGAGCGCGCTGGGCATCGTGATCGGCGGGTCCGGCAACGGCGAGCAGATCGCCGCGAACAAGGTGAGGGGCTGCCGGGCCGCGCTGGCCTGGAGCCCGGAGATCGCGAGGCTCGCCCGGCAGCACAACAACGCGCAGGTCATCGGGGTCGGCGCCCGGATGCACACGTTCGAGGAGGTCGCGGCGATCGTCGAGGCGTTCCTGACGACGCCGTTCTCCGAGGAGCCGCGGCACGCCCGTCGCATCGGTCAGCTCGCGGAGTACGAGGAGACCTGCGAGATCGTCCTGCCCACGTGATGCGGCATGCCTGAGGGACACACCCTCCACCGGCTGGCCCGGCTGCACCAGAGGCTCTTCGCCCGACGCCCGGTCGCGGTCTCCAGCCCGCAGGGCCGGTTCGCGGAGTCCGCCGCGCTGCTCGACGGCCAGGTCATGACCCGGGCCGAGGCGCACGGCAAGCACCTCTTCCAGCGGTTCGGGCCCGAACTCGTCGTGCACGTGCACCTCGGGCTCTACGGCACATTCGACGAGGGCGAGCTCCCGGCGCCGGAGCCGCGAGGGCAGCTGCGGATGCGGCTGGTGGGGGAGACGCACTTCGCGGACCTCCGCGGGCCCACGGCCTGCGAGCTGCTCGCGGCGGCCGAGGTCAAGGCCATCCGGGACCGGCTCGGGCCGGACCCGCTGCGCCGCGACGCCGATCCGGAGCAGGTCTGGAAGCGGATCTCGAGGTCCCGGGCGCCGCTCGCGACGCTGCTGATGGACCAGGCCGTCGTCGCCGGCGTCGGGAACGTGTACCGGGCGGAGCTGCTGTTCCGGCACCACCTGGACCCGCAGCTGCCCGGGCGCGCGCTACCGCGCGAGACCTTCGACGTGATGTGGCCCGACCTCGTCGCGCTCATGCGGGACGGGGTGCGGCGCGGCCGGATCGACACCGTCGCGCCCGAGCACGACCCACGGCGCCGCGGCGAACCCGGGCGCAAGGACCGGCACGGCGGCGAGGTCTACGTCTACCGCCGGACCGGGATGCCGTGCCTGGTGTGCGGGACGCCCGTCCGCACCACGACCCACGCCGCCCGCAACCTCTTCTGGTGCCCCACCTGCCAACCCGCCCTGTGAGTGGGAAACCTCGCTAGAACGAGGTTTCCCGCGCACAACCCCGGCCGAGCTGCGGAACAGCGGTCGGCGCGCGGGATCGGCGATCACGGGGCAGGGTCGGGGCCATGCCCGAAGGCCACACCGTGCACCACCTCGCGCGGCTGCAGCGCCGCCGGTTCGCGGGCTCCCCGGTTTCGGTCTCCAGCCCGCAGGGCCGCTTCGCGACCGACGCCGAACTCGTCGACGGCCGGGTGCTCGAGTCCACGGACGCGCACGGCAAGCACCTGTTCCACCACTACGGTCCGGACCCGGTCGTGCACGTCCACCTCGGGCTCTACGGCCGGTTCGGCTCGCGCACGCTCCCGGCGGCCGAGCCCCGCGGGCAGGTCCGGATGCGGATGGTCGCCGCACCCACTACGCGGCCCTGCGCGGGCCGACGGCGTGCGAGCTGCTCATCGACGCCGAGGTCGACGCCGTGCACGCCCGCCTCGGTGAGGATCCGCTGCCTCCCGACGCGGATCCGGATCGCGCCTATGCCCGCATCTCCCGGTCCCGGGCCCCCGCTCGCGGCGCTGCTCATGGACCAGAAGGTGATCGCGGGCGTGGGCAACGTCTTTCGGGCCGCGGCCCTCTTCCGCACCGGCCTGGACCCGCACCTGCCCGGCCGCGAGCTGGGCCGGGAACGCTGGGAGCGGCTCTGGGCGGACCTCGCCGCGATGCTCCGCGACGGCGAGCGGCGCAGGCCGTGCCTGGTGTGCGCGACGCCGATCGCGTGCGAGACGCACCTCGCGCGGAACCTCTTCTGGTGTCCGCGCTGCCAGGCGGCGTAGGGAATCGCCCCCGGAAAAGCACTGACCCGCCCGGGAAAGCGTTCTCCGGGCGGGTCGGCTGGAAGGGCCGGTTCTCACCGGCCGTGGCTCGAGTGCGTCAGGACATTCATACCCGGCCGGGGTGAACCGCAAACGTCAGAAGTCGAAACCCCCGCCGAAGTCGTCCCCACCGGAGTCCCCGCCGCCCATGTCGCCGCCGGCGTCCGCGCCCGCGTCGCCACCGTCGGCCGCGAGGCCGTCCTGGTAGCCGTCCGCGTAGGCGACCCCGGACATCCCGGAGAACATCGTGCTGAACAGCAGCACCGATCCGACGCCCCACGCGCCGGCGACGAGCGCCGGCTTCCACCACGGCTCGGAGTACCAGCCCGCGGGGACCGGGCGTCCGGCGACGTTGCCGCCGGGGTAGTAGTGGGAGTTGCGGTCCGACGGGTTCGGCGAGGCGCTGTAGCCCTGCCCCTCGACCTCGACGGTCCGGTCCTCGCTGACGGCGCCCGCGCGGGCCTGGCCCGGCAGCGGCGGCAGCTCGGGGCCGGGGTCCAGGTCCATCGCGGTGCGCGCGGCCCGGACGTAGTAGAGGCCCTCGTACGCGGTCTCGGTGACGCCGCGGGTCTGCGCGGTCGTCCTGGCCTGCTCCATCTGCGAGCCGGCGGCGTTGTAGCGCTCGGAGGCGTCGGCGATGGCCTGCTTCGCGGGCTCGTTCGTCCCGACGAGGTTCAGCACCTGCCCGCCGAGGCGCTCGAGCCAGCGCCGGGCCTCGGACTTGGCGTCCTCGAGCTCGCGTGCCTGCGTGGCCTGGCGCGACCGCACCAGGTACACCACGCCGGCGACGATCGCGAGCAGCACCAGCACGGTGACGACGGTGCCCATCAGGTTCTCAACTCCGCTTCGTGAAAAGACATCTCTCTGCCTTTCACAACGGGCATCGGGCACGAAACGTTCCCCATCCGGTCTACGCTCCGGCACGTGCCGGAGCCGAAGCCGATTACGTGTTGGATGACGGACATGGACGGCGTGCTCGTCCACGAGGGCAGGCTGATCCCGGGCGCGGACACGTTCATCGAACGGCTGCGGGACACCTCGACCCCGTTCCTCGTCCTCACCAACAACTCGATCTACACCCCACGCGACCTCCAGTTCCGCCTGCGCCACACGGGGATCGACCTGCCGGTCGAGTCGCTCTGGACCTCCGCGCTGGCCACGGCCGCGTTCCTGGACAGCCAGCGTCCGCAGGGCAGCGCGTACGTCGTCGGCGAGGCCGGGCTGACCACCGCGCTGCACGACATCGGGTACGTCCTCACGGACTCGGACCCGGACTACGTGGTGCTCGGCGAGACCCGCACCTACAGCTTCGAGGCGGTGACGACGGCGATCCGGCTCGTCGACAAGGGCGCGCGGTTCGTCGCGACCAACCCCGACCCCACGGGCCCGTCGAGTGAGGGGCTGCTGCCGGCGACCGGGTCGGTGGCCGCGCTGATCAGCCGGGCGACGGGCGTCGACCCGTACTTCGTCGGCAAGCCGAACCCGCTGATGATGCGCGCCGCGCTGAACCGGCTCGAGGCGCACTCGGAGACCACGGCGATGATCGGGGACCGGATGGACACCGACATCGTCGCGGGGCTCGAGGCCGGGATGCGCACCGTGCTGGTGCTGAGCGGGATCATGAAGGCCGAGGACGTGGACCGCTATCCGTTCCGGCCGAGCCGCGTCGTGTCGACGATCGCCGAGCTGGTGGACGACATCTAGATCGAGGAGGAGTCCCCCCGGGTGGTCCACGCCGGCGGGCACGCCGACGTGGACCTTCGGCCGGTGAGGGAGGGGTACTCCCGGCCGCCGGGGGTGGCTGCGCGACGTCCCCGATCGAAACCGGGTCCGGCGCCGCGCCCCGGGTGTGACTCGCGCGGTTCATTCGCACCGTTACCGGAAAACCGCGCGCCTTTGCCTGACCTTATCTCGGTCCGCTCGGCGTTCAGCCGCCGTGCGGATCGCCCTCCGGATCGAGCAGTTCCGGTGGTTCCCGGTGGCGGCTGCGCCAGGTGTGGAACGCCGAGGAGGCCCCGTCGGTCCGGGCGAGCTGCCGCAGCGCGACGGAGACGGCCGCCCGGCCTGCGGCATCCCGCGGCAACTCGTCGTCCCGCGGTCCCCGGCCGGCGCGCACGGCTGCGACGACCCCGGCCTTGAGCACCCCGAGGACGGGGTCCCCGAACGCGTCGAGCAGCCGCTGGAACGCCATGAGCCGCTCGGGATCGAACGGCAGCGGGCGTCCGAGGTGGTCCGCCGACGGGTGCGGCGGGTAGACGTGGGCGATCGGCACCAGGTCGTCCGGGATCGGGACGGTCGGCGGGTGGGTGCGGCCCTCCGCCCGCGCCCGCGCCAGGAGGTGGGGGAGCAGGTGCGTGTGCGGGCCGAGCGGCGAGCGGCCCTCCGGCGGCGGGATGGGTGTGTAGACCTCGACGCGTCCGGCCGCGGTCAGGAACACCCGGTGCGGCCGGTGCCCGACGAGCGCGGCCGCGGCCGGGGTGGTGAAGAGCTGTTCGCCCTCGGCGGCGCGCAGCACCTCCAGCAGCGCGGGTTCGGCGGTGCGCACGCACGCGTCGACGCTGGGGGTGTCGAGGCCGAGGTCGAACAGGATGTCCGCGGTGTCCTGCGGGCGCAGGGCGTCGGTGTCCGGGCCGATCTCGGTGACGACCGTCCGTCCACTCCGCCGCGCGGCGGCGACGGGCAGGCAGAACGCGACGGCCTGGTTCCAGTGCAGGTCCGGACCGGCGGGTGTCTCGTAGGCGATGGCCTCGACCTCGTCGGGGAACCGCAACCGGATCCCGCCGCGCTCGGTGACGACGCACGCGGGGCCGCGCGATACGCTCTCGTCGGCATTCCGCGCGAACTCCGCGAGGGCGCCGATGGTGCCCATGCTCCAGGACGCGTCCGGATCGGCGAGGAGGTCTTCGGCGAGGACGCGGGCGGGTGGGAGCGCGGGATCCTCGGGCGACGCAGGTCCGTCCATTCGCCGAGAGTGCCCACCCGTGCGCCCTGCGGCAAGACCGGCCTTGCGAATTACACGCTTGTCATTACCCTCGGTGGTATGGGTGTGACGACCGTGTGGTGGAGCTGCGCCGAGTGCGGCTCCTATGCAGAACTGCCCGCGGACGAGACCGTGGGCTTCGAGATCGGGTGCCCGGACTGCCCCGGCGCGATGAGCGAGCAGTGGGAGTGGGACGCGGCCTGAGGCCATGAGCACTCCCGGCGAACCGCAGCAGAGGGTGGCGCGGCCCGCCCTGGGATCCTGCTGCTCCGCGCGGGACGGGGCACGTCCCGGCGATCGCGCTCGACCGGCCCCGCTCATGATCACTCGACGGGTTCCATTCGCCGCGTCGGCGAGGCCTTCGGGCCGCCGTCGGACCCTGCCTTCCGATCACGGAACGTGAGATTCGGCGCCGAAAACCGATCGGTGATGCACGGTGCGTGCTCGGACGTGCGGCCGTGCCCCGAAGCTCCCGCCTTCAAACCGGTGGGTGTCGCGGAACGCAGCGGGGCCACACGATCGAAGGACGACTGTGGTCACCCGCGCGAGGTGCCGGTTAGCTTCTGTCCTGTCGGGGGCGAATCGGTGCGAAATACCGGGCGCCAAGGTTCGATCCGGGTGTCGTCACCCTCAGGAGACAATCGTGTTGAAGAAGGCTGGAATCGTCGTGTCCGGAATCGTTCTGGGGCTTTTCGCAGTGAGCCCGCTGGCGTTCGCGGCGGGGAGTCCCACACGCTCTGCGGAGCAGGTCATCGGGGACGACGCGCCCCTGGGCCCGCAGACCGGTCTGGTCAACCTGGGCGACGTCAACGCCCTGAACGGCCTGAACGTCTGTCCGGACGTCACCGCGCTGCTCGGGCTCGGCAACGTGCTCGGCATCCTCGGCAGCGGCCCGGTCGCCCAGACCGCGGCGGACGCCCCGATCACCTGCAACACGCTCACCGGGAGCAACGGGGGCTGAGCGCAATTCGTGAATGCGCCGGATCCCGCATGGGGTCCGGCGCATTCGTCTGCCGATCGAGAGGGACGCACGGAAATGGGCGGACGGTGTCGCCGCGGATTCGTGCTCGTACTCCTCTGCGTCGGAGCGGCCGTCTCCGCACCCCTTCCCGCGCTCGCCCGGCCCGCGCCCGGCGTCACGCACCACGAGTTCACGGCCGGGGCCGGACTGACGGCGGACGTGGTCGAGGTCGACCTGACCCAGCCGGGGGCCCGCCTCGCGCTGCTCACGCCCGGGGTGCTCACCGCACGCGCCCCCGTGGCGACGTTGGCGGACCGCGCCGGGGCGACCGCGGCGATCAACGGCGACTTCTTCGACATCGACGGCACGGGCGCGCCGACCGGAGCCGCGGTGTCCGGCGGCCGACCGCTCAAGTCCGCGGAACCGCTCGGGCGGCGGCAGGCACCGCAGGTCCGCGGGGCGGGGCCCGAGCACGTCCTGGCCGTGGGCGAGGACGGTGTCGTCCGCGTCGACCGGCTGAGCCTGGCGGCGGAGGCACGCGGCCCCCGCGGGCCGCTACGGGTCCGCGCCCTCAACCAGCTCGCGGTGCCGGCCGACGGCATCGGGATCGTCACCCCGGACTGGGGCGACGTGGATCGCGGCCGGACCCTCTGCGGCTCGGACACCGACCCCGCCGCGCCTTGCGCCGCCGATCGATGGGAGCTCCGCCTGCGCGCCGGACGAGTGGTCGCGGCGGGCACGCCCGCCGGTGGCCGCCTCGCGCCGGACGAGCTCGCGCTCGTCGGACGCGACCAGGGGGCGGCGACCCTGCGCGACATCCGAGTGGGGGAGTCGGTGCAGGTCAGCTACGGGCTGACGGCATCGTCGGGCGTGGCTGTGCAGGAGGCCGTCGGTGCGACGCCCGTGCTGCGGGACGGACAGCCGGTCGACGGTCTCGGCCCGACGGGGCGGGCCTCCCGCAGCGCCGTCGGGCTGAGCGCCGACGGCCGGCACGTCCGGCTCGTGACGGTCGACGGGAACGAGGAGACGGACGCCGGCCCGACGCTGGCGGAGCTCGCCGCGATCCTGCGCGACATCGGCTCGGACGACGCCGTGAACCTCGACGGCGGCGGCTCCTCCACGCTGGTGTTCCGCGCGCCCGGCGCCCCCGCGGCGTCGATCGTGAACAGCCCGTCGGGATCTGCGCCACGAGCGGTGGCCAACGGGCTCGGGGTCCTGACCGGCCCCTCGAACGGGACGTGAGGCGGGTGTCGGACAGGCCGACGGCAGACCGACTGGTCGGGGTGGCGGGATTTGAACCCACGGCCCCTCGCTCCCAAAGCGAGTGCGCTACCAAGCTGCGCCACACCCCGTCGAGGAGAGTGTAGGCGGCCCGTGTGTGCCGGCGCCCGCCGATGTCCCGCAGCGTGTCGTCGGCCGCCACGTCACAGCAGGCCCGACGTGGTGGGGAAGGTGATCCGGCACGGTCTTCGGGTCCGCCTGCAGAGCCGCCCCCGGCCGTCCGGTATCGTCGTCCACGTTCCGCTACGCGGAGCACGCGGGCGTAGCTCAATGGTAGAGCCCTAGTCTTCCAAACTAGCTACGCGGGTTCGATTCCCGTCGCCCGCTCCACTCTGACCTGCAGAGATGCTGTGTCGAAGATCAAATAGTGATCAACGTGGCACCACCTTGTGGCACCAACGTCACCTATACCGGAGTTTAGTGCTCAGTGCGCTGGACGGGGCTGGCCGCTGCGACCGTCGTTCTGCGTTTCGACCCGGCGGTGGGGCTGGTCGGCCTGTCCCTGCGGCGCGGTCCAGGACGGGTGCTGCGTTGTGTCGGTGTCGGTGGCTACCGTGTTCCCATGTCCGCCGAAGCAAGTTCGTCGGGACCGGTGAGTCCTCCGTTCGCTGACGCCTCGCCCGCGCAGGTACGTGCGGCGCTGAGCGCTGAGGATGCGGCGGCCTTCGATCGGCAGTGGCGGCGGCTGATGGCTCGGGCTACGGAGAGCTTGGACCTGGCCGAGGTGCACCAGGCGCTCGAGGACTGGCGGCGCGTGGCGTGGTTGACCTCGGAGTTGGGGCCGGAGGGCTACCGGCGCATGCTGGCCACGGCGGAGGAGCGTCTGCGGACTGGTGAGCGCGCTGAGGGCGCTGTGCCGTGGAACCGGTTGAAGGCAGAACTGGGGTTGGCCGAGTAGCCGGTGG
>NZ_JAODNI010000210.1 GCF_025465255.1 Pseudonocardia sp.
CACGATCTGGCAACCCTCTGTCACGCGCGGATCCGCTCCGGCGCCCCCAGCACGTCGTCGAGCAGGTCGTCGGTGTCCTCGCGGCCCGCGGAGAGCCGGATCAGCCCGGGCGGCACCGCGTCCCCCCGGCGTTCCCGGCGGCCCGCCGGTCGTGGCCGCTTGTTGCAGCGGTGCGCCGGGCCGGTGACACCCACATCTCCGGGGCTCTGGGCCGAGCCGAGGAGCTCGGGTCTGTCGGGGGCGGCGCCGCGCGCCTCGTCGAGGCCGCGCTCACCCGGGTATCTCGATCCCCGACAGCGCGAAGAACAACTGCTCTCACGCGCGGATGCGGTCCAGCGCCCCCAGCACGTCGTCCACCAGATCGTCCGTGTCCTCGCAGCCGGCGGAGAGCCGGATCAGCCCGGGCGGCACGGCGTCCCCCCAGCGTTCCCGGCGGTCCGCGGTGGTCTGGAGGCCGCCGAAGCTCGTCGCGGAGACGACGAGACGGGACGCGGCCAGGAACTCCCCGACCTGCGCCTTCGACCGGAGCGTGAACCGCAGCACCCCGTTCCACCTGCGCATCTGCTTCGACGCGACGACGTACGAGGGATCGTTCGGCAGCCCCGGCCAGCGGACGTCGCTCACCGCGGGGTGCGTGGTCAGCGCCAGCGCGAGGGCGTGGGCGTTCGCCGCCTGCCGGGCCAGCCGCAGGTCGAGCGTGCCCAGGCCGCGGTGCGCGAGCCAGGCCTCCATCGGCCCGGGGATCGCGCCGCCGCGGGTCCGGGCGGTCTTGATCCGGTCCGCCAGGATCGGGTCCCGCGCGGTGACGTGCCCGAGGACGACGTCCCCGTGCCCGGCCAGCGCCTTCGTGTCCGACGCGACGACGAGATCGGCGCCTAGCGCGAGCGGTCGCTGTCCGAGCGGGGTCGCGGTCGTGTTGTCGACGGCCACCAGCGCGCCGGCCGCGTGCGCGCGCTCGGCGACGGCGCGGATGTCGCACACCTCGAGCCCCGGGTTCGACGGGGTCTCCAGCAGGACGAGCGTCGCGCCGTCCACGATCTGGTCGTCCCAGGCCCCGGCCGTCGCGACCTCCCGGATCTCGACGCCCAGCGGCGCCAGGTCGTCCTGTGCCAGCACCCGGGCGAGGTAGTAGCCGTCGCTGGGCAGGACGATCGCGGCGCCGGGCTTCGCGGCGAGCCGGAGCACCGCCGCGATCGCCGCCATCCCCGAGGAGAACGACGTGCAGACGCCGCCCTCGAGCTCGCCGATCGCGGACTCCAGCACCCGGAAGGTCGGGTTGTCCGGGCGGCTGTAGAAGTCGTGGGCGGGCGGTTCGTGCGGCAGCCCGAGATGGAACGTCGCGGACAGCACCGGGCCCGGGTGCACCGGCTCCCCCACCGCCCCCCTCTCCAGACCGCCGTGCACGCAGCGGGTGCCGTCTCCGGTCATGGGTGCCTCCTCCGTCGGCTCGTGCGCGGAAGATGTCGCCCTGGCGACGACTTCCATGCACTGGCTATTCGGGGCGGGGCGCGCGGGTGATCAGCTCCTTGCCCACCGCGGTCGCGGACCAGCCCTCGTGGCAGACCCGGCGCACCGCGTCCGCGATGGGCAGTTCGACCCCGTGCCGCTCGCCCAGCTCGCAGATCGACAGACAGGATTTCACGCCCTCGGCGACCTGCCCGTGGTTGGCCTCCCCTGCCTGCTCCAGGCTCTCGCCGCGGCCGAGGTGCTCGCCGAACGTGCGGTTGCGCGAGAGCGGCGACGAACACGTCGCGACCAGGTCCCCGAGGCCCGCGAGCCCGGCGAAGGTCAGCGGGTCCGCGCCGAGCGCCTGGCCGAGGCGCGCCGTCTCCGCGAGCCCGCGGGTGATCAACGACGCCCGGGTGTTGTCCCCGAGCCCCATGCCCGCCGCGATCCCCACGGCCAGCGCGATCACGTTCTTCCCGGCCCCGCCCAGCTCGCAGCCCACCACGTCGGTGTTCGTGTAGGAGCGGAAGTACCCCGACGAGGTCGCGCTCTGCAGGGCGACGGCGCGCTCGTGGTCCGAGCAGGCGATCACGGTGGCGGTCGGCTCCTCGGCGGCGATCTCGCGGGCGAGGTTCGGCCCGGACACCACCGCGACCTGGTCCGGCGTCACCCCGGCGACCTCGGCGACGACCTCGCTCATCCGCTTGAGCGTCCCGAGCTCGACCCCCTTCGCCAGGCTGACCAGCGTCCGGCCGCGCGGGAGCAGGTCCCGCCAGTCGTTCAGGTTGGCCCGCAGGGTCTGGGACGGAACGGCGAGCACCACGGCGTCGACGCCGTCGAGCGCGGCGGCGGCGTTCGTCGTCGCGGTGATCCGATTCGGCAGCACGACGCCGGGCAGGTAGTCCGGGTTGAGGTGCCGGTCGCACACGGCGCGGGACACCTCGGGGCGGCGCGCCCACAGCACGACGTCCCGGCCGGCGTCCGCGAGGACCTTCGCGAACGTGGTCCCCCAGGATCCCGCCCCCAGGACCGCGACCCGCTGCAGCGCCGTCACCGGTCGACCCGCTTGTAGAACTCGGTCGGCGCGACCCCGCCCCGGACCTCGGCCAGCAGGTCCCGGACCTCGCTCATCACGTGGTCGGTGACCTCGCGCAGGATCGTCGCGTCGAGCGGGCGGCCGCGGTAGGCGGACAGGTCGATCGGCGGGCCCGCCTTCACCGTCACCGTCGTCCGCGGCAACGGCCGGAACTTCTTGTTGTAGTGGTCGTAGATCTCGCGGGTCCCCCAGTGCACGACGGGGATCACCGGCACGTCCGACGACAGGGCGAGCCGGGCGACGCCCGTGCGGGACTGCATCGGCCACCCCTCGGGGTCACGGCTGATCGTGCCCTCCGGGTAGATGACGACGACCTTGCCCTTGCCGAGCGCCTCGATGCCGTCGCGGAGGCTCTGCTGCGCGTCCGCGGAGTCCCGGTAGACGGGGATCTGCCCGCTGGCGATCAGGATCCGCCCGAACACCGGGATCTTCCAGAGGCTGTGCTTCGCGAGGAACCGCGGCACCCGCCTCCCCCGGTAGACGTACAGCGCGGTGTGCGCAGGGTCGAGGTACGAGATGTGGTTGGCGACGATCAGCGCTCCGCCGTCGGCCGGCACGTTCTCCAGACCCAGGTACCGGTTGCGGCTGGTCAGGAAGTTCAGCACGGTGAACACCACCGCCGACACCCAGACCGAGAAGCCACCCTTCTCACGCGTCACCCACGACCTCCTGCTCCGTCGGCGCACCGCGGACGATCACCGCGGGCGAGTCTCCCGTGACGGTACGGGGCGGGTCCAGGAGTCCGCGCCCGTGCGCAGCGCCGGAGTGGAACGATGGGTGGGTGCCCCTGCGTTCCGGACCGGTCCCGTCGCGAACGGACGTCGTCGTGCCGGTCAAGCCGCTGCACGCCGCGAAGTCCCGGCTGCGCGGCGCCGCGGACCGCGGGATCGGGGACCCGCAGGCCCACGCCCGCCTCGCCCTGTCGCTCGCGCTGGACACCGTCGCCGCGGCCCGGGCGGCGAGCCGGGTCGGCGAGATCGTGGTCGTGACGTCCGATCCGGAGGTCTCGGCCGGCGTCACGGCGCTCGGCGCGTACGTGCTCGCCGACGAGCCCGCGGCGGGCCTGAACGCGGCCCTGCGCCACGGTGCGGAGTGGCACCGCAGACGACGCCGGATCAAGAACCTCGCCGCGGCCGGAGTCGCTGCGCTACAAGCGGATCTGGCCGCCCTGCGCCCCGACGAGCTCGACGCCGCCCTCGCCGCGGCGCAGTCGCTCTTCGCCGCCGGGAGCGCCACCCGCGTCTTCTGCGCGGACGCCCACGGGGACGGCACGACGCTGCTGGTCGCCGCCGTCGGCGTCGCGCTGGACCCCCGGTTCGGGCGGGGCTCGGCGGATGCGCACCGGGAGTCCGGGGCCGCGGCGCTGACCGGGGCGTGGCCGGGCCTGCGCCTGGACGTCGACACCGAGGCGGACCTGCGGGAGGCCGAGACGGCCGGCATCGGCCCGCGCACCGGCCGCTTGCTCGCCCCGGATCGGGGCAGCCGCCCGGCGTGATCTTCGCGTTATCGTTCCGTGATTCGAAGTTCACCCGGATGTCAGTCCCCCGGACCCGGTGCACCCCGGTCGGGTGGGGAAGAATCGCCGCGTGGGTGATCGCGAAGACGACCGGCAGGAACAGTCCGCCAAAGGTTCCGCGTCCCCCGAGGCCACCGGCTCCGGGGGTGGCGCCGGTGACGGTTCCGGGCGCAGGCGCGCGCGAGCCGCGGCCCGGCGACCGGCCCGGCCGGCGACGCGACGGGTGAGCGCGAGCGCGCGGCCGTCGTCGAACTCCACGTCCGGCGCCGCGAAGGCGGGTGCCTCCGTGGCCAAGCCCGCCACGCGCGGGAGCGGCAGCCAGGCGGAGCCGGACAAGCCCGGCCCGGCCGCCCCGCCCCCGCCCGCGAGCACGGCGGTCAGCCCGCCGCCCCCGCCCCCGCCCGCCACCGGGTCCGGCGCGGCGCCGATCAGCCCGCCCGCGCCGATCACCGCCGCCGCACGCTCGGGCCTGCCGGACGACCGCTACCTCAACCGCGAGCTCTCCTGGCTGGACTTCAACGCCCGGGTGCTCGCCCTGGCCGAGGACACCAGCCAGCCGCTGCTGGAACGGGCCAAGTTCCTGGCGATCTTCGCGTCGAACCTGGACGAGTTCTACATGGTCCGGGTCGCCGGGTTGAAGCGCCGGGACGAGATGGGCCTGGCCGTGCGCAGCGCGGACGGGCTGTCCCCGCGGGAGCAGCTGCGGCAGATCGGCGAGCGCAGCCAGGCGATCTCGGAGGCGGCCGCCCGCGTCTTCCTGGACGAGGTCCGCCCCGAGCTCGCCGCCAACGGCATCCACATCCGCCGCTGGTCCGATCTCACGGACGCGCAGCGGCTGCGCCTCTCGGACTACTTCGCCGCCCAGGTCTTCCCCGTGCTCACGCCGCTCGCGGTGGACCCGGCGCACCCCTTCCCGTACATCTCCGGGCTGTCGCTGAACCTGGCCGTCACCGTGCGGGACCCGGAGGGCCGCACGGAGCGGTTCGCGCGGGTCAAGGTGCCGAACAACGTCCCGCGGCTCGTCCAGGTGCGCGAGGACGAGGGCGATCCGGGCCGGGGTATCACCTTCCTGCCGATCGAGGACCTCATCTCCGCGCACCTCGGCGAGCTGTTCAACGGGCTCGAGGTGGCCGAGGTGCACCCGTTCCGGGTGACCCGCAACGCGGACCTCGAGGTGGAGGAGGACCGGGACGAGGACCTCCTGCAGGCCCTCGAACGCGAGCTGGCCCGCCGCCGCTTCGGGCCGCCGGTGCGGCTCGAGGTCACGGAGACGATGAGCGAGCACGTGCTGGAACTGCTGCTCCGCGAGCTGGACGTGCACCCCGGGGACGTCGTCACGGTGCCCGGCCTGCTGGACATGACCTGTCTCTGGGAGGTCTACGCCACCGACCGGCCGGACCTCAAGTACGAGCCGTTCCGCCCCGCCACGCACCCCGCGTTCGGCGAGCGCGAGACCCCGCGCAGCATCTTCGCGACGCTGCGCGAGGGCGACGTGATGGTCCACCACCCGTACGACTCCTTCTCGACGAGCGTGCAGCGCTTCATCGAGCAGGCCGCCGCGGACCCGAACGTGCTGGCGATCAAGCAGACGCTCTACCGGACGTCCGGCGACTCGCCGATCGTCGACGCGCTGATCGACGCGGCGGCGGCCGGCAAGCAGGTCGTCGCGCTCGTCGAGATCAAGGCGCGGTTCGACGAGCAGGCCAACATCCGCTGGGCGCGTGAGCTGGAGAAGTCCGGCGTGCACGTCGTCTACGGGCTCGTGGGGCTCAAGACGCACTGCAAGACGTCGCTGGTCGTGCGCCAGGAGGGCTCCACGATCCGCCGCTACTGCCACATCGGCACGGGCAACTACAACCCGAAGACGGCGCGGCTCTACGAGGACATCGGCGTGCTGACCGCGGACCCGACGATCGGCGCGGACCTCACGGACCTGTTCAACTCGCTCACCGGCTACTCGCGCCAGACCTCCTACCGGAGCCTGCTCGTCGCGCCCTACGGCGTGCGGCGCGGGATCGTCCGGCGCATCGAGGACGAGATCGAGGCGTTCCAGGCGGGCAACGAGGACGCGCGTGTTCGGATCAAGGTCAACTCGCTCGTCGACGAGCAGGTCATCGACGCGCTGTACCGGGCGTCGATCGCGGGGGTGCCCTGCGACGTCGTCGTCCGCGGGATCTGCGCGATCCGGCCCGGCCGGCCCGGGCTCTCGGAGAACATCCAGGTCCGCTCGATCCTCGGCCGGTTCCTCGAGCACTCGCGGATCTTCCACTTCGGCGCCGCGAACGAGTACTGGATCGGCAGCGCGGACATGATGCACCGCAACCTGGACCGCCGGGTCGAGGTGCTGCTGCGCGTCGCGGACCCGGCGCTGGCGGGGCAGCTGGGCGCGCTGTTCGACTCCGCGCTGGACCCGGCGACGCGCTGCTGGACGCTGCAGGCGGACGGCACGTGGGAGCCCTCGCCCCCGCCCGGCTCGGACCTGGAGAAGGTCCGGGACCACCAGGCGGAGCTGATGATCGCCCACGCCTTCCGCGCCTCGTCCGACAGTGAATGAGGGACCTGGTCCGGCCGTGAGTCCCGATCCCTCCGCCCTCGACGCCGACGTCCTCGCCGCGGGCACCGTCGCCTGGCGCCCGGGCAACGTCGGACCGCTCGTGGCGCTGGTGCACCGCCCGAAGTACGACGACTGGTCCCTCCCGAAGGGCAAGGTCGACCCCGGTGAGTCCCTCTCGGCCACCGCCGCCCGCGAGACCTGGGAGGAGACCGGGCTGCGGGCGCGGCTCGGCGCCCTGCTCGGGGACGTGCGCTACGACGTCCCGGAGGGCCGCAAGCTCGTCCGGTACTGGGCGGCGGAGTGCCTGGACCCCGTCGACTTCGTGCCGAACGAGGAGGTCGACGAGCTGGTCTGGGTCCCTCCGGCGGAGGCGATGTCCCGGCTGACGTACGACCACGACCGGGAGATCGTCGCGCGGTTCGCCGCGCAGGGGCCGCCCCGGTCCGTGCTGCTGGTCGTCCGGCACGCGAAGGCCGGCAGCCGCAGCGACTGGGACGGCGACGACGACCTCCGCCCGCTCTCCGCGGCCGGTCGGCGCCAGGCGGCGCTGCTGGTCCCGTTCCTGGCGCGGTTCGGCCCGGAGCGGGCCGTCACCGCCCCGCCCGTCCGTTGCCGGGACACGATCGCCCCGCTCGTCTCCGCGTTGGGCCTCGAGCCGCCGTCCGTCGAGCCGCTCCTCGGCGAGGAGGGCTACTGGGAGGCCCCGGACCGCGGCCTGGCCCGCTTCCACGAGCTCGCCGCGCAGCCGGGTGTCACGGTGGTGTGCAGCCAGGGCGGGGTGATCCCGGACGTGGTGGGCACGCTCCTGTCGGAGTGGGGTCTGAACCCGCCCGACGTCGACGAGGAGAAGGGCATCCCCTCGAAGAAGGGCAGCACCTGGGTCCTCTGCCTGTCCTCCTCCGGCGCCATGACGAGCGCCGACTACTACCCCGACCCCACCGCGTAGCCCCACCCGAGATCATCCGGCGAGTAGCGCTCTCGGCACTACCGAATCGCCACGCGGGGCACGAGATCGCGACTCGCGGGGTTTCCCATCGCGACTCGCGGGATCTCAGGTCGCGACTCGCGGGGCGGTTACTTCTTGGCCTTGCCCTTCGCCGGGGTCTTCTTGGCGGGCTTGGCGGCGGCCTTGGTCTCCTTGGTCTCCTTGACCTTGGCGGCGGCCTTCTTCGGCTCGGCCTTCTTCGCCTGCTTCTTGGCGGGCTTCTCCGCGGGGGCCTCGGTCTGAGCGGTGGGCGAGCCCGACGTCTTGGCCGCGCGGCGGGCCGGCTTCGCGGGCGGCTCCACGACGGCGGGCGTCTCGACGACGGCGGGCGTCGGCGCGGCGTCGGAGGCTGCGGCCGTGGTGGCCCGGCTCCGGCGAGCGGTCGTCGCGGGCG
>NZ_JAODNI010000073.1 GCF_025465255.1 Pseudonocardia sp.
CCCTGGGGCATCCGGTGGGGGCCACGGGTGGGCGGATCCTGGCCACGCTGGCGCGGGAGATGGTGCGTCGGGACGCCCGCTACGGGGTCGAGACGATGTGCATCGGCGGCGGACAGGGCCTCGCCGCCGTCTTCGAGAAGGTCTGAAGGCAGGCAGGAACGGGGTCAGGCACGTGACGGAGCCGCCGTCCGCCCCCATCGCGGGGGCGGACGAGCTCGGCACCGAGCTGGTCCGGCTGCTCCGGCTGGTGGACCGGGCGCAGGCCCAGTACCAGGCCGAGAACCCGGACGCCGTCGAGCGCTCGGCCTACCTGCTGCTCGTGCACCTGGTGAAGGACGGGCCGCAACGGGCCGGGGCGCTCGCCGAAGCCGTGCACTCGGACCCGTCGACGGTGAGCCGGCAGATCGCGCAGCTGGTGCGGCTCGGCTACGTGGCCCGCACCGCGGACCCGAGCGACGGGCGGGTCACCGTGCTCTCGGCCACCGAGGTGGGTCGCCGCGTGTTCGAGGAGAACCGCAAGGTCCGCAACGAACGGATCGCCGTCATGCTGGCGGACTGGGAGCCGGGTGAGCGTGAGACGCTCACCCGGCTGCTGTCCCGGTTCACGTCGGTCCTGGAGGACCGGTGGAACAAGGGCGGCTGGTAGGCCGCCCGACGTCTGTCCTAGTGCTCGACCGACTCGCCGGCCTCGAGGGCGGCGGCCTCGGCGGCCGCGGCGTCCTGGGCGCGCTTGTACGAGTTGTGGATCTCGCGCTCCGCGTCCGCGCGGCCGACCCACATCGCGCCCTCGACGCTCTTGCCCGGCTCGAGGGTCTTGTAGATCTCGAAGAAGTGCTGGATCTCCGCCCGATCGAACTCGGGCAGGTGGTGGATGTCCCGCAGGTGCTCCTGGCGCGGGTCGTCCGCCGGGACGCAGAGGACCTTGTCGTCCCCGCCCTTCTCGTCCTTCATCCGGAACATGCCGATGGCCCGCGACCGGACGAGGCATCCCGGGAACGTCGGCTCCTGGATCAGGACCAGGGCGTCCAGCGGGTCCCCGTCCTCACCGAGGGTGTCCTCGATGAAGCCGTAGTCCGCCGGGTACTGGGTGGCGGTGAAGAGGGTCCGGTCGAGCCGGATCCGCCCGCTCTTGTGGTCCACCTCGTACTTGTTGCGTCCGCCCTTGGGGATCTCGATCAAGACGTCGAAGTCCACTTCTGGTGCTCCTGTGCTGTCGGTGCGTGCCGTACACGCTCGTGTACGGACCGTGTTCTGCAGGCCGGGCCGGTCGGCGGATCGGCCGCGGCGCCTACCTCTAGTGTGGGGGACCGCATCGGGCCGGTCGTGACCGGCCGACCCGCCCGCTCACTCCGCGCGGGCGTGAGAGGAGCGGACGCACGTGGGTCTCGGCCGCCGGATCGGTGACACTCTACGGCTTCCCGGGCGCGGTCTGCGGCGCCTGACCATCGTCCTGGTGGTCCTCGCGGTGGCTGCCGCGGGCGGTGGGGCGGTGGCGCTCTCGGCGCCGTCGCTGCTCTCCGACCTGGGCGTCAGCAGCTCCGCGAGTGCCGCCGCGAACATCCCGGCACCCGTCCCGCAGTTGTCCCCGCTCGCCGGGACGGCGCCCACCCCTAGCGGCGCCGGGCTCACCTCGGTGCTCGCGCCCGTCACCGGGGGATCGGGCCTCGGGGACTTCGGGGGCGTCGTCGTCGACCCGGCCGCGCCGCGCGGTGCGGGGCCCCTGTGGCAACTATCACCGGATCAGGCGCTCGTCCCGGGCAGTACGGGCAAGCTGCTCACGGCCGCGGCGGCGCTGCTGACCCTGGACTCGACCGAGCGGTTCGCCACCCGCGTGGTCGCCGGGGCCACGCCGGACACGGTCGTGCTCGTCGGCGGCGGGGACCCCACCCTCACCGCGCTGCCCACCGGCGAGGACTCCGTGTACCCGGACCCGGCCCGGCTCGACGACCTGGTCGCGGACGTCGAGAAGGCGATGCCGAACCAGCACATCCGCAAGGTCGTGATCGACACCGGCGCCTGGACCGGGCCGACGCTCGCGCCCGGCTGGGAGCCGGCGGACGTCCCGGGCGGCTTCGTGGCGCCGATGGTGCCGCTGATGCTCGACGGCGGCCGGATCGACCCGGCCGAGCAGGACGGCCCGCGCGTCGACGACCCGGCCGCGCAGGCCGGCCTCGCCTTCGCGAAGAAGCTCGGCCTCGGCGCGAGCGCGGTCTCCGAGGGCACGGCGCCGCCGGACGCGCAGGACCTCGGCGTGGTGGTGTCCGCGCCGGTGTCGCAGCTGGTCGAGCACCTGATGACCACCTCGGACAACGTCCTGGCCGAGGCGCTGGCCCGTAAGCTGGCGATCACCCGGAAGGGCCACCCGTCGTTCGCGGGCGCGGCGCAGGAGACCCTCGCGGCGCTCTCCCAGGCCGGCTTCGACGTCACCGGCGCGGTCATGGCGGACGGCAGTGGCCTGTCCACGGACGACCGGGTGCCCCCGCGGCTGCTCGGCGCGGTGCTGGGTGCCGCCGCGGCGCCCGCCGAGGGCCCGGACGACACCGAGTTCCTGCGCCCGATCATCAGCGGCCTGCCGGTGGCGGGCGGCGACGGCACGCTGACGGACCGGTTCGGGAACGGCGCCTCGGCGGCCGGACGCGGGGTGGTCCGGGCCAAGACCGGGACGCTGACCGGGGTGAGCAGCCTCGCGGGCGTCGTCACGGACGTCGACGGGCGGTTGCTGGTGTTCGCGCTGATGTCCAACGGTGTCTCCCCCGCGACCGTGCGGCCGAAGCTGGACACGATCGCCGCGACCCTGAGCCGCTGCGGCTGTCGCTGAGCCCGCGCCCGGTCCCCGGGCGCGCGTAGCCTCGGGCCGGTGACGTCGACAGCCCAGCCGACAGCCCGTTCCGACGAACGGGAGCTCACCCAGGGGCTCCCGATCAACTGGGGGCTGGCCCGCCGCACGGCCGCCCGGCTCGTCCAGGACGGCCCGCCGGTGGACCGGGCCACCGCGCGTGAACTGGTCGACCGGCTGCGCTCGGACGCAGCCGTCGCCGAGGGCCACGTCCGGGAAGTCACCGGGCTCGGAGCCAGTCTCCCGCTCCTGCCCGCGGACGTCGTGGACCGGCCCGCGTGGGCCGCCGCCGCCGTCGACGGGATGGCGCAGCTGACGGCCGGGGCCCGCCTCCCGAAGACCCCCCGCGCCGCGCGCGCGGTCACCGGCACCACGGCCGGCCTGCAGATCGGCGGCGTCCTCGCGTTCGTCGGCAGCCGGGTGCTCGGCCAGTACGACCCCTTCGGCGGGCCGGACCGCGAGGGCCGGCTGCTGCTCGTCGCGCCGAACATCTTCGCGGCCCAGCAGGCCCTGGACGTCCCGGCCGAGGACTTCGGGCTCTGGGTCTGCCTGCACGAGGCGACGCACCGGCTGCAGTTCACCGCCGTCCCGTGGCTGCGGGACCATTTCGCCGACCAGATCGGCCAGTTCCTCTCGATCGGGGACCCGGGCCGGCAGGCCGGGATGCTCGAGCGGCTGCCGGACGCGATCAGGGCCTTCAAGGACTCCCGCGGGGACACCCTCGCGCTCGTCGAGCTGCTGCAGGGCCCCGAGCAGCGCACGGTCCTGGACCGCCTCCTCGCCCTGACCACCCTGCTCGAGGGCCACGCGGACCACGTCATGGATGCGGCGGGCCCGGGCGTCGTGCCCAGCGTCGCGACGATCCGGGAGCGCTTCACCGTGCGCCGCCGCGGTGGCGGGATCGTGGACCGGATCCTGCGGGCGCTGCTCGGGGTCGAGGCGAAGATGAAGCAGTACGCCGTGGGCTCGGCCTTCACCGACTACGTGGTCGGGGCGATCGGGATGGACGGCTTCAACACGATCTGGACCAGCCCGGACACCCTCCCGACCCGGGCGGAGCTGAACAGCCCGGAGAAGTGGCTCGCCCGCACCCGGTAAGGCCCGGCCCTCATCCCGCGTTGTGGAGCCACAACGCGGCTTTCGACGGCCCGTGCCAGGGTTGCGGGGTGGCGGGGGATCCGGGGGCGGTGCGGCGGGCGGTCCGGGCCGCCCTGGCCCGCCTGCCCGACGACGTCCGCGCCGCGCCGCCCCTCGTCGGCTGCTCCGGCGGCGCGGACTCCCTCGCGCTCCTGCTCGCCACGCACGCCGAACGCCCGGACGCCCGCGCCGCCGTGGTCGACCACGGCCTCCAGGAGGGTTCCGCCGAACGGTCCCGGGAGCTCGTCGCGCAGCTGCGGGAGCGGGGGATCGCGGCGGACGTGCACCCCGTCGTCGTCGAGGGGACGGGCGGGACCGAGGCCGCCGCGCGGCGGGTCCGCTACGCCGCCCTCGAGGCCGCGCGGCCCGAGCCACGGTCCGCCGTCCTCCTCGGCCAGACCCTCGACGACCAGGCCGAGACGGTCCTGCTCGGCCTCGGCCGCGGCTCCGGCCCCCGCTCGGTCGCCGGGATGCGCGAGTGGGACGCGCCGTGGCTGCGCCCCCTGCTCGCGGTGCGCCGCGCGGACACCCGCGCCGCGTGCGCGGCACGAGGGCTCACCCCGTGGGAGGACCCCCACAACGCCGATCCGCGCTTCACCCGGGTCCGGCTGCGGCACGAGGTCCTCCCGCTGCTGGAGGACGTGCTCGCGGGCGGCGTCGCCGAGGCCCTGGCGCGCACCGCGGGCCAGCTCCGCGAGGACGCCGCGGCGCTCGACGGGTGGGCGTCCCGGGTGAGATGCGCCGCAGAGCGCGACGACGCGCTGGACGTCGCCGAGCTCGCCCCGATCCCGGCCGCGGTGCGCCGCCGGGTGCTCCGCTCCTGGTTGCGCGATCACGGAGCCGGTCCGCTCACCGACGCGCACCTTCGCGCGGCGGACGATCTCGTCGGCGCGTGGCGCGGTCAGGGCGGCCCGCGGCTGCCGGGCGGGTTGGACCTGCTCCGCGAGCGTGGGAGGCTCGTGCTGCACATCCGTTGAGCAGCCCATCCGTTGAAAATGCAGGAGGCATCGGCGTGTACGACGGCGACATCGCGTCCGTCCTGGTCACCGAACAGCAGATTCGCGACAAGACCGCCGAGCTCGCCGAGAAGATCGGGAAGGACTACGCCGACTCGTGCGCCGGCGGAGCCCCGAACGACCTGCTGCTCGTCGGCGTCCTCAAGGGCGCGGTGATGTTCATGACGGACTTCGCACGGGCCATGCCGCTGCCGGTGCAGCTGGAGTTCATGGCGGTCAGCTCGTACGGCTCGTCGACGTCGTCGTCGGGCGTGGTGCGGATCCTCAAGGACCTGGACCGGGACATCACCGGCCGGCACGTCCTGATCGTCGAGGACATCATCGACTCGGGGCTGACCCTGTCCTGGCTGCTCAAGAATCTGGAGTCGCGCGGGCCGGCGTCGCTGGAGGTCGTGACGCTGCTCCGCAAGCCCGACGCGGTGAAGGTCGACGTCCCGGTGAGGTACGTGGGCTTCGACATCCCGAACGAGTTCGTCGTCGGCTACGGCCTGGACTACGCCGAGCGCTACCGCGACCTGCCGTTCATCGGGACCCTCGAACCCGCCGTCTACACCTGATCGTCAGGCGCCGGCCGGCGGACCGGCCGGCGGGGCGATGTCCTGCAGCGGGACCCCGGGCGGGGTGGCCGTGAACGGCTCTGTGCCCTTGACCAGCTTCAGCGTCCCGAGCCCGCCGTGGGCGTTGGCGTAGGCGAGCTCGCGGGAGAGGTCCGAGACGCCGTTGCTGACCGGCAGCGGCGCGAGGTTCAGCGTGGACAGCAGGCCGACGGCCTGGCCCGAGTCGTTCAGGAACGCGCTGCCCGAGTCCCCGGGGACGCCGGGGGAGATCGTGTAGACCTCGTGGCCCCAGCCGCCGCCGACGTCGCCCGCGCTGACGCCCGCCTTGGGGCTCAGCGCCGCGACGCCCTGGCGGAGCGGGGAGTTGCCGTAGGAGTAGGTCAGCGCCCCGGCCGGCAGGCCCGCGTCGGAGAGGCCGGTCGGACCGCCGAAGAACGGCACGGACGGATTGAGGTGCGCGACGGCGTCCCGGTCGAGCTCGACGAGCCCGAGGTCGTTGTAGGCACAGGTGTCCGGGTCCGCCTCGGCGCGCTGCTGCATCGTCACCCAGGAGCTGTAGACGAGCGTGCCGTTGGCGGTGTAGCCGCGGTCGCCCTCGACCGTCACCGCGGTGCCGACCGGCATCGTCGAGGAGTCGCAGCCGTTGGTCTCCGTGGCCTGGCCGGTGCCGGCGCAGTGCGCGGCCTGGCCGAGGAACGTGCGATCCCCGCTGGTGAAGACGAAGTTGCTGGTGCAGGCGCCGCCGCCGGTGGTGACGGTCTGGACGCCCGGGTGCAGCTCGGCGGAGGCGGCCGACGCCCAGCTGGGAGCCGGCGTGGCGGCGGGGAGCTGGATCGTGGGCTGGGCGGTCGCCGTCGAGGGGAGGACGAACGCCACCGCCGTGACCACGCCGACGGCCACCGCCGCGGCCCCGAGGCCCCTGACGCGCATTCCCCGACCCGATCCGACCATGGCGTTACTCCCCCGCTGAACAGACATGACGGACGAGGCAACCGTCCCTGCGCCGGGCCTCGTCGTCCGTCCAACGAGCGCCTGCTCCCGGGGATACCCCACCAACCCGGTGGACGTCCGGGGACGATCCGGGTTCACCCCGGTCGCCCGGTCGTGACCCGTCCGTGACGTACGCCTCCGCGCGGCGCCGTCCGCCCGGGAACACTCCCCCCGCGCGAGTCGTTGTCGGGGCACGATCCACCAACCGGTTCCGCCTCGTCGCACGCGTTGGCGCGGGTTCGTCCCTCGGCCGCTATCCTGGCGGATCAGGGCCGGTCCGCCCGTCGCCGGGCGATCATGGTCCTTCGTGATCAGCGGGGGTACGGACCCGGAGAACCACACTCGGGAAGGTGAAGGCCGCAAGGGCCGAAGCTGCATGGACCGCAAGCGCCTGCTCCGCAACCCCGTGATCTGGATCCTCGTCGTGGTCCTGGTCTACTTCGCGTTCAGCACGTTGTTCGACGACACCCGCGGCTACACGCAGGTGCCGACCTCCACCGCGCTGACGCAGATCGACACCGGCAACGTCAAGGACGCCACGGTCGAGGACAAGGAGCAGCGCCTCCGCCTCACGCTGAACAACCCGGTCGACGGCAGCACGCAGCTGATCACCCAGTACCCGGCACAGTCCGCCGGCGCGGTGTTCACGAAGCTGCAGGACGCGCCGAACAAGCCGAGCTTCAACACCGTGGTGCGCCAGGACTCGTTCCTGACGACGATGCTGATCTACCTGATCCCGCTCGGCCTGGTGCTCCTCGTCCTGTTCTGGATGATGAACAACGCCCAGGGCGGCGGTTCGCGGGTGATGAACTTCGGCAAGTCGAAGGCGAAGCAGCTCAACAAGGACATGCCGAAGACCACCTTCGGCGACGTCGCGGGGGCCGACGAGGCCGTCGAGGAGCTCTACGAGATCAAGGACTTCCTGCAGAGCCCGGGCCGCTACCAGGCTTTGGGCGCGAAGATCCCGAAGGGCGTGCTGCTCTACGGCCCGCCCTGAACCGGCAAGACGCTGCTGGCGCGCGCGGTCGCGGGCGAGGCGGGCGTGCCGTTCTACACGATCTCGGGTTCGGACTTCGTCGAGATGTTCGTCGGCGTCGGTGCCTCCCGGGTGCGGGACCTGTTCGAGCAGGCCAAGCAGAACTCCCCGTGCATCATCTTCGTGGACGAGATCGACGCGGTCGGCCGCCAGCGCGGCGCCGGCCTCGGCGGCGGGCACGACGAGCGCGAGCAGACGCTGAACCAGCTCCTCGTCGAGATGGACGGGTTCGACGCCCGCGGCGGCATCATCCTCATCGCCGCCACGAACCGGCCGGACATCCTGGACCCGGCGCTGCTGCGCCCGGGCCGGTTCGACCGACAGATCCCCGTGGGCGCCCCGGACCTCGCGGGCCGGCAGGCGATCCTCGCCGTGCACTCGAAGGGCAAGCCCTTCGCGAACGACGTGGACTTCCTGAGCCTGGCCAAGCGCACGGTCGGCATGACCGGCGCGGACCTGGCCAACGTCATCAACGAGGCCGCGCTGCTCACCGCCCGGGAGAACGGCACGCTGATCAACGGCGCCGCGCTCGAGGAGTCGGTGGACCGCGTGGTCGGCGGCCCGCGCCGCAAGGGCAAGATCATCTCCGAGCAGGAGAAGAAGATCACCGCCTACCACGAGGGCGGGCACGCGCTGGCCGCGTGGGCGATGCCGGACCTGGAGCCGGTCTACAAGCTCACGATCCTGCCGCGCGGCCGCACCGGCGGGCACGCGCTCGTCGTCCCCGAGGACGACAAGGGCCTGATGACGCGCTCGGAGATGATCGGCCGCCTCGTGTTCGCCATGGGCGGGCGCAGCGCCGAGGAGCTGGTGTTCCACGAGCCCACGACGGGCGCGTCCAGCGACATCGACCAGGCCACCAAGATCGCCCGCGCGATGGTCACCGAGTACGGCATGAGTGCCCGCCTCGGCGCGGTGCGCTACGGCCAGGACCAGGGCGACCCGTTCCTCGGCCGGTCCATGGGACACGCGCCGGACTACTCGCTCGAAGTCGCGCACGAGATCGACGAGGAGGTGCGCGCCCTCATCGAGGCGGCGCACACCGAGGCCTGGGAGATCCTGAACACCTACCGGGACGTGCTGGATGCCCTGGTCTTCGAGCTGCTGGAGAAGGAGACGCTGACCCGCAAGGATCTGGAGCGGATCTTCTCCACGGTGACCAAACGGCCCCGGATCACCGCGTTCAACGACTTCGGCGGGCGCACCCCGTCGGACAAGCCGCCGATCCAGAGCCCGGCCGAGCTGGCCAAGGAGCGCGGCGAGCCGTGGCCGCCGAACCGGGAGCCGGACCGCGAGCCCACTCCGGTGGGCAGTGTCGGTGTCGGCGGTGCCGGCAGCGGCACTCCCGGCCTGCCCAGCCCCAACGGCGGTTATCCGAACGCCAACGGCGGACAGCCCGGCTCCAACGGCGGACAGCCGGGCTCGAACGGCGGACAGCCGGGCTCCAACGGCACCCCGCCATACATCCGCCCGGCCGATCCGGGCCACCCGCCCGGCAGCTACCAGCCCCAGTCCGGCGGTCAGAACGACCGCCCGGACGGCGCGGTACCGCCCAACTACGGCGCCCCGCCGAACTGGCGGCCGGCGATCACGCCGCACGGCCAGGAATGGCCGCCGGCCAAGTGGTCCGGCCAGGACGGGCCCAAGCATGCCGAGCGGGACGGAACCGAGAGCAAGGACGGCCGCGGTTCCGGCGATCCCCAAGGCGGCGGTTGGTCCGAGCCTGGCCAGGACGGCGGGCGCTGAGCGCCTGCCGGAGAGGTCATCTGGTGAACGTGCGTGACTGACGTCGATCCCCTCGTGCGCCCGCTGCTGCCCGAGCGGGGGCCGTCGGTTCCCGGTCGGGGAAGTTTCGACCGGGAACGGGCCGAAGCGGCGGTGCGCGAGCTGCTCTACGCAATCGGGGAGGACCCGGAGCGGGAAGGTCTCCTGGAGACGCCGCGCCGGGTCGCCAAGGCGTACGAGGAGATGTTCGGCGGGTTGTACGAGGACCCGGACGAGATGCTGGCAAAGACCTTCGCGGAGGACCACGAGGAACTCATCCTGATCAAGGACATCCCGATGTACAGCGTCTGCGAACACCACCTGGCGCCGTTCCACGGGATGGCGCACGTCGGCTACATCCCGTCGGTCGACGGGCGGGTCACCGGGCTGAGCAAGATCGCCCGGTTGGTCGACCTGTACGCCAAGCGACCGCAGGTGCAGGAACGGTTGACCGCGCAGATCGCCGATGCGCTGGTCCGCCGGCTGTCCCCGCGCGGGGTGATCGTGGTGCTCGAGGCCGAACACCTGTGCATGGCGATGCGCGGCATCCGCAAGCCGGGGTCGCGGACCATGACGTCCGCCGTCCGCGGCCAGTTCAAGGGCAATGCCTCCTCGCGCGCCGAGGCGCTCGCGCTGATCCGAGGCCGTTGAGTCACGTGCTCGAGAGCCGGCATCGATGAGTCACCAGCACCAGGACGGCCCGGTGGGCGGGTTGCCCAAGCCGGGCCGCTGCGTGCTGCTCGGGGTGCTCAACGTCACGCCCGACTCGTTCTCCGACGGCGGCCGCTACCTGAACTTCGACGACGCGGTGGCGCACGGTGCCCGGATGCACGCCGAGGGAGCCGACCTGATCGACGTCGGCGGTGAGTCCACCCGCCCGGGCGCGCACCGGGTGCCGGCCCCCACCGAAGCCGAACGGGTGCTGCCGGTGATCCGGGAGCTGACCGCCCAGGGCGTCGCGTGCAGTGTGGACACCACCCGCTCCGAGGTCGCCGAGGCGGCACTGGAGGCCGGCGCCACGGTGGTCAACGACGTGTCCGGCGGGCTCGCCGACCCGGCGATGGGCAAGGTCGTCGCGGCGGCCGGGGTGCCCTGGATCCTGATGCACTGGCGTGGCCACAGCGACCGGATGAGCGAGCTCGCGCGCTACGCCGACGTGGTCACCGAGGTCCGTGACGAGCTGCTGGCCAGGGCGGATGCCGCGATCGCCGCCGGCGTCGACCCGGGCAACCTGGTGATCGACCCGGGCATCGGGTTCGCCAAGCGCGCCGAGCACGACTGGCAGCTGCTGCACCGGCTGGACGCACTGCTCGGACTCGGCTTCCCGGTGCTGGTCGGGGTGTCGCGCAAGAGCTTCCTCGGCCGGCTGCTGCCCGGGCCGGACGGCGCGCCCCGGGCCGCCGCCGGGCGTGAGGTGGCCACCGCCGCCGTCTCCGCGCTGGCCGCCGCGGCGGGCGCCTGGGGGGTGCGGGTGCACGACGTGGCCAGCTCCCGGGACGCGGTCGCGGTCGGCGCCGCCTGGCGCAACGGGGTGGCCGGGGCGCCGTGGAGCTACGGGGTCGGGTCGCCGTGACGGACCGGATCGTGCTGACCGGGCTGCGGGTCCGGGGTTACCACGGGGTGTTCGAGCACGAGCGCCGGGACGGCCAGGACTTCATCGTCGACCTGGCCGTGTGGCTGGACCTGGCGCCGGCCGGGCAGTCGGACAAGCTCGCCGACACGCTGGACTACGGCGCGCTCGCGCAGGGCACCGCCGAGATCGTCGCCGGCCCGCCGGTGGACCTGATCGAGACCGTGGCGGCCCGGATCGCCGACCGTGCGCTGGGTTCGGACGACCGGATCGGCGCGGTCGAGGTGACGGTGCACAAGCCGTCCGCCCCGATCCCGCTCACCTTCGCCGACGTCGCGGTGACCATCCGCCGGTCCCGCCCCGCCGCGCCGCATCCGGGCGGTGACCCGGCCGGTGACTAGGGCGGTGCTCTCGCTGGGCTCCAACCTCGGCGACCGGCTGGCTCAGCTGCGGCAGGCCGTCGCCGGGTTCGCCGCCGAGCTCGAGCTGGCCTCCCCGGTGTACGAGACCGCGCCGTGGGGTGGCGTGCCGCAGGACGACTTCCTGAACGCGGTGATCATCGTGCGGTCCGCCGAGCTGGATGCCTGGGACTGGCTGCGCCGCGGCCAGGAGCTGGAACAGGCCGCCGGACGGGTCCGCGAGGTGCATTGGGGACCGCGCACCCTGGACGTCGACGTGGTCGCGGTGTTCGACACCTCCACAGCCGCGGTACTGAGCGAGCACCCGGACCTGCTGCTGCCGCACCCCGGCGCGGCCGAGCGGAACACCGTGCTGCGCCCCTGGCTGGACATCGAGCCGGACGCGGTGCTCCCCGGCCGGGGCCGGGTGGACGAGCTGCTCGCCGGGCTCGGTGAGGACGGCATGCGCCGCCGGGACGACCTGTCGCTGCTGGAGCCGGTATGAAACCGACCGGCTGGCGCGAGCTGCTGTCCACCGCCGTCGTGGTCGGCGTCGTGGTCTACCTGCTCATCAGGGCGAGCTACGGGGTGATGCCGCCGCTGCCGCTGTTCGCCGGCGCCACGCTGCTCGTGCTGGCGATCATCGAGTCGGTCATGGGCTACTCCCTGAAGGCCCGGATCGAGGGGCGCCACGGGCAGCCGGTGCAACCTCTGGTGGCGGCCAGGGCGGTGGCGCTGGCGAAGGCGTCCGCGCTGGCCGGCGCCGTGATGGTCGGGGTGTGGGCGGGCCTGCTCGGCTACCTGTTGCCTCGGCTGCACCTGTTCGCCGCCGCCGGCCAGGACGCGCCGGGCGCGATTCTCGGGCTGGTCTGCGCGGTGGCGCTGGTGGCCGCCGCGATGTATCTGCAGAACTGCTGCCGCACTCCGTCGGACTCCGACGACCCGGATCGTCAGCAGCACCACCGCTGAACCGGCGATTCCGTACCGACTGACGGTCCGGGACTCGCTACGCTCCGGCGATGTCGTACCTTCAGCCGGCCCTCGGGCCGCCGGCCGACACCGCGAACCCGTACCGGCGCCGCCTCCGCAGGCAGCGCCGGGGCGTGCTGGCGACCGTGCTCGCGCTGGTGCTGCTCGGGATCTGCGGGCTGCTCCTGATCGGCATCCTGGTCTACAGCGTCGGCGCCGGCGGCGTGATCGTCGGCACGCTGGGCGCGCTGCTGCCGGTCGGGCCGGTGGTCTGGGCGTTCCTGTGGATGGACCGCTGGGAGCCGGAACCGCCCCGGGTGTTGCTGGTGGCGTTCCTCTGGGGGGCCTGCTTCGCCACGCTGGCGGCGCTGATCCTGAACAGCAGTGCCGAGCTGGCCACCTCCAGCGTGCTCGGCGACGCGAGTTCGGTGTTCTCCGCGGTGTTCGTGGCGCCCTGGGTCGAGGAGTTCATGAAGGGCTCCTTCCTGCTCGGGCTGCTGGTGTTCCGGCGCCGCGAGTTCGACGGCGTCCTGGACGGCATCGTCTACGCCGGCGTGGTGGCGGCCGGGTTCGCGTTCACCGAGAACATCCTGTATCTCGGTCAGGCGTTCGCCTCCGGCGCGGCCACCGGGCAGGGCGGCGACGTGCTGGCGGTGCTGGTCATGCGGGGGCTGTTCTCACCGTTCGCGCATCCGCTGTTCACCTCGATGACCGGGATCGGGCTGGGTATCGCGTCGAACGCGCGCACCGTGCTGGTCCGCCTCGCGGCGCCGATCGGCGGCTACCTGCTCGCCGTCTTCCTGCACGCCTGCTGGAACGCATCGGCCTCCTACGCCGACGGCGAGGCGCTGGTCCCGGTGTACCTGATGATCATGCTGCCGATGCTGGTGTTCGTCCTGCTCGTGGTGCTCTACCAGCGCCGACGCGAGCAGCGCATCATCGCCGCCGAGCTGCCCGGGTTCGCCGAGGCCGGCTGGATCGCGCCGAGCGAGGTGCACCTGCTCGAATCGCTGGCCGGTCGGCGGGGCTGGCTGCGCGCGGTGCGTCGGCGGTCCGGCTCGGCGGTCGCCAAGGCGGTGTCCGAGTACCAGGCGGCGGTCACCGAGCTGGCCATCCTGCGGCACCGGATGGCCCGAGGCGCACTCGGCGCGCACGCCCGGGAATGGCACGACGAGCTGCTGGAGGACGTGCTGCTCAGCCGGGCCAAGGCGGTCGGCGCACCGGACGCGCTGCACGCCGCCTGGGGCCGCCGGGTGCCGCCGCCCGGCTGGTCGCCACCGCCGCCGAACTGGACGGCGCCGACCGGGCCTCGGCACGCCCGCACGTCCGGTGTGCACCAGTTGGGCACGCCGCCGTCCGGGCCGCCGCCGTCCGGGCCGCCGCACCCGTCGGGTCCGCTGCCACAGCAGGGCGGGCCGCCGCAGGGCCCGCCGCCTTCGGGGCCGCCGCAGGGCACGCCGCCCCAGGGGCAGCCGCGA
>NZ_JAODNI010000212.1 GCF_025465255.1 Pseudonocardia sp.
GCCGGCCCGGCCCCGTCGGCGGACGACGGCCGGCCGCGTGGACGCGCGCCCGGCACGCCCCCGGACGGCCCGTCGGGGGACCCGCGCGCGGACCCGGACGACGACGTGGCGCGAAATCCCGTCGAGGACTCCGGCCCGATCTGGCTGCAGGAGCAGATCCGCCGCCGGATGGACGCCAACGCGGCCTCCGGCGCGAACAACCGGCACGCCCGCGAGGACGACTCGACCGTGCAGTTCGGCGTCGAGGACCTGCTCGCGCGGGACCGCGAGGAGTACCCGGATCCCGACGACGTGGCGTACCCGCCGGTCGCCGGGCTCGCGAGCCCGCTCCCGCCGGCCCCGATTTCGTCGGCACCGCTTCCGCCGGCCCTGCCCGACCCGCCGTCGGGGCCCGCCCCGCAGGTCCGGCCGTACCCGATGCCGGACACGGAGGTCCGCCACGACTCCGAGGGCGTCCGCTGGGAGCGGGTCACCCGCGGCCGGCCGGCCACGCCGCCGCGGGGGAACGGTGCGGTTCCCCCCGGACCGGTCGGTCCCGCACCCGGGGACACCGGGCCCCAGGGCACGGGGTCCCGGACCACCGGGTTCCAGACCACCGGGCCCCAGGGCCGGACCGCCCCCGAGACCTCCTGGCCGGGCCGTGACGGTCCCGGCTCCGTTCCCCCCGGCACCCTGCCACAGGTCCCACCCGACCGGGCGCGGCCGGGCCCCGCCGCCTACGCGCCGCGGTCCGCCTCCGCGCCCATGCCGCTGTCCGGCACCGCCGCCCAGGCGCCCGCGGACCGGCTCGGTGGCGTGCCCGGACGCCTGCACGGCACCGACCCCGGCCGCCGCCCCGCCCCGCCTCCGGACGACGAGGACCTCGATCTCGATCTCGACGACGCCGAGGACGGCCTGGTCTGGGTCCGCCCGGACCTCGACGAGTCCGCCTTCGCGAACACCGACCTGCAGCGGACCGACGTCGGCGTGATCCCCCCGGTCGTCGACGACCGGACCGTCGACGACCGGACCGTCGCCGCGGACGTCGTCGCGCCCCCGGAGGCCCCGCCGGCGGCCACCTCCGGGCAGGCGCCGTCGGACGCGGAGCTCGTCACCGGCCCAGCCCCCGCCGTCGCGCACCGCGGCCCCGCGCCCGTCCCGGAGCAGCGCCGGCCCGTCGGCGCCCGGTCCCCCGCGGACGACGATCTCGCGAGCAAGCGCGTCCGCGTCGTCCTGTCCGAGCGCAAGGGCAACGCGCGGAGCGTGCGCACCGTCGTCGAGGTGCAGGAGGGGACCGCCGTCGGCGACCTCCTGCGCACCAACCTCATCGGCACCCAGCTGATCGTCGCCCTGCGCATCGGGGCGGTCGCGGTGATCGTGCTCGGGCTGCTCCCCGCCCTCTTCGCGGTGTTCCCGGACATCGGGCAGATCGAGGTGCTCGGCATCCGGCTGCCGTGGCTGCTCCTCGGCGTGCTCGTCTACCCGTTCCTGCTGGGCCTGGGCTGGCTGCACACCCGCGCCGCCGAGAAGGTGGAGCAGAGCTTCGCCGACGACGTCCAGGACTGATCCGCCCCGTTGGACACGCCGTCGCTCATCGCCCTGGTCGCGATCGCCCTCGTCGGGGTGGTCTCGGCCGTCATCGGGTCGCTCGGGGTCCGGGTCGCGCGCAGCACGTCGGACTTCCTGGTCGCCTCCCGCACGGTCGGCACCATCCCGAACGCGGCCGCGATCTCCGGTGAGTACCTCTCCGCCGCCGCCTTCCTGGGCGTCGCCGGGCTCGTCCTGCGGGAGGGCACGGACGGTCTCTGGTACCCGATCGCCTTCACCGCGGGCTACCTGGCGCTGTTGTTGTTCGTCGCCGCCCCGTTGCGCCGCTCGGGTGCGTACACGGTTCCGGACTTCGCCGAGTCCCGGCTCGGGCCCGGCCCGCTGCGCGCCGTCTGCACGGCGTTCGTGCTGCTCATCGGCACGCTCTACCTGCTGCCGCAGCTCCAGGGCGCCGGGCTGTCCCTGACCACGCTCACCGGCCTGCCGTCGTGGGCCGGGGTGCTGGGCGCCGGGGTGCTGGTGGTGCTCACGGTCGTCGCCGGCGGGATGCGCTCCATCACCTTCGTGCAGGCCTTCCAGTTCTGGCTGAAGCTCACCGCGCTCCTCGTGCCGACGGTCATCGCGCTCGGCTTCTTCTTCGCCGACGACCGGGCGCTGGACCGGCCCACGGCCCCGGTCTTCCCGGCCGAGACCACCATCGACGTCCGCACCCCGGTCCGGCTGGAGGTCGCCGAGCCGGTGGAGCTGACGGCGGCCGGGACCGTCGACGGCGTCCCGGTCGCCGCGCCGATCACCTGGGCCCCCGGTGTGCACGAGGTCGCCGCCGGAGCGACCCTGCGCTTCCCCGCCGGCGAGCCGGTCCCGGTCCCGGCCGGATCGCCCAGCACGGACCGCGCCTGGTTGGACCCCCTGTCCGGGCCGGACGGCGAGCGGCTCCTGGAGATCTACTCGATCCTGACCGCCGGCATCCTGGGCACGATGGGCCTGCCGCACGTGCTCGTCCGCTTCTACACGAACACGGACGGCCGCGCGGCGCGTCGGACCACCGTGGTCGTGCTGGCGATGATCGGCGGGACGTTCGTCCTCTCCGTGCTCCTGGGCCTGGTGTCCCGCATGTTCACGCCCCAGCTGCTCGTCGACGGCC
Source organism: Pseudonocardia sp. (assembly GCF_025465255.1). Lineage (GTDB taxonomy): Bacteria > Actinomycetota > Actinomycetes > Mycobacteriales > Pseudonocardiaceae > Pseudonocardia. The sequence goes on from NZ_JAODNI010000212.1 coordinate 2,672, forward strand.
GGACGGACGGCGCCGTGCTGCTCGTGCCGACGGCGGTGCTCGGCGCCGGATGGCCGGGCTGGCTGCTCGGTGGGCTCGTCGCCGCGGGGGCCGCCGCGGCATTCCTCTCGACGTCCTCGGGCCTGGTCGTGAGCCTGGCGGGCGTCTTGTTCACCGACGTGCTGCGCGGGCGGTTCCGGGACTTCCGGTTCGCCGCCGTGCTCTCGGCCGTGCTGCCGATCGCGCTGGCCCTGTCCGTGACCCGGCTGGACTTCTCCCAGACCGTCCCGCTCGTGTTCGCCGTGGCGGCGTCCACGTTCTGCCCGATGCTCGTGCTCGGGATCTGGTGGCGCGGGCTGACTTCGGCCGGGGCCATCGCCGGGATGTGCGTCGGCGGCGTGACGTCGCTGGTCGGCGTCGTCTACACGCTGTTCCTCACCGACCGCGGGGGGGTCCTCGGCGTCCTGCTGACCCGGCCCGCCGTCGTCACCGCGCCGCTCGCGTTCCTCACGATGGTCCTGGTCAGCAGGCGGACCCGGTCCCGCATCCCGCTCGACGCGAACCGCACGCTGCTCCGGTTGCACGCGCCGGAGCGCCTCGGCCTGGACCACGACCGGGCCGAGCAGCAGCCGTCGTCCGGGCCGCAGTGATGAGTGCCACGGCGATCGCGGCGCTGACGGCGATCCTGCTCGTCGCGCTCGCCTCGACGGTCATCGGCGCGCTCGGGCACCGGGCGCGCCGGACGTCGGACTTCCTGGTCGCGTCCCGCACCGTCGGCACGCGGACGAATGCCGGCGCGATCTCGGGCGAGTACCTCTCCGCGGCGTCGTTCCTCGGTATCGCGGGCCTGGTGCTCAAGGACGGCGTCGACGCGCTCTGGTACCCGGTCGGCTTCACCGCGGGCTACCTGTCGTTGCTGCTCTTCGTCGCCGCCCCGCTGCGCCGCTCGGGTGCGTACACGGTGCCGGACTTCGCCGAGGTCCGGCTGCGCTCGCGCGGCGTCCGCCTGGTCTGCACGGTGTTCGTGCTGCTCATCGGCTGGCTCTACCTGCTCCCGCAGCTGCAGGGCGCGGGGCTCACCGTCACGACCGTGACCGGCCTGCCGGCGTGGATCGGCGAGATGGCCGCCGGGGTCGTCATCGTGCTCACGGTGGCGCTGGGCGGGATGCGCTCGGTGACGTTCGTGCAGGCGTTCCAGTACTGGCTCAAGCTCACCGCGATCACCCTGCCGGCGCTCATCGCGCTGATCTTCTTCCTGGGCAGCGGACACACCTACGACCGGCCCGCGCCGCCCGCGTTCGCGGACCGGACCACGGTGGACGTGCGCACCGACGTGACGCTGGAGGCGGGCCGGACGGTCACGGTCGTCGCCGACGGGCGGGTCGACGGCCGCGACGTCACCCCCGCCGAGCCGCAGACCTGGCTCGCGGGGACCCGGCACGACGTCGGCGCGCAGACGGACCTGACGTTCCCGGCGGGCTCGGCGGTGCCGGTCGTCGCGGGCGCGCCGGTCGCGGACGACGAGTGGCTGCTCCCGCTGTCCGGTGCGGACCCGCACCAGCTGCTCGGCATCTACTCGCTGATCGTCGCGACGTTCCTCGGCACGATGGGCCTGCCGCACGTCCTCGTCCGCTTCTACACGAACCCGGACGGCCGGGCGGCCCGGCGCAGCGCGGTCGTGGTCCTGGCCATGCTCGGCGTGTTCTACCTGCTGGTGACGCTGCTGGGCGCGCTGTCCCGGTTCTACACCCCGCAGCTGCTGGTCGGCGGGGAGACGGACGCGGCGGTGCTGCTGCTGCCCACCGCGGTGCTCGGCAGCGGCGCGGCCGGCGCGGTGCTCGGCGGGATCGTGGCCGCGGGCGCGTGGGCCGCGTTCCTGTCGACGTCGTCCGGACTGCTGGTGAGCCTCGCCGGGGTGCTGAGCACGGACGTCCTGCGCGGCCGGCGGCTCGGCGAGTTCAAGATCTCCAACTTCCGGATCGCGACCGTGCTGGCCGGCGCCGCACCCGTCGCGCTGGCGCTGGGCGTGACCAGGCTGGACTTCTCCGAGACCGTCGCCCTCGCGTTCGCCGTCGCCGCGTCGACGTTCTGCCCGCTGCTCGTCCTCGGCGTGTGGTGGCGTGGCCTGACGGCGAAGGGCGCCGTCGCCGGGCTGCTGACCGGCGGGGTCGTCTCGGCGGGCGCGGTCGGCGTGAGCCTCGCCGGGATCGTGGAGTCGGGTCCGCTGGGCGTCCTGCTCTACCGTCCCGCGATCGTCAGCGTGCCGCTCGCGTTCGCGACCATGATCGTCGTCAGCCTGCTGACCGCGCGGGAGCGGCCCTCGGACGTCGACGCGGTCATGCTGCGCCTGCACGCCCCGGAACGTCTCGGGCTCAGCCGCGACGCGATGAGCGGCCGCGACGCGATCTCGGACCGTGACCGGGCGGAGCTCGACGAGCCCGCACCGGGCGACCGGTCCGTGGGTCCGGCCTGATCGTCGGCAGCGTTCCGTGACCGGTCGAGGCCCATCCGGGTACCGTCCCGCGCCCGGCCGTGGCTGGGCGACCGTTCCCTCGTTCGCCATGTGGGACCCGCCACACCGGGTTCCCGCGTCATGAGAAACGGGGATCGTCATGAGCACCACCGAGGAATGCAGGGCAGGCACCGCCTACGAACGGGTACAGGCCGGCCCGGAGTTCGCGGACCTCCGCCGCAGGCTGCGCCGCTTCGTCTTCCCGATGAGCGCTGCCTTCCTGGTCTGGTACCTCGCCTACGTCCTGCTGGCCTCCTACGCGTCGGAGCTCATGGCGACGAAGGTGCTCGGCAACGTCAACGTCGGACTGGTCGTCGGGCTGCTGCAGTTCGTCTCGACGTTCGCCATCACCACGGCCTACGTCCGGTTCGCGAACCGGCACATCGACCCGGCCGCCGAGCGCATCCGGCACCAGATCGAGGGGCAGGTCCGATGACCGCGGCTCAGCAGCAGGTCGGCAGCGTCGGCCTCAACATCGGTATCTTCGTCGCGTTCGTGCTGGTCACGCTGGTCTTCGTGTACCGGGCCAGCCGCAGCAACCGCACGGCGTCGGACTACTACGCCGCCGGCCGGTCCTTCACCGGCTCGCAGAACGGCATCGCGATCTCCGGGGACTACCTCTCCGCGGCGTCGTTCCTCGGCATCGCGGGCGCGATCGCCGTCAACGGCTACGACGGCTTCCTCTACTCGATCGGCTTCCTCGTGGCCTGGCTGGTCGCGCTGCTGCTGGTCGCGGAGCTGCTGCGCAACACCGGCAAGTTCACGATGGGCGACGTCCTGAGCTTCCGGATGCGCCAGCGTCCGGTCCGGGCGGCGGCGGCGACGTCGACCCTGGTGGTGTCGTTCTTCTACCTGCTCGCGCAGATGGCGGGGGCCGGCGGCCTGATCGCCCTGCTGCTGCAGATCCCGAACTCGAACCGGCTCGGGCAGAGCATCGTGATCGGGGTCGTCGGCGTCCTGATGATCGTCTACGTGCTGGTCGGCGGGATGAAGGGCACCACGTACGTCCAGATCATCAAGGCGGGGCTGCTGGTCGTCGGCGCCGCGGTGATGACCGCGTGGGTGCTCGGCAAGTACGGGCTGAACTTCTCGGCGCTGCTCGGCGCGGCCGTCGACGCGTCACCGAAGGGCGAGGCGCTGCTCGCGCCGGGCCTGCAGTACACGAACAAGCTGGACTTCATCTCGCTCGGCCTGGCGCTGGTGCTCGGCACCGCCGGGCTGCCGCACATCCTGATGCGCTTCTACACGGTGCCCACGGCCAAGGAGGCCCGCAACTCCGTCGTCTGGGCGATCTGGCTGATCGGCATCTTCTACCTGTTCACGCTGGTCCTGGGCTACGGCGCCGCCGCGCTCGTCGGGCCGGAGGCGATCGCCGCCGCCCCCGGCGGCGTCAACTCGGCCGCTCCGCTGCTGGCGTTCCGGCTCGGCGGCGAGGTGCTGCTCGGGCTGATCTCGGCGATCGCGTTCGCCACGATCCTGGCGGTCGTCGCCGGGCTGACGATCACGGCGTCGGCCTCGTTCGCACACGACGTCTACGCCAACCTGATCAAGAAGGGCGAGGCGAGGCCGCAGGACGAGGTGCGCGTCGCGCGGATGACGGCACTGGTCGTCGGCGTGGTCGCGATCGTCGGCGGGATCCTGGTGAACGGCATCAACGTCGCGTTCCTCGTGGCGCTCGCGTTCGCCGTCGCCGCGTCGGCGAACCTGCCGACCCTGCTGTACTCGCTGTTCTGGAAGCGGTTCAACACCATGGGCGCGCTGTTCAGCATCTACGGCGGCCTGGCCAGCTGCGTGCTGCTGATCGTCTTCTCGCCGGTCGTGTCCGGCCCGAAGAGCGTGATCCTGCCGAACGGCGGCTTCGACTTCTTCCCGCTGGAGAACCCGGGCATCGTCTCGATCCCGCTGTCGTTCCTGCTCGGGATCGTCGGGACGTTCGTGGGGCGCCGGGAGCGGTTCAACGCGGAGAAGTTCGCGGAGATGGAGGTCCGCTCCCTGACGGGCGCGGGCGCGGAGAAGGCGGTCTCGCACTAGCCCTCGTTCGGGGCCGGCGTGCGCTCACGGCGGGCTGACGGGGGCGCGTGGCAGGATCGGGGTATGAGTGCTGTCCCGTCCGTGACCGTGGCCGACCTGCCCGCAGACGCCGCGCTGCTCGACGTCCGTGAGGCGGACGAGTGGGCCGCCGGCCGCGCGCCGACGTCTGTCCACCTGCCGATGTCCGAGCTCACCGCCCGGATCTCCGAGATCCCGGACGCCGAGCCCCTCTACGTCGTGTGCCGCTCCGGCGGCCGCTCCGCCCGCGTGGTCGCCTACCTCACCGGCCAGGGCTACCCCGCGGTGAACGTCGACGGCGGGATGCAGGCCTGGGCCGGTCAGGGCCGTGAGGTCGTGGCGGACGAGGGCCGCACCCCCGAGATCGTCTGACCCCCGCCATGTCCGGCCCGAACCCGCCCGGAGCAGCCCGCCTGCCGGCCTGCTCGCGCTGCGGGCGCACCCCGCCGCCGGGCGCCGGGCCGTTCTGCCCGTACTGCGGGCGCTACCTCGCCGCGCTGGTGTGGGTGGCCGAGCCGCCGCCGTCGGCGCC
>NZ_JAODNI010000213.1 GCF_025465255.1 Pseudonocardia sp.
CCGCAGGTCCTGCATCGGCGGCGGCCGGAACGCTCGAGGACGGGTCTGGATGGCCGGATCACTGGCACTGACCCGAAGCACCTGCGAGGATCGGGGCATTCGGCCGAGTCCTGGACAGCCCGGCGTCGGAGGACGCCGCGCCGGGTCCGGGAACCGGCCGCAATGGGCATGTCGAAGTGGACCGCGCGTAGGAGGTAGGCCATGGCCGTCTCGGACATGTCGTCCCGGAATCCGGAGCCGCCGACCACCGACCGGCGGCGTTTCACGCCCAAGCAGGTCGCCGTCTGGACCGCTGTCTCGCTCGTCGCGGCGGTCGGATGGGGTGTGTTGGCGCTGTCCCGGGGTGAGCGGATCTCGGCGATCTGGCTGCTGGCAGCCGCCCTCGGTTCCTATGCGATCGGTTACCGGTTCTATGCCCGCTTCATCACCAGGCGTGTGCTGGAGGTGGATGACACCCGGGCGACGCCGGCCGAACGGCTCGACAACGGCGTCGACTTCACCCCCACCGACCGGCGCGTTCTCTACGGCCATCACTTCGCCGCCATCGCCGGCGCAGGACCGCTCGTCGGACCTGTACTCGCGGCTCAGATGGGCTACCTGCCCGGGACGATCTGGATCGTCGTCGGCGCGATCTTCGCCGGGGCCGTACAGGACATGGTCACGCTCTTCTTCTCGATGCGCCGCAACGGCAAGAGCCTGGGCCAGATGGCCCGCGAGGAGATCGGCGTCGTCGGCGGGGTGGCGGCGCTCGTCGGGGTCTTCAGCATCATGATCATTCTCCTCGCGGTGCTCGCCCTGGTCGTGGTCAACGCCCTCGCCGACTCGCCCTGGGGCACCTTCTCGATCGCGATGACGATCCCCATCGCCCTGTTCATGGGCTTCTATCTGCGGACGCTGCGGCCCGGCAGGGTGATCGAGACGACGGTCATCGGTGTGGCGCTGCTGCTCCTCGCGATCATCGGTGGCGGGTGGGTCGCGGAATCCCCGTGGAGCGACGCCTTCACGCTGAGCCCCGAGACACTCGTCTTCTGCCTCGTGATCTACGGATTCCTCGCGTCCGTGCTCCCCGTGTGGATGCTGCTGGCACCGCGGGACTACCTGTCCACCTTCATGAAGGTCGGCGTGATCGTGTTGCTCGCGGTCGCCGTGCTGGTGACCGCTCCGGTCCTGCAGGCGGCGCCGGTCACCGACTTCGCCCTGAACGGGCGCGGTCCGGTGTTCGCCGGCTCCCTCTTCCCCTTCCTGTTCATCACGATCGCCTGCGGCGCCTTGTCCGGGTTCCACTCCCTGATCAGCTCCGGCACGACGCCGAAGATGATCCAGAAGGAGAGCCAGGTCCGGTTCATCGGCTACGGCGGGATGCTCATGGAGTCCTTCGTCGCCGTCATGGCCCTGATCGCCGCCTGCATCATCGACCCCGGCCTGTACTACGCGATGAACGCACCCGCCGGGCTGCTCGGCGGCACCGTCGAGTCGGCCTCGCAGGCGGTGGCCAACCTCGGCTTCACCATCACCCCGGAGCAGTTGACGGCGGCCGCGGCGGGGGTGCAGGAGCCCACCCTGGTCGGGCGTACCGGCGGCGCGCCGACGCTCGCGATCGGCATGTCGCAGATCTTCTCCGAGATCTTCGGCGGCGAGGCGCTGCGCGCGTTCTGGTACCACTTCGCGATCATGTTCGAAGCGCTGTTCATCCTGACCACGATCGACGCCGGCACCCGGGTGGGGCGCTTCATGTTGCAGGACACCCTCGGCAACGTCTACAAGCCGATGCGCGACGTGAGCTGGAAGCCGGGGGTGTGGGCCACCAGCGCCGTGGTCGTCGGAGCATGGGGTTACTTCCTCTACACCGGGGTCACCAACCCGCTCGGTGGTATCAATCAGCTGTTCCCGCTGTTCGGGATCGCGAACCAGCTGCTCGCGGCCATCGCGCTGGCCGTGTGCACGACGTTGCTGATCAAGGCCGGGAAGGCGAAGTACGCCTGGGTGACCGGTATCCCGCTCATCTGGGATGCGACGGTCACGTTGACGGCGAGCTGGCAGAAGGTGTTCTCCGACTCGCCGACCCTGGGTTTCTTCGCCCAACGGGCTCGGTACCAGGAGGCTCTCGACGCCGGCCGGGTGCTGGCTCCGGCCAAGAGCCTGGAGGACATGCGGGCCGTGGTGACGAACTCGACCGTCGACGGCGTTCTGGCCGCCTTCTTCGCCCTCCTCGTCGTGATCGTCCTCGCCGACGCGGCGCGGGTGTGGATTCGGGCCCTGCGCTCCCCGGAGCCGCTGCCCACCACGGAGGTGCCCCACACCGAGTCGCTGATCACCGCCCCGAGTGGCCTGCGCGGCGGCGGGGGGGAGGATCGACGGGAGCCCGTCGAGACCGGGAGGCGATCGCAATGAACGTGAGACGAGCGGTCGAGGGCATCCGCTGGTATCTCCGGGAGGTGTCCGGCGAGGCCGACTACGACCGGTACGTCGCGCATGCGCGGCGGCACCATCCCGACGCCCCGGTTCCGTCCCGCCGCGACTTCGAACGGCGCAGAATGGACGAGCGGGAGGCGAACCCGAGGGCCCGCTGCTGCTGACACGCGGGCGGACTCGTCGACGAGGGCCCGGGCGGCGCGGAGGGCTTCGGTCGGCGGCGCTCGCCGGGCCCTCTCCTCATCGCCGCTCCTCCGAGGGCTCGTCCGCGGGATCGCGGCGCAGGAAGGCGCAGGAACAGGTACCAGTACGAGGTCGCGACGAACACGACGGCGCCGACGAGATTGCCCAGGAACGCCAGCGCCCAGTTGCGCAGGGTGTCGTCCCACCCCAGGTCCGGGACCCCGGCGAAGATGGCGGCGGGCAGGAAGAACATGTTGGCCACGACGTGGTCGAAGCCCATGGCGACGAAGGCCATGATGGGGAAGAAGATCCCGAGGATCTTGCCGGACACCGCCTCCGAGGCCAGCGACAGCCACACCCCGAGGCAGACCAGCCAGTTGCAGCCCACTCCGCGCAGGAAGATCTGCCAGGCGCTCTCGTGCAGGCCCTTGGCATCGGCGATGCCCGCCAGCCGCTCGTAGGTGAGCGCCGCGGGGGTCCCCGCCGCACTGCTGACACTTCCGATCACCCCGGTCTTGATCGCGAGGAAGTACGCGACGAACAGCGCACCCAGCAGGTTCCCGACCAGGACGAGGCTGAGGTTGCGTCCGACCTCTCCGAGCGTGAGCCGGCCCTGCATCGCGCCCATGGGCACGAGCATCATGTTCCCGGTGGCCAGCTGGGAGCCCGCGATCACCACCAGCACCAGCCCGAGCGTGAACGCCGCCCCCATGAACAGGGTCGGGAGCGTCCCCCAGGTCTTGGGATCCAGCCCCGACGAGACCGTGATGGCGACCATCCCGCCGAACGCGATGTAGGCGCCGGCCAGGAACGACCCGACGAGGACCTTGTCCCATCGCACATGTGCCTTCTTCACGCCGCTCTCGACCGCGGCCTCGGCGATCTCGGACGGCTCCTTGGCGATCATCGGTGAGTACCTCCTCGTGGGTCCGCACGCCGGCCGGCGGCCCGGGAGGAATCGCCCCTCAGCTCCCTGTCAAACCCGCTTCGGGGGACGCGGGTCCGGCCGCCTTGCCGGTGGCGTCGGGGCTCGTCCCGTGACCGCCGCCCCTCGCGACACCGAGTGCGTTCCCGAACGGGTCGTGACAGGCCTGCCGCTGCCCTGCGAGGGCGCTCCGGGTCGGCTACCGAGGGCGCGTCGAGCCCGCCGTACGACGCGGCGGTGCGTTAGACGGGGAAGCCGACCGCGTGCGTGTCCATGAACTCGCGGACGCCCTCGATGCCCATTTCGCGGCCCATACCGCTGTGGTCGAAGCCGCCGAACGGGGCCCGCTCGTCGAGGTGCGCGGCGCCGTGGGCGTTGACGAAGGTGTAGCCGGTCCGCAGCCGTGCGGCCAGGACGGCAGCTCGGTCGAGATCCTGCGTCCACACCGAGGAGCACAGACCCGACCAGGTGTCGTTGGCGCGCGCGACGGCGTCGTCCTCGTCGTCGAAGGGCAGGACCGGCAGGGTCGGGCCGAACTGCTCCTCGACCACGACGCGGGCGTCGTCGGCCGGGTCGAGCACCAGGGACGGCCGGAGGAAGTTGCCGCGGGAGATGTCGGCGCCCTCGGCGGCCTCCCCGAACTCGCGGACCTCGGCACCGGACTCGCGCGCCTGGGCGGTGAGCTCCTGCACGTACTCCCGCTGCCGCCGGCTGTGTAGTGGGCCCATGGTCACGCCCTCGTCCAGGCCGTGGCCCAGCCGGGTCGCGGCGAGGATCCCGGAGAGGCCCTCGACCACCTCGTCGTAGCGCGTGCGGTGCACGTAGAGGCGCTTGGTCGCCATGCAGATCTGACCGGTGGAGTCGAAGGTCCCGGTGAACAGGCGCTGCAGCGCCTCGGGGCCGAGGTCGGCGTCGGCCAGCACGATCGCCGGGTCGTTGCCGCCCAGCTCCAGCGCCACCCGGGTCAGCGACTCGGCGGCCATGGACATGATCCGCTTGCCGCCGCCGACGCTGCCGGTGAAGCAGACCTTCTTGACCCGGTCGTCCTGGATCAGCGCCGCGCCGATCTCCGCGTCGGTGCCGGTGACGACGTTGAGCACGCCGGGGGGCAGCGCCTGGGCCACGAACGCCACGGTGCGGACGGTGGCCAGCGGGGCGGTCGGCGGCGGCTTGACCACGACGGTGTTGCCGGCCAGCAGCGCCTGCGGCAGCGAGGCGGCCAGGATCGCCAGTGGCCAGTTGAACGGCACGATGATCGTCACGACGCCCAGGGGCAGGTGGGAGATCTCGGTCCGGTAGGGCGGTGCCGGCAGGTGCGTCACGTGCTCGAGCTCGTCGGCCAGGCCGGCGGCCAGCGCGAAGCGGTGCGCGAACACGATGGAGTCGACGAAGGACTCCATCCGGATCTTGCCGTTCTCGCGGGTGAGCACCTCCGCCGTCGCCGGGCGGTCGGCCTCCAGGGGAGCGAGCGCCGCGGTCAGCAGCGCGGCCCGCTCCTGCGGGGTGCGGGCGGCCCAGGCCGGGAACGCCCGGTGGGCCGCGGCCACGGCGGACTCGGCCTGCTTGGCGGTCGCGGCCGCGGCGTAGCCGACCACGGAGACCCCGTCGGCCGGGTCGATCACCTGCAGCGCGTCGTCGGCGCTGCGGACCTCACCGTCGACGAAGAGATCGGTTCTGATCTCGGGCAGCTGGTCTGAAGACACCATCGTCTGTTCCTCGGGGGTCGTCGCGGGGGCCGCGGAACCGGTTTCCACAAGGAGTGCCCGGTGACGGTAGGTCGGATGCCGCTTCGGCTCCCGGGGCATCGGACCCGGTGCACTCGGCGTGATCCGGAGGGCCGGACCGCGACATCTGACGTAGTTGTCCCCGATTGTTCTCCTGCGCCCTTCGGACGGCGTGTCCGGGCGGCTAGCGTCCGGCCCCGTCGCCCGGGCCGGGATCCGCCGCCGGGTTCGAGGACGTCCGCAGGAGAACGCCGTGCCCACTGTTCGCGAGACCACCTACGACCTGCTCCGCGCCTGGGGCCTCACCACCGTCTTCGGCAACCCCGGCTCGAACGAGCTGCCCTTCCTCGACGGATTCCCGGGGGACTTCCGGTACGTCCTCGGGCTGCACGAGGGCGCGGTCCTGGCGATGGCCGACGGCTACGCGCAGGCCACGGGCCGCCCTGCGCTGGTCAACCTGCACTCGGCAGCCGGGTTGGGCAACGCGATGGGCAACCTCGCCAACGCCCGCGCCTCGCACACGCCGCTGGTCGTGACCGCAGGGCAGCAGGCCCGCGCGATGATCGGGCTGGGGTCCGTCCTGGCCGAGCCGGCGATGACCCGGCTGCCCGAGCCGCAGGTGAAGTGGGCGTTCGAGCCGGCCCGGGCCCAGGACGTGCCGCGGGCGCTGTCGGAGGCCTTTCACCTGGCCACGCTCCCGCCGGCCGGCCCGGTGTTCGTGTCCCTGCCGCTGGACGACTGGGCGAAGGACGTGGACGCCGACGAGGTGGCGCACCTGGCCGGGCGGCGGGTACGCGCCGCCGGCGCGGCCACCCCCGACCTCGTCGCCGAGCTCGCCGGCCGGCTGCAGGGCGCCTCCTCCCCGGCGCTGGTGGTGGGACCGGAGGCGGACGACGAGCGCTCCTTCGCCCTCGTCGTCGAGCTGGCCGAGCGGCTGCAGGCCCCGGTGTGGACCGCGCCCACCCCGCCCCGGTGCCCGTTCCCCACCCGGCACCTGCTGTGGCAGGGCGTGCTGCCGCCGAGCATCGCCGGCGTCAGCGAGCACCTGGCCGGCCACGACCTCGTGCTCGTCCTCGGCGCCCCGGTCTTCCGCTACCACGCCTACCGCCCGGGTCCCTGGCTGCCGGCCGGGACGGAGCTGGTCGCCGTCGGCGCCGACCCGCAGGCTGCGGCGCGGGCGGCCTTCGGGGACGCCGTGGTCGCGGACGTCGCGGCCGTCGTCGGCCAGCTGCTCGACGCGCTCCCCGCTGCTTCCTCCCGCGTCGCCGTCCCGTCCCGGGAACGCCCAGCCGTGCCCGCGCCGGGGGAAGCGCCCTTCCCCGCCGACGCGGTGTTCGCGGAGATGGCCCGGGTGCTCCCGCCGGAGGTCCGCCTGGTCAACGAGTCGACGTCGAACACGACGCAGTTCTGGGCGCACCTGGACCTCGACCGGCCGCGCAGCCTGTTCTTCCCGGCCGCCGGTGGGCTGGGCTTCGGGCTGCCCGCGGCGGTGGGCGTGGCGCTGGCCGACCCGCACCGGCCGGTCGTCGCCGTTCTGGGCGACGGGGCGCTGCAGTACGGCGTGGCCGGCCTGTGGACGGCCGTGCAGCTCGGCCTGCCCGTCACGTTCGTCGTGCTGCGCAACGGCGGTTACGGCGCGTTGCGCAGCTTTGTCGCGCAGCTCGGGGTGGCCGACGCCCCCGGGCTGGACCTGCCCGGCCTCGACGCGGTGCAGATCGCGGCCGGCTACGGCCTGCCCGCGGAGCGGATCACCAGTGCCGAGCAGCTGACTGCGGCGCTCGCGTGCACGTCGGCGCAGCGGGGGCCCCGGCTGCTCGAGGTGCCGATCACGGCGGAGACCCGTTCGCTCGGCTGAGAGGAGGTCCGTCGCCCGGACGGGACACATGACGTAGTCCGGGCGCGACCGAAGACGGGCCCGGGGCGGGTCCGCACGCTCACGACTTCGCGGCGCCGACCGGCTTGCATTCCTACAGGCGTGAGCCCCCCACCCGTGCGGTCGCACGCAGCTCCGCCCCCGGCGTCCAGAGGAGTACGCAACCGTGGCCACACCCAGCTCCACCCGCGCCCCGTCCAAGAAGGGCCTCTTCGCGGCCAGCTTCATCGGCACGTCGATCGAGTGGTACGACTACTACATCTTCGGCACCGCCGCGGCGCTCGTGTTCGGAAGCCTCTTCTACCCCGGGTTCTCCAGCACGGC
>NZ_JAODNI010000116.1 GCF_025465255.1 Pseudonocardia sp.
ACGGCCGTCCTCACCGCGAGTTGTTCGCGACTCGGGCCGCCGCGATCAAGACGGTCGCCCGGGAGCAGGCGGGCGGGCTGCGGTTCCACGACCTCCGGCACTCCTACGCCACCTGGCGCGTCGACGACGGCGTCCCGCCGAACATGGTGCAGCGGGTGATGGGCCACGAACGCTCGTCCACGACGCTCGACCTCTACACCCGCCGGATCAACAACTCCGACCGCATCCTCCGGGCACTCGACGACGACGACCCGGCCGACGATGACGCAGACGACGACGGCGATGCCCCGCGGACCGCGTGATGCCTTTCTGATGCTTTTCCGACCCCGAACATGACGAAGGCCCTGGTCTCAGATCCGCGGTTAAGCGGCTGACCAGGGCCTTCGGCGAGTGGGCGATACTGGGATCGAACCAGTGACCTCTTCGGTGTGAACGAAGCGCTCTCCCCCTGAGCTAATCGCCCGCTGCCGTGGAGAACACTACATCACCCCAGGATCGGGCTCTTCAACCAGGTCCACCCATCCAGCCCGACCCAGCCTGCCACCAGGTACAACGCGTTGAGCAGCCACAGCGTCGCCAGGACGATCAGCCCGGTCGCGGTCAGCACGAGGAGCTTCACGAACAGGTTCTGCCGGCCGAGCCAGTCCGTCCAGGCATCGTACTTGCCACGGGCGAATCGGAGGACGCGCTTGGCCCACATGAACTCGGATCCGAGGATCGCGAGGCCCGCGAAGACGATCAGCCAGCCGGGCCCCGGGTACGGGATGGCGACGATGCCGCCGGCGAGCACGAGCGTGCCGATCACGCCCACGACGATGCGGTAGATGCGCAGCTGTCCGGGCTTCTCCGCGATGCGATCACGGAACCCGGTGATCCGGTCGCCGAATCGCCCGAGGGCCGACTGTGTCTCGTCCGTCTCGCTCAGGTCTCCACCTGCCCACTCGCGACCACAGCGGATGGCGAGGCCGGAGCGGTCCGGCCGGGCTCGAGGGAGATCGCATACAGGGCGAACCCGCCATCCGTGCCCGATCCTACGGATTGCGGGCCGTCGAGGTCGGCGGTGACGTCGAAGGTTCCGACGGCCTGCGGCGGGGTGTTCGCGTGCGCGAGCCCCCAGAGGACGTAGATGCGGTCGCTCGCGTTCGCCGCGAGCCCCACCGTCATCACCTGACGCTCGGCCCCGTTGACCATCACGGCCGCGACCGGCTGCGTCTGGCCCTGCGGGGTGAGGAACGCGTGCCGGGTACCCGGCCGGTCGAACTGGCTGACCATGTCCACGATGCTCTGCGCCTGGACGGTCGTCTGGTCCCGTTCGCTGCGGAGCTGGGCCGCGTAGGTGCCCAGCCCGCCGATCCCGACGACGAGGGCGAGCGCCACCGCCGCGGCCGCCAGCTTCCGGCGGGGCGTGCGGAGCCATCCCCCGCCGCGCCTGCCCGGATCACGACCGGGGCCGCTCGACGGGGTGCGACGGAGCGGAGCGACCGGCACCCGGTTCTCGGCCGTCTCGCGCGGAAGTTCGGCGGCCGCCGGGGTGGGCGCCACCTGCGGGGTCTGCGCCGCGGCGTCGAGGATGCGGTCGCGCAGCCCGGCGGGCGGGTCCACCTGCTCGACGGCCGCACCGAGCCCGAACAGGCTCTCCTCGGTCTCCCGGACGACCGTGCGGCAGATCGGGCAGGTGGGCAGGTGCCCGATCACCTCGATCTCCTCGTCCGGCTCGAGCGCGTGCAGGACCCAGCCGACGGACTGCTCCGCCATCGGGCACTCGCGGGCGTGCGAGGGGTTCACCTGGCACCTCCGGAGATATCTGCGGCGAACTCGCCGACGAGCGGACCGAGGACGTTGCGCAGCCGGGAGAGGCCGGTGAACATCCGGGACTTGACCGTGCCGAGGGGGACACCGGTCAGCGCGGCCACCTCCCGTTGCGTGTAGCCGCCGTAGTAGGCGAGCGCGAGGGCCTGCCGCTGCTCGGCCGGCAGCCGGCCGAGCGCGTCCCGCACCTGCCCGGCGACGACGGAGCCGAGCGCGGTCTGGTCGGCACCGGGGCCGGGCGGGGCCGACCACTCCTCCCCGTCCTCGGCGGCGGGCACGGTCCGGCGGCGGATCGTGCTCTCGCGCCGGACGGCGTCGACCGACTTGTGGTGCACGAGCGTCAGCAGCCAGGTGCCGAACGCGCCCCGGGCGGGATCGAACCTGCCCGGGTCCTTCCAGAAGGCGAGGAACACCTCCTGGACGACGTCCTCGGCGATCCCGTCGTCCGCGCAGATGCGGCGGGCCAGGGAGAAGGCCGGACGACCGAACCGGTCGTACACATCCCCGAGGGCGGTCTGGTCGCCCTCGACGACGCGACGGACCAGTTGCTCGTCCGCCGGATCGTGCCGGCGGGTACTGCTCGGCCGGTTCGGACCCCGTCGGGAGCGATCCGAGGCGTCGGCCGGTTCGGCGACTTCGGCCACCAGCGGGATCCTCACGTCTCTTCTTCGCTGCGGAGCAACGACCGGTTCAGCCTAGACGTCCTCCAGATATGTGGCTCACATTCCCGGGCCCGTCCGCTCGTCCGCCCTGGTCGGCCCGGCGCGGGGTGGAACGCACATACACCCGTCCGGGTGACCGCCACGCGTCCACCGGGCTGAGTTCGTCCCCCGACCCGTCACATCTTCGCGACACGCTCGTTTTTCAGCACGACGGACCACGAAGGACCAGAAAGAGGGACTTGAGGATGCGCGACGAGTTCATCTGCTCAACGGCGATGTTCGAACTGATCGCCCCCGACGCGCCGGTCGTGCCCGTCAAGGTGGAGCTTTCATACTCCAGCCGGGACCCGTACGCGGTGCAGGCGTCGTTCCGGACGGGGCACGGCAGCGCGGTCGACTGGGTCTTCGCCCGGGACCTGCTCGCGGACGGCCTGCTCGGCCCGGCGGGCACCGGCGACGTGCGAGTGCAGCCGCTCCTCCATGACGAGACCCGGGTCGAACTGGAGCTCACCTCCCCGTCCGGGCACGCGGTGTTCACCACGTGTGCCGCGACGCTGTCGGAGTTCCTGGAGCGCACCTTCGACGTCGTCCCCCCGACGACGGAGTACTCCTGGCTCGACTTCGACGACGCGCTGTCGACCCTGCTGGACGAGACCGACCGAGCCCGGGACTAACCGGGCCGGGCCTGCCGACGGGCCGCTACGGCGGCCCGAAAGCGCAGGTCGGAGGGCGTTTTCGGGACAACAAGGGGGCCGGTTTTGAACCCCCCGGAAGCCCTGCTAATGTTCTCCATGTCGCACCGAGCAGGTGCGGCCAGCACCGCGAAACACCGGTGCACATGCGGACGTAGCGCAGCTGGTAGCGCATCACCTTGCCAAGGTGAGGGTCGCGGGTTCGAATCCCGTCGTCCGCTCGGAGGAAACCTTGTGCTTTCGCCTGGTCCTCCAGGCTCTGACTCCCCGAGACGCCATCCGGGGACTCGGGCGGAGTGGCCGAGTGGCTTAGGCAAGGGCCTGCAAAGCCCTGTACGCGGGTTCGATTCCCGCCTCCGCCTCGGGCGATTAGCTCAGTGGGAGAGCGCTTCCTTGACACGGAAGAGGTCACAAGTTCAATCCTTGTATCGCCCACCAC
>NZ_JAODNI010000140.1 GCF_025465255.1 Pseudonocardia sp.
GCTGATGGCTCTACCTTCCTTTCGCACGGTGGATCCCGGCAGGGAGCGCTTCGGTTGCTCGTCCCGCGAGGACTTCGATGAGACGGCGCCCCTGCCGGGCCCCGGCGAAGGTCGGACGCCTTTGAGGATGTCGTCCCGCGAGGACTGATTCATCAGCACGACGCAGCACCTTCCCGGTCCGCCGAGCAGAATGTCGGCGTCGGAGGGAGAGCGTGCAGTGCTGGGAATCGGTATCGACTGGGCCGAGGAGTTCCACGACATCGCCCTCGGCACGCTGGAGAAGGGAGTGATCGAGCAGTTCCGGATTCCGCACGGCCCGGACGGGGTCGCCGCCCTGATCGAACGCGCCCTGCGGCTGGAACCCGACCCGGCCGAGGTGCGGGTGGTCATCGAGACCCGCCACGGCCTGCTGGTCGAGGCACTCGTCGACGCCGGGTTCACCGTGCTGCCGGTCAACCCGGACCTGGTGGCTCGACGCCGTGGCCCGGCGCGGAAGAAGGACGACACCGAGGACGCCCGGATCTGCTGCCTGCTCGCCCTCGACCGCCACGCCGTGCTCAAGACCCTGGTCCCGCATGGGGAGATCGGTGGTGAGCTGCGTGCGATCGGCCGCGACGACGAGCGCGCCGCCCGCGACCAACGCCGCCTGCTCAACCGACTCCGCGCCGACCTGCAGACCACCTATCCCGCCGCGCTCGTCGTGGCAGGGAAGGACCTGGGCGCGCCGACGGTGCTGCGGCTGTTGGAGCGCTGGCCCACCCAGGCCGAGCTCGCCGCCGCGTCCCACGAGGAGTTGGAGGCCTTCGCCCGAGCGGGCCGCCACGGTTGGCCTGGTCGGTTCGCCGACCATGTCACCGCTGCTCTGGCCGCGCCGTCGTTGCCCACGCGCGACTACCTGGTCCGGGCCAAAGCCGCCGGGATCCGGCTCACCGCGGTCCAACTGCTGGCCCTGCACGAGGCCCGCCGCGGCTGGGAACAGCGGATGGGCGAGTTGCTGCTC
Source organism: Pseudonocardia sp. (assembly GCF_025465255.1). Classification (GTDB taxonomy): domain Bacteria; phylum Actinomycetota; class Actinomycetes; order Mycobacteriales; family Pseudonocardiaceae; genus Pseudonocardia. The sequence goes on from NZ_JAODNI010000140.1 coordinate 1,001, forward strand.
GGTGGGCGCCGCACCGGCGCCGATCACACCGTGAAGGACCCAGACCCGGGGAACGCCTTCCCAGGCGGGGACATCTACCTGAGCTTCCCCGGCCTGGGAGACCGCCTCGCAGCTCGGGTCGCCGGTGAGATCGGCGAGCACTTCGACCAGTTCGACACCCCGAACGGTCTGCAGTGCTACGCCGGTCAAGCTCCGGTGACCCGCCGATCCGGCAAACACGACTTCGTCGTCGCCCGCCGTCTGGCCCACAATCGCCACCTCGGCGACGCCGTCAATCGGTGGGCATTCTCCAGCCTGACCAGAAGCGGCTGGGCACGAGAGTTCTACGACGGGAAGATCGCCGCCGGAAAGACCCACCACAACGCCCTGCGGGCCCTCGGGAACCGTTGGCTGGAAATCCTCTGGCACTGCCTGAACAGAAGCGTCCTCTACGACGAGGCCGTCCACGTCGCCAACCGCAACCGGGCCCTCGGACGAGCTGCCTGACCGGAAGGTTGACAGAGGATGTCTCATGGCTCCTCCTCAAGGTCGGTCGCCGTCCGCGGTCATGCGGAGGCGACGCGTGAAGAGTGAGGCCGAGGCCTTCGTGAAGCGATGGTGCTCTCCCCCTGATGCGGCAAGACCTCCCCCGGGTGCGGAAGGGTTTACCTTCGGCCGACGTCCCCGCGGCCGGCGCCCGGGGACAGCTCCTGATCACCGAAGTCACCGCGGGAGTCGTGCACGACGCGCGGGCACCTGATGGTGTGCGTCCTCACCGGTACCGCCGTCCGCACCTTGACCTGCCACCACCGCCTACGGAATGGTGGGCGGCTCCTCCGGGCGTCCGTCGAGGGGCGGCGGCGACCGGTCGTGTCGAGTCCTCCGGATCGGGACACAGGACCATGCGGCACCGTCTCGGGCCGCCTCCCGTCCCCGTCGCCGGACTCGCACGGCCGACGTGCGACAGGGAGGTCGTCGTGAGTGAGCCCAGGATCGACCCGACGTTCTACCGCTCGGCCGCCGAGGCGGCCGCCGCGCCGCCCGAGGAGCTGGCCTACGTCGTGGCGTTCGACCGGGCCGCCCGGCGCCACGACGCGATGACGGTCGTCGACGTGAACCCGGACTCCGGGACCTACGGCCGGGTGGTCGGCTGGACGGACGTTCCCGGCATGGGCGACGAGCTGCACCACTTCGGCTGGAATGCCTGCTCGAGCGCGCTCAAGCACGAGGGCCACGACATGAACGGCCTTGCCCGGCGCTACCTGCTCGTGCCCGGGCTGCGCTCCTCGAACATCTACGTCCTCGACACCGTGCCGGATCCGCGGAACCCGTCGCTGGTCAAGACCGTCTCCGGCAAGTCGCTCTCCGAGAACGCCGGCTACTCGCGGCCGCACACGATGCATTGCGGGCCGGACGGGGTGTTCCTGACCTGCATCGGCGGCCCGGAGGGCGACGACGACGGGCCCGGCGGGGTGGCGCTGCTCGACCACGGCACCTTCGAGGTGCTGCGCGCCTGGGAGACCGACCGGGGCCCGCAGCACCTGCACTACGACGCATGGTGGCACCTGAACCGGAACGTGCTGGTCTCGAGCGAGTGGGGCAGCCCCTCGATGATCGAGGACGGCCTGGTTCCGGAGCTCCTGCTCGGCGGAGAGTACGGCCACGCCCTGCATTTCTGGGACCTCGAGCAGGGCCGCCACCAGCAGCGTGTCGACCTCGGCTCCCAGTACCAGATGCCCCTCGAGGTCCGCCCGTCGCACGATCCGGACGCGGCGTGGGGCTTCGTCGGCGTGGTGATCTCCACCGAGGACCTGTCCGCCTCCGTGTGGCGGTGGTTCCACGACGGCGACGAGTGGAAGGCGGAGAAGGTCGTCACCATCCCGGCGGAGCCCGCGGACCCCGATCGGCTTCCGCCGGCGCTGAAGCCGTTCTCGGCCGTGCCGCCCCTGGTCACCGACATCGACCTCTCGGTCGACGACCGGTTCCTCTACGTGTCCTGTTGGGGCACCGGGGAGCTGAAGCAGTTCGACGTCTCCGACCCGGCGCATCCCGTGGAGTCGGGGTCGGTGCGCATGGGGGGCATCGTCGAGCGCACCTCGCACCCGGCCCGGCCGGACGTGCCGTTGGCCGGCGGCCCGCAGATGGTCGAGGTCAGCCGGGACGGCAGGCGCGTCTACTTCACCAACTCGCTCTACGGGTCCTGGGACGACCAGTTCTATCCCGACGGCGTCGGCGCCTGGATGGCGAAGCTCGACGCGGAGCCGGGCGGCGGCGGGCTGAGCGTCGACGAGCGCTTCTTCCCGAAGGGCGAGGAGTTCCGGGGGCTGCGCGTGCACCAGATCCGGCTGCAGGGCGGGGACGCCTCCTCGGACTCGTACTGCTACCGCTGACGCGCGCGGCGGCGCCGTCTCCGCGGCGCTCGAGGCGTCGGCGATTTCCACCGCAGCCGACACATCCCGGCGGAGCCGGGCGGCCGGAGCACACGGGTCTGTCAGCGGGACCGGGGCTCAGGTGCTCCGGCCGGGTCCTCCTCGGCGGCCGCGTCCTCCGCGAGCGCGCTGTCGATGAGGACCTCGAGCTCGACGAAGCTGTGCCGCTTCCCGTCGGTGCGCAGCACGACGACGCCGTCGTCGTCCACGCCCGCTTCGGCGAGCGCGCGGGTGATGCCGTGGGCGGCGTGCAGCGCTTCCTTTCCGAAGCGGTCGTACGCACGGTGCTTCGGGTGGACGGGCAGCTGGTCCGGAGTGTCGTCCGTCACCGCGATACCTCCCCTTCGGCGCCGGCCGTGACCGCACCATAACCTTCGCTCGTCGACGTTGGCGAGCTGCGGACTCCCGCCCGCGGCCCGAAGGGAGTCGGCCATGTCCTTCCTGGTCGTCACGCATTGGTTCTGCCGCTCCTGCGAGGTCGAGGGCAGAGATCCGGAGCCCGACCCGAGATGCTGGAACTGCGGCAGGTCGGTCACCGTCACGGCCCGGCCGACGGTGCCCGCCGTACAGCCTCGGGTCGGCGCGAGTGACCCGCGCACCTGCCGCGGCGCGCGGATCACGGTCAGTGCGCGCCGTGCGGCCTGACGGTCACGACGTCACGGCACACTGCCCCCTGTCCTGCATCGTCGGTCCGGCCGACGACGGCTTCACATCGAAGTCGAAGATCGCGGTGGGCAGGTAGAGCGAGCAGCAGGCGTTCGGGATGTCGACGATGCCGCTGATGCGGCCCTCGATCGGCGCCGAGCCGAGCAGCAGGTACGCCTGCTCGCCGGAGTACCCGAACTTCTTCAGGTACTCGACCGCGTTGAGGCACGCGCGGCGGTAGGCGACGGTCGCGTCGAGGTAGTAGTTCTCGTCGGTCTCGCGGTCCACGGACAACCCGATGAAGGTCAGGAACTCCGAGTACCGGGGTTCCACGTTGCCCGGCATGAACACCGGGTTCGTCGTGACCCCGTAGGTCTCCATCCCGCCCTTGATCAGGTCGAGGTGGAAGTCGATGAAGCCGCCCATCTCGATCGCGCCGCAGAAGGTGATCTCGCCGTCACCCTGGCTGAAGTGCAGGTCCCCGCCCGACAGCTTCGCGCCTGGAACGTGTACCGGGTAGAAGACCCGCGAGCCCCGCGTGAGGTTCTTGATGTCGTGGTTGCCCCCGTTCTCCCGTGCGGGAACGGTGCGGGCACCGTCGCGGGCGATCGCCTCGGCCACCGAACCGCTCGCTGTCCCACCCAGCGTGTTCGCCTCCAGTGGCGGGAGTGCGAGCGGCGGGACGCGCTCCGGATCGGTTGCGATCAACGCGCGCTCGCGGGTGTTCCAGCGTTCCAGCAGCTCGGCCGAGGGCGCGGTGCCGAACAGCCCGGGGTGCGTGATGCCGGTGTAGCGGATCCCGGGCAGGTGCCGGGAGGTGGCCACCTGACCGGAGAAGTCCCAGATCGCCTTGTACGCGTCGGGGAAGTAGTCGGTGAGGAAGCCGCCGCCGTTGGCCTTCGCGAAGACCCCCGTGTAGCCCCAGCCCTGGCCGGGGGCGTCGCCGTACTCCTGCGGAGCCTGGACCGGGCCCAGGTCGAGGATGTCGACGACGAGCAGGTCACCAGGCTCGGCGCCCTCCACGGCGATCGGGCCGCTGAGCATGTGCGCGCGGGTCAGGTCGACGTCGCGCACGTCGTCGGCCGAGTCGTTGTTGCCGATCTGGCCGTCGGTCCACTCACGGCACTCGACGCGGATCTGCTGCCCCGGCCGGACGGTGACCGCGGCGGGCACGTCCGGGTGCCACCGGTTGTGCCCGGGTACCGCCTGGTCGCGCATCGACTTGGACTGGTCGACGGTGAACACCACATCAGGCATCTCGAATCCTCCTTGTCGGCACTTCGTCGGGACTGCGGTTCGTCGGACCGGTGCCCGACGGGGTCAGGCGGTCGCTGCGGGAACGGAGGGTCGGTGGGTGCGGGCCGGGGCGCGGGGGGCGCGTCGGTGTTCGAGCAGGTACAGCCCGCCGAACACGACGACACCGCCGACGACGAGTCCGAGCGCGAGCACGTTGTTGGAGGGCCAGTAGCCGGTGAGCAGCAGGAACGCCGGGATGGTGGCGGTCACCCAGCTCTGGATGATCGTCACCCAGCCGGTGTAGCGGGCGAGGGACTCGTGCTTGAGTCCGAGCACGACGAAGAACAGCGCCCACAAGAACGCCCAGTAGAGCCAGATGACGGCGAACGGGCGGTCACCGAGGAGGCGGAAGTTCACGTACGCGAAGCCGAGCGCCGCAACGGCGACGAACAGCGAGAACCAGCCGACGCCGGTCGTGTCGAGCCCGGCCAGCAGCCCGATACCGACGTAGAGGTAGGTGAAGCCGAACAGGTACAGACCCGAGGCCGCGAGAACCACCCCGGGCGCGCCGCCGGAGGCGAAGATCAGATACGTCGGGGTGACGACCTGCAGCGCGCCGACGAAGAGGTTGATCGGCGCCGCTGCTCTGCCGTCGACGACCCCGATCAACAGCAGGCCGTTGATGAACAGCACCGCTCCGACGTACAGCAGACCGACCGTGGCCATCTCGTCCTCCCTCCGCTGGAGCCGCTCGCCGCCGCCGATAGGCCGGTCGAGGGATCAAGGCCGGGGCAGCGTGGCGTGGCGGGGGTCGGTGGCGGAGCGTCGGCGGGCGGGCGGCGGGAGCGCCGTCGTCACCTCGGGGACGTCCCTGCCGGCCTCCTCGCGGTGCCGCAGCCCGACCAGGCGCCGGTCCATGAGGTTGAGCGAGGGCGCGGTCCACTGCCGCCCCGACCGTCCGCCGCACGCAGGACAGCTCCGCGCCGCCTCGGCGGTGCCCATCGGGAGTACGACGGTCCACGGGCCGCACTCCGGGCACAGGTACTGGTATCGCGCCATCACGTCTCGCTACACGTCCGCGCCTTTCGGAAAGCGGCCAGAGTAGGCCCGACGGCCCGAGAGGGATAGAGCCGAACGACCCCCTGTGCACTCGGTTCGACTGCCCGATCCGCCCTAGACGAGCCGAGCAGATGCGACGGCCGACGAGCCGGGCCCCGTGTCTCCGAGCGGGCGCGCCGGAGGCGGCGATCCCGGCATGGCCTCCGTACGGCCGATGACCCGGGCTCGATTCACCACTATCGTTGTTACCCGCTGCACTTCCGCCCACGCCACCGCGTGCGGCTCGTGCGCCTCCGACGCCTCCACATGCGTTGACGCCGACCTCCGTAGCGACCGGTGAGCCCGGACGCTCGTGACCGCCGCCTATGGGACGTCCTACCGAGGAGAGACGAGCGTGGCAGGTAACACCGACAGCAGGTCGGGCATGGCCGACCTGCTCCTTCGCGAGCCGACGCGCGGGCACGATTCCGCCGAGGGTGCGGCGATGTTGTCCGAGACGGCTTCCCGTCTCGGATCGGAGTTCAGCGCCGACCCGGACCGGCTGGAGCTCATCATGGCGGTGGTGGCCCACTGCCATCGCGACCTACAGGGCTCCCCGACCGGGGCGATGCCCGAGCTCCTCGAACGCCTGGCCCGCCAACGCCTCCTGTCCTCCGCGGGCGAGAACTGACAGGCGCGCCGAGGGCTCGGCGAGCCGGTCACCGCGAGCTGCCCGACGACCCCCGCGACCGACACCGCGCACAGCCGGGTCGTGGCACCGTGCGGGCACACGGCGCGTACCGGAGGGGTCGGCGGGCCGTCGGGTCCGCGGGCTGGTCAGGTGGGTTGGGCCCGCCCGCTTCTCGGCGAGGGTGACGTCGCCGTTGGCACAGTGTGTCTCGGGTACCTCGCTGACGATGACCCGCACGGACTCGCGCGGGGCCTCGACGGACTGGACGACGGCATCGGTCAGCGACCGTAGTAGTCGTTGCCCCGGGAGAACTCCACGAAGACACACGGCTCGTCGCCGACGGTCCAGGCATCGTGACCGGGCGGCAGCAGCATCACCTGGTTCGGGCCGAACTCGTCCTCGCTACCGTCGTCCATCACGACGTGCAGACGCCCGCTGAGCACGAGCGCGACATGCGGTAGCTCGCAGCTGTGCGTTCCCGCGTAGTCCTTGAGGTCGTTCGACCACCGGGCTCCGACGTCGAAGCGCACTCGGGTGACGGAGACACCGTCGAGTTCAGCGGTCTGCTTGCTGATCAGGCCGTGGACGTCGGGCGACACGGCGTCCAGGTCGGCCTTCTGCATCGCCGGGGAAGCTGTCGAGGTCATTCGCCCAGTCTCGCTCGCCGCCGGAAGGCCCGGCGACCGCCGATCGGCGTATGGACGAGGCCCGCTTCGAACATGAGCTGGCCCAGGTCCGCCGAACGACGTGAACTCCAGATGGGCATGGGTTTTGGGCCCATGGGCTCGCTGTCCGGAACATCGGCACGGGCACCGGACCAGCGAGCGAAGGATGAGACGCGGGGGGAGCCTGGACGTCCCGCCAGAGGATCGTTCGCTGGGACGGGCCATCTACGGGCGCCCTACGCCGGGTGCTGGTGCTGGGAGGTCAAGGACTGGGAGAACGCCGCCACCCGCGATCCGGAGACGATCACCGACGGGTGGAACGCCCTGCCGCGGAATGTCGGGATCGCGGTGGGCCGTAGCCGCATCGTGGTCGTCGACCTCGACCAGGCGCGTGAGGACGAGGCTCCGGAGGAGTTCGCCGGCGCTAGCGGCGGAGCCGAGGTGCTGGCGCGGCTCGCCGAGCAGGCCGGGCAGCCGGCCCCGGGCGACAGCCATCGGCCCGGATCTCGACGAGCTTCTGACCCCCTGAGCGGGTCGCCGCCTCGCGACGAGTGATCACCACGGCCAGCGGCGTGGGCCCCCGAGCTCGCCCCGTCGGGCCCGATGCCGGCCCCGGCGGAGGAGCCTTCGCAAGAAGTTGATCATGAGTCGCCGCAATTCGTGACGACCACACTCCGTGGCCAAGATGTGCGCTCCGTAGTCGTTCGGCGTAGAACGCGAGAACTGCGCGACGGCCCTCACGGCCCCTCCACTGAAGGGGATCTGAGGGGAAAGGATCTTGATTGATCACCTGAAGACCCGGAAACCTGGACCTGACCAGGCGTTTCGAGTGGGACAGGTGGGGCTCGTACCCACGACCTGACGGATTATGACTCCGTTGGCCAGGCCGCCTTGACCGTGATCACTCAGCATCGTTTGCCGCAGGTCACGGCGCTCGACCAGGATCACCAGCGCTCGCAGCGATGTGCGGCGATCGCGAGTAGGCGTAGGGCTGAACGCGGACTCAATCTGGCGGGGATCGTTGTGGCGACCCGAGAGGACGATCCACCCCAGCGTGGGCCATTGACGCGAGGCCACCCGCTCGGCGCGATCGCAGCCCGTCGGCGAGCGGGGTCTCATCCAGTCTCGCTGAACAGGTCAGCCGATGGTCTGCGGGTCCCCCACGGATCGACGACGAACGGGGTGACCAGGTCGAGGTTCCGGCGCCGAGCAGGGCCTCGAGAGCGTCGACCCGGCCGGTCGACTCCTGCCAGACATCACTGGTCGCTGCCGAGCTCGGGTCTTCCAGCGTCTCCCTACGCTGCTTCGAGGAGAGCAGCGCGTTCTAGCTTGAAGACCTGGTCCCAGAACTATTTCTGCACCAGTCGGCAGAGGTCGATCAGGACGCAAGCGAGGGTGAGCAGCACGGCGGGTCGTCGTGGCCATGTGTGGCGAACTTCGACCTTTCGTCATCTGCGCTGCGTCAGCGGATGCCCTGGCGAACCCAGTTGACCGAGTCGGCCAGGCTCACACCGCGCGGGCGCCACCCGAGGCGGTTGGAGATGTCCTGGAACGTCTGTGCGTTCAGCGCGTGCCGGACCTGCAGGCTTCGCACCTGGTCGATGAGCTGGCGCGGTGCACCGTGTGCGTTGAGGTAGTCGACGAGCTGCTGGAGCGTGTGCACGGGGTCTGTCCTCCTGAGGCCGTTACCTTGAGCGCCCCTCTCGGGGCTGAGTAGTAGCGTGATCGCTCGGCCTAGGTGCTGGCTGTGCAACTGTTATCCGACGACTGAGACCTGGAGGTCGCGCGAATAGGCCGGGTGAGTCATGGGCGTCGCGCTGGTCTCGTGCCCCAGCGGTGGGTGGTCCAGTCTCGCCGCAAACGGTGGCTGTCCGCGGTTCGCCTGGCCGGCGAACCTTCGGCGAGCTCGATGAAGTCGTCACCGTGCCCGAACCTGGTCCCGCCGTTCTGACCCCCGTCGGAGCGGCCCGCCACCGGCGGGCCGCCGTTAGTTACGGCCTGCGAGAGGATCGGGGACGCGGTGGCGGAGGCGCTGTGGCACAACCCGACGATCGGGCGCGACCTGGGACCGGTCGGGCTGTGGAGTCGGCGCGTCAACCTTGTCGAGCCTCAGCGAAGCTGCGCTGGAGGGTATGCGAGGGGGGGAGCGGCCGTACTTGGTTCGGTAGCTGGTGGCGAAGCGGCCAAGGTGGGTGAAACCCCACTGGTAGGCGATGGCGGTGACGCTGGTCTGGCCGGGATCGGCGGTGGCGAGGTCGTGGTGGGCGTATTCGAGTCGGGACCTGGCGCAGGTACTGCAGCGGGGTGAGGCCGACGTGGCGGCGGAAGCCCTCCTGCAGGGAGCGCACGCTGCAGCCGGCGACACGATCGTTCCCGGCGGCTCGCCCATCGACGTCATCCTCAACCCCGGAACCCGGTTCCACCACAACAGCGCCGCCCAAGGCAAGGTCGCGCTCGCCTTCGCCACGGATCGGCAACGAACCGTGTGGACCCGGTTGATCAGCGAGAAGCGGAGGTCCGAGACCGTGCTGGACCACGCCGTTCTGTGGGAGCAGGTGGCCGCCGTGCGCAAGCGGGGCTGGTCATCGGCACCAGAGGAGACCCTCCGCGGTGTCAACGCCGTCGCGGCCCCGGTGTTCGGCACCGGGGGCGAGGTGGCCTACACCCTCGCGCTCGGGGTTCAGAATCGTGTGCACCAAGGTGCTCGACGAGACGCGGGGCAGGGGCCTGGACGCGTAGCCCGGCCCCGAGGACCGGTGGCCGTACGGATGTGACGTCGGTACGGCCACCGCGGCGCGCGGACTACGGGCGCCCGCGCAGGCGTTGGACGGAAGGTCGCGGCGGGTGACGTCACCCCGCCGCCGTCGCTCCCCCAGTCCGTCGTCATCCCCCGGCCGCGGCCGCGTGGCACCGCTGCCCGCCGTGGCGCGCCTCCGAAAGGTCTCGTCCAATGCGGCTTCGTCTGCCGCCATCTCTGCGCGCGCTGAAACATCCGAACTACCGTCTCTGGGCCGCCGCCGACCTGGTCTCGTCCACCGGCAGCTGGATGCAGGTGCTCGGGATGAGCTGGCTGGTGCTGACCAGCACCGGGTCGGCGGCCTCCGTCGGCCTCACGATCCTGTTCTCGGCCGTCCCGATGCTCACCCTCGGCTCATGGGCCGGCGCGCTGGCCGACCGGCTGCCGACCCGGCCGCTGGCGCTGGTGACCCAGTCGCTGCACCTGCTGCTGGCCGTGGCGCTGGCGCTCATCGCGATACACGGCTCGTCCGTCGGGATGATCTACATGATCGCCGCGCTCGGCGGGGCCGTCTCCGTGTTCGACAGTCCCGCGATGGGCAAGCTCGGCGCCCAGGTCGTCCCCCGGGAGGACCTGGGCAACGCGCTCGCGCTCGGCTCCGTCCTGAACTCCACCGGCCGCGTGCTGGGGATGAGCCTGGGCGGTGTTCTCGCCGGCCTGGTCGGCGACGCCGCGCTCTTCGCGGTCAACGCCGCGAGCTTCCTGGCCGTCATCGTGGCCGTGCTGGCCATGCGGACCGGCGCACTGTTCCCGCTCCCGGAGAGCACGCCGGAACGGGCCGGGGTGCGGGCCGGGCTGCGCTACCTGCTCGGCGACCACCGGTTGCTCGTGCTGTTCGCGCTCGGCTTCGTCCTGTCCAGCGTGGGCCGCAACTACCAGGTCAGCATGGCCGCGATGAGTAGCGGACCGCTGGCGGCCGGTTCCGAAGGGTTCGGCTTCCTCTCCACGGTCTTCGCGGTCGGCACGGTCCTGGGCGGGCTGTTCGCCGCGCACCGCCGGCAGCTGACGCTCACGCTGCTGCTCGGCACGGCGGCGGTGACCAGCGTGCTGCAACTGCTCAGCGGGTTCTCTCCCGGGCTCCTGACGTTCGCGGCCAGCATGCTGCCGATCGCCGTCGGCGCCGTCCTGATCGACACCGTGATGGGTACCCGGGTGCAACTCGACACCGCCGAGGACATGCGCGGACGCGTGATCGCCGCCCAGGGCATGGTGTCCGCCGGCGCCGGTGCGCTGGGTGGGCCGTTGGTCGGCTGGCTCGCCGAGACTCTCGGCCCCGGCCGGGCCCTCAACGTGGCCGGCCTGGTCACCGTCGTCGCGACGGCGCTCGCGACCGTCGCCCTGCTCCGGCTCCGCCGCCGTCGCCAGGAGGCCGAGTCCGTCCCGTCACGGGGCACGCTCGAACTCACCGCGTAATACCGAGCGCGACCGGCGTGGCTGCATCACGCACCACGCCGGTCGCGCAACCGGGTCGGCTGGGTCGCCGTTCGATCAAGGGCATGGCACCCACCTCGGAATGTCCCGCGCGAACAGCACGACGACGGCCCGCCCCTGGCTGGGGCGGGCCGTCGTGGTTCGCACGTCCCGAGGGGTGAACGATGCCCCCGGCACTACTCGGACGCCCTCGTCACCCTGCAGGCGTCTGCACCGGGCCGCGGAGCCGGACGATGAAATACCAGGCGATGCCGATGACCAGCAGGGCCAGATAGAGGTAAGGCAGGACGTTGTACGGGTAGTCGGGGACCGGTACGAGATTCTTGTAGGTGACGTAGACGATCGCGGCGGCCGCGGCGGCGGCGAGCACCCAGTGGCGGGCGCGGACCGTGTGGTGGCGGCGCAGGAAGATCGGCATGCCGAGGGCCATCAGGAGATACGCGGTGAGGTAGCCGAAGGTGCCGATCGTGCCGGTGTAGGCGTAGACCTCCAGCGGCGTCATGCCCACGAGCACCATGACCGCCGGGACCACCACCACGGCCGGCAGCAGGGCGAGAATCGCGACGTGCGGGGTGCGGTGCCGAGCGTGCGCCCGGCCCAGGGCCGGGTGCAGCACGCCGTCGTGCGACACGGCGAACAGCACCCGGGAGGCGGCGTTGATGCTCGCGATGGTGACGGCGAAGAACGACGCGACCACGCCGAGGTCGATCACGTAGCGGAACCCCGCCAGCCCCACGCTCCTGGCCAGGTCGTCCATCGGTGCGGCACTGCTGCCGAGCCCGTCCGCGCCGAGCCCGAGGACCGAGGTGTAGGCCGCGAACACGTACAGCACGCCGACGACCACGGCCGAGGTCAGCACGGCCCGCGGGATCGCCCGGTGCGGATCCTTCGCCTCCGCGCCCAGCGCCGCGGCGCTCTCGAACCCGACGAACCCGAGCACCGCGAGGACGACGCCGAAGGTGATGCCGTCCGACGACGCGCCGGTCAGGCTGATCTGCGCGGTATCGGGCGTCGCGCCGTGCTTGGCGATCGTCACGACGAACAGCACCAGGATCGCCGCGATCGAGGCGATCTCCAGCACCAGACCCACCCGGGTGGAGAGCTTGATCCCGCCCCAGGCGAAGGCCGCCGCGGCCGCGCCTGCGATCACGAAGATCACCACCTGGGTGGCAGTCGCCCCCGCCGGGATGCCGACGCCCTCCAGGAGTGCACCGCCGTAGATCCCGACGCCGACCACTCCGATCATCGCGATGAACAGGTAGCCGATGACCAGCGCCCAGCCGGCCGCGAAGGCGCTGCCGCGGCCGAGGCTCTGCCCGACGTAGTCGTAGAGCGAACCCGCCGACGCGATCTTGGTGCCGAACTGCGCGACGCACAGCCCGATCAGCACCACCGTGACGAGGGCGAGCAGGTAGGACAGCCACGAGCCGTTGCCCGCGGACAGCACGATCAGGGCGGGCCCGGTCGCCATCACCGCGCTGGGCGCGATCGCGGCGACGGACTGGGCCAGTACCTCGACCGGGCCCATCGTCCTGTGGGCCAGCCCGGTCGCGGGCCGGTCCAGCTCGGGGGCGCTCACCGGGGCGTGTGCCCGTTGCTGGAACCGAGGGTCGAATGGCAGGCCGGCGCGCTCGGGGGCAGGTCGAGCGCGGGGTTGCCGTCGAAGAATCCGACCGGCTTGAGGTGGAACCCGACCCGCGAGGTCGGCATCACCGGCCAGTCCTCGGGGCGCACCACGTGGTGGGCGCAGAACGTGTACCAGACGACGACGTCAGCGGACTCGATCGGCCGGTCGGCCGCGACGAACGACGGCAGGCCGTCGGTCCCGCCCCTGTTCTGGTTCGGGTAGTCGCCCGCGGCGAAGCGCTCGGTCTCGTCGTAGGCGGTGACCCACAGGTGTTTGTAGGCGAACCCGGCCCGGTTCCAGGTCTGGGTGCCCTCGCCGGCCATCGGCACCGTGTTCTCGCCGGGCATCAGCTTGTAGCCGACCGGCTCACCGGTCGCACCGACCACGTCGGGGTTGGTGATGGTCCAGTAGCGGGCCTTGAACGGGTCGATCAGCCGGCCGGAGTCGCTCTCCCGGGCCAGCAGGGTCTTACGGGTCCGCCAGGCGTTGCCCGTCTCGTTGTCCGGGCCGACCGGGAGCGGCTCGGAGTCGACCTCGTGGACGGAGTTGCGGTGCCCGTCGACGGCCATGTCCAGGCGCACGTTGAAGAAGTGCTGGTGGTGCGGGCCGTACAGGTTCGGCGCGACCAGCGTTCCGTGCCCCGGCCGCTGCCCGCCGGCGACCGCGCCGGTGGAGATGACGCCGGTCAGCTTCACCTCGAACTCGATGTTGCCGTCGTTGTAGAGGTACCAGAAGAAGCCGTACTCGTAGTTGCCCACCGTGGCGTAGCAGGAGATCACGAGCCGCCGCGACCGCCGGACCTCGGTCTTCTCGGTCCGGAAGTCGGTGTGTTTCCAGCTGACCCCGGCGTCCTCCTCGTGCATGCAGATCGCGTTCGGGATGGTGAGCGGGTGGCCGTCTGCGTCGTTCACGACGGCGTCGAAGTAGAAGATCTCGCCGAGGCAGTCGCAACCGAGCTCGAGGGGGTTGAGCAGGAAGCCGATGCCGTACTCCCCCTCGTCGAAGACGTTCTTGAAGCGGTGGGTGGGGGCTGGGTCGCCGTAGGGGATGTACATCTCCGACATCGACGCCCGGTGGATCACCGGCCGGAGCCTGCCGCGGTCGGAGTAGCCGACCGTGTGCAGCACGAGCCCCTCGCGCGGGCTGAATCCCACCCGCAGGCGCCACTTCTGCCAGCTCACCTCGCGCCCGGAGACGGTGAAGCTCGGGCCCTCGGGCTGGGTGATCTCCAGCGGGCGGACGTCGTCGCGCAGGCCGGTGAACTCGGGCCGGTTGCCCGGCCGGGTCATCAGCTCGGGCATGTAGTTCCCGGGCTGCGGCGGGAGCGGGACGACCCCGTGGTCCTGGACGTCGACGACCTCCATGCGGTCCAGGTCGACCACGACGAGCAGCCCCTCCACCGGGCGGGCGTAGCCGTTGTCGTCGGGGCCGGAGCGGATGAAGGTGAGTGGGCGGATCAGCCGACGGCCCGGATCGGTGTCCTCGCTGAACCCGGTGGCCCACGGGTCGAGCATGGCCAGGCTGAAATCGGTGACGCCCCGCTTGCGAACGGCCTCCTGCCAGCGCGGATCCGCTCGGGTGAGGTCCTCCGCGGCGAAGAACTCCTCCAGCATGATGCTGGGCTGGACCCCCGAGCGCTCGTTCCACGACTCCACGGTCGAGCTCGTCAGCGACACGACAGCCTCGATGGTGCGGCTGGTCGCCCGGTCGTAGAGCACGACGAACGAGCGGCGCTCCAGAGCGGCTCCGGGTCCGCTCCCGAGCAGCTCGGTCTTGGCCGGCTCGGCCAGCGACACCGACACGAAGCGGGTGCTGGGCGGGAGCTCACGCTCGTCACACAGGATCGCCACCGTCGCGGTGACCTCCGCGGCCGACAGTGGATCCAAGGCATGGGCGGTCGCGGGTCGGGTCGTGGTCTGCTGCAGGTCAGTCACACGGTTCTCCACTCAGCGTCGCCGAACGCCTGCCTCGTTGCAGACTCGGCCTACCCGGACTGTCGCACCGCCGGCGCTCCGGTAGAAGTCCCCTCGTCCCGATCTGGGAAACGCGTCCACGACATTCTCATTCCAGCTCGACAGATCGGCGACGTGCCGCCCTCGCGCGGCTGCCCGGGGTTCTGGAGTCCCCTGATGGGACTCGTCGGAGCCCGCTGCTCCTCGCCTCCTCGACCGCCAGGCCCCGTTCGGCGTCTACGACCAGGTGTCCCTGTTGTCGGCGCTCGCGACCATCCCGATCTCGGTGTGGGAGCTGTCGCTCCGTGCTCGACGCAGAGGGCCGGGGTCAGGGGAGGGCGACGAGCAGGCGCCGGATCTCGTTGCCCCGATGGCGGATCACCCGCCGGGCACCGACTCGAGATGCCCTTCTCCGCGTCGCGCTGGTGTTCGGTGGCGGCGAGGCAGGCCGCGGCGAGAATGGCGAGGGCGACGTAGGTGCACCAGACCCGTCAATGATCGGCAACTCTTCGCCGGCGGCCCACTCGAACGTATACTTCCGCTTCGAGTTGCGTTCGTCGCCCTGCGTAATTCCAGGTCGCCCTGCGTAATTCGATTCGGCCCGCCCGAGCGTTGAGGAGCTGTTGTGGAGTCGCCGAGCTGGGCCCCCGTCGAGGTGGATGTCGATCGTCCCAGTGCGGCGCGGGTGTACGACTATTATCTCGGCGGTTCGCACAACTTCGCGGTTGATCGGGAGATGGCTCGTCTGGCCGTCGGATTGTGGCCGGATCTGCCGCAGATCATGCAGGCGAACCGGGCTTTTCTGCGGCGCGCGGTGCGGTACCTGGCCAGCCAGGGGATCACTCAGTTTCTCGACATCGGGTCGGGTATTCCGACGGTGGGGAACGTACACGAGGTCGCTCAGGCGGCCGCGCCGGACGCCCGGGTCGTCTATGTCGACATCGATCCGGTCGCCGTGGCGCACAGCAGGGCAATTCTGGTCGGTGACGATCGCACCGACGTCGTTCACGCTGACCTGCGTGATGTGGAGTCGGTGCTGGGCGACTCCCGCACGGCCCGGCTGCTGGACCTGTCCCGCCCGGTCGGTGTGCTGATGGTTGCGCTGCTGCACTTCGTGCCCGCTGAGGCGAACCCCGCGGGCCTGCTCGCGCGCTACCGCGCCGCGATGGCGCCGGGCAGCTATCTGGTCGTCTCCCACGCCACTCACGAAGGCCAGCCGGATGAGGCGGGCGAGCACACGGCGCTCTACCAACGGACCGGCACACCCATGACGATGCGCTCACGGGCCGAGGTCGACGGGCTGTTCGACGGTTTCGACCTGGTGGCGCCGGGCGTGGTTTTCCTTCCGTCGTGGCGACCCGAGCCCGGGGCTCTGCCCGATGCCCACCCTGAGCGGTACAGCGGTTTCGCCGCGGTGGGAAGGCGGAGGTGACACCGGGTGGCGGCGAGCGCGTCGAGGGCGCCACCGCTCACGCTCGAGGCTCCTTCGCGCAGGCGTGGGCGTGCGCCGTCGCCGGTACCAGCTACGTGGCCTGGGGGCCCGCCGAGCTGGCCGGCTATCTGCTGGGGCTGACCGACCGCCTGGTGGACCTCCTGGTGGCCGATGACTTCGACACGGCACCGGCGGTTCAGGTCGGCGCCGACCTGGTGGCCGCACACTTCACCGGGACCGAGACCTTGAGCCGATCGCTGGTTGTGCTCCGCGAGGGATTGCCCCCGCTGGTGCGCGACTGCGCCCCGTCGGACCTGACCAGCCGACTCACCAGGGCGATGGGTGCACTTGCCGGCGGTTACGCGGCAGCGTTGCGCGAGCGGGCGCTGGATGAACAGGATGAGATTCGTCGGGCGATGTTCGAGGCCCACCGTCAGGCGGAGCGCAGGCTCGCGGTCAGCGAGGCCCGGTTCCACACCATGTTCACCGAGGCGGCGATCGGGATCGCGATCGGCGACCTGGGCGGGAACATCACAGAAGCAAACCCGACGCTGCTGAAGATGTTCGGCTACACCGCAGAAGAGTTCACGCGCCGCAACGTCAGCGAGATGGTGCACCCGGACGACGCTCCGAGCGTTTGGCAGTCCTACGAGGAACTCGTGGCCGGAAGGCGCGACCATTTCCGCGTCGAAAAACGCTTCTTCCGAGCAGACGGCGGGGTCATCTGGACCCATTTGACCGTATCCCTCGTCCGCGACGAGGCGGGCGCACCCGCCTATCAGGTCGCGATGCTCGAGGACATCACCGAACGGCACCGGTTACAGTCCGAACTCGAACACCTGGCCTATCACGACCCGCTCACCGGGCTACCCAACCGCGCGCTGCTGTCCAAACGACTGGCCGAGATCTTCTCCCGCCCCCGGACGAATCACCGGATCGGGCTGTGCTTCATGGACCTCGACGGGTTCAAAGCGGTCAACGACAGCCAGGGGCACGATGTCGGCGACCAACTGCTGAGGGCGGTCGCAACCCTGCTGGACCGCTGCTGCGGTCCCGGGCAACTGGTCGCCCGGATGGGCGGCGACGAGTTCGTGATCCTGATCGACTCCACCACGACGCTGAGCCAGGTGGTCACGCTCGCGGAGAAGATCCTCGCCGCGGTGGCTCTCCCCGTCCGGCTGGGTGGCCACGAGCTGACCGTCACCGCAAGCATCGGGATCGTCGAGCAGCCCGTCGCGGCGACCACCCCGGCCGACCTGATGTCGGCGGCCGACATCACCCTTTACTGGGCCAAGCGCAAGGGCAAGGGCCGATACGAGGTGTTCGACCGCGATCGCGTCGAGGACGAGATCGCCGCGTACACATTATCGGCGACCATGCCGGCCGCGATCGAGCGCAACGAATTCTTCGTGGAGTATCAACCATTGGTATCACTGGCCGATGAAGCGCTGTGCGGCGTCGAGGCACTCGTGCGCTGGCAACACCCCACCTATGGCCTGCTCACCCCGAACCGCTTCATCGGACTCGCCGAGGAGACCGGGGGCATCGTGCCACTCGGCGGTTGGGTACTGGCCACAGCCTGCGCGCAGGCCCGGCAGTGGCGGGACCAGTTCGGCGAGAGCGCACCCTTCGTCAGTGTCAACCTCGCACCCCGCCAACTTCAGGAACCAGGCCTGGTCAGCGAGGTCGCCGCGATCCTCGCCGACACCGGTCTACCGCCTCGACAACTCCAGTTGGAGCTGACCGAGCAAGCTGTCATGTCCGACGAGCCCGGACCCCTGCAGGCACTCGGCGCGCTCAACGAGATCGGAGTACGGCTGGCGATCGACGACTTCGGTACCGGATACTCCAACCTCTCCTACCTTCGACGACTACCGGTCCACGCACTCAAACTGGACGGCTCGTTCGCCGAGGGACTGCGCCGTGCGGACAGCCCAAATGCCGCCGACGAACAAATCGTGTCCGCACTCGTCACCCTCGCCCACGCCCTCGACCTCACCGTCACCGCCGAAGGCGTCGAGACCGCCACGCAGCTGCAGCGGCTGCGCGCCCTGGGATGCGACACCGGACAAGGTTGGTACCTCGCCCGACCCGGCCCACCCCAACAAATCAGCGCAATGCTGCGCCGCGGCTGTTCCAACGTCAACGCGGACGCGACGACGAACCACGCTTGCTCCCACCAGAGTTCATGACGGAGGAGTTGAGAGACGATCGTCGCGGCGGCACCGGACCCGTGCCGCAGAGCGGATCACCGCGCGCCTAGGCGAGGGCCACGGCGCCGCCCCGGCGGCCGTCGGCCCCGCCCGAGACGGCCCCGCTGCGCGGGTCGCGGCCCACGGCCTGGCACCCACCGAAGAACAGGTTCGGGGCACCGAAGACCGAGACCGGGCGGCCGGTGGCCCGCAGCGCCGCCACGTCGATCCCCGGCTCGGCGTGCACCGCGCCCCGCTCGAGATGCAGCCGCGGGGCGTCTACGGCCCGTTGCGGTGACATGCGCCCGTCCACGAC
>NZ_JAODNI010000157.1 GCF_025465255.1 Pseudonocardia sp.
CGGCCCGGGCCCGGGCCTGGCGTTCCGACGCGGCCTGGCGGCGCAACGAGTCCGCGCGCCCGGCGATCGCCCGCGCCCGCTCCTCGGCCGTGCGCAGCGCGAGCCGGCACTCGACCTCCTCGGACCGGGCCTCGGCCAGCCGGTCCGCGGCGGCGTCCCGCACCTCGGTGTCCGGCTCGTCCTCGAGCGGCTCGCCCTCGGCCACGGACAGCTGCCGCTCGGCGGCCTCCAGGGCGAGCAGCGAGTCCGACCGGCGGGCCTCGACGGCGTCCCGGCGCTCCCGGAGCCGGACGGCCTCGGCCTCCGCCGACCGCACGACCTGCTCCAGCCGCCCGAGCTGTGCGGACGCGGCCGTGCGCCGTGACTCCGCGGCGCGGCGCTCAGCGGTGGCGGCCTCGAGGTCCCCCGCCCGGGCGGCCTCCTCGGCGCGGGCGCCCTCCAGCGCGGGGCGCAGCCGGGCCAGCTCCTGCTCGTTCGTCTCGCGGGCCGCCAGCGCCTCGTCGACCGCGGCCTGGACGTCGAGGGCGCTGGAACCGCCCCCGGATCCGCCGCGGGCCCGCCCGGCGGCGAGCACGTCCCCGTCCCGGGTCACCGCGATCAGCGCGGGAGCGGCCTCGACGACGGCGCGGGCGGCGTCCAGGTCGTCGACGATCACGACCCCGTCCAGCACCGCGGCCACCGCCGCCCCGAGCCCCCGGGGCGCCTTCACGGACTCCCGGGCCCACGTCCCCGCGGGCGGCGCCCCACGGTCGGGACCGGGCAGCGCGACCGGCTCGCCCTTGCCCGCGGAGGTCCCCACCAGCAGCGACGCCGTCCCGGCGTCCGTGCGGCGGAGCGTGCGGAGGGTGTCGACGGCCGCCTCGGCCGAGGCGACCGCGACCCCCTCGGCGAGCTCGCCCAGGACCGCGGCGACCGCCGTCCGGGCGTCCGGCTCGACGGTGAGCAGCCCGGACACCGCGCCGAGGACGCCCTCGTGCTCCCCGGCCAGCAGCGCCCCGGAACCGTCCTTGCGGGCCAGGCCGACGGACAGCGCGTCCACCCGGGCCCGCCAGTGCGCCCGCTGCTGCTCGAGCTCCCGCTCCCGCGCGACCAGCTCCGCGACCCGGGCGCGGGCGCTCTCGTGCGCCTCCGCGGCCGTCTCGACCCGCTCGTCGAGGCCCTCGGACTCGTCGGTGCCGCCCGGCTCGGCGCGCGCGGTCTCCAGCTCGGCGACGGCCGCGGTCGTCCGGGCCTCGGCCTCGCCCAGCGCCTCGGAGAGCCGGTCGATCTCCTCGGCGGTGGCGGCCGCGCCGCTGCGCAGCGCCTCGGCCTTGCCCGCGAGCGTCGCCAGGCCCGCCTTGCGATCCGCGATCGCCCGGACGGCGGCGAGGTGCGCGCGCTCGGCGGCCTGCAGCGTGCGCTCCTGCTCGGCGCGCTCCTCCAGGACCTCCGCGAGCCGCTGCCGGGCCTCGACGACCCCCTCGACGAGCTCCGCCTCCTGCTCGGCGACGAGCTCCGCTTCGACGTCGAGCTCGTCGGGGTCCCGGCCCTGCGGCCGCTCGCCGTCGTCCCCCGCGAGGTGCCGGGCGCGTTCCTCGGCCAGCCGGACGGTCCCGCGCAGCCGCTCGGCCAGCGCGGAGAGCCTGTACCAGGTGTCCTGCGCGGCCTGCAGCCGTGGCGCGTCCGCGGCGAGGGCGTCCTCCAGGCCGGACTGCTGCTCGCGGGCGGCGTCCAACTGCTCGGCGACCTCCGCGCGGCGGGCGCGGGCGTGCTGCTCGTCCGCCTCCTCGCGCGCGAGGGAGTCCCGCAGCGTGACGATGTCATCCGCGGCGAGCCTGATCCGCGCGTCCCGCAGCTCGGACTGCACCTGCTGCGCCCTGCGCGCGATCTCCGCCTGCCGGCCCAGCGGCTTGAGCTGGCGGCGCAGCTCGCCGGTGAGGTCGGTGAGCCGGGTGAGGTTGGCCTGCATCGCGTCGAGCTTGCGGAGGGCCTTCTCCTTGCGCTTGCGGTGCTTGAGGACGCCCGCGGCCTCCTCGATGTAGGCGCGGCGTTCCTCGGGCTTGGACTGCAGCACGCCGTCGAGCCGGCCCTGTCCGACGATGACGTGCATCTCCCGGCCGATCCCGGAGTCGCTGAGCAGCTCCTGGACGTCGAGCAGGCGGCACGCGCTGCCGTTGATCTCGTACTCGCCGGCGCCGTCCCGGAACATCCGTCGGGTGATCGAGACCTCGGAGTAGTCGATCGGGAGGGCGCCGTCGGAGTTGTCGATGGTCAGGGTGACCTCGGCGCGGCCCAGCGGCGCCCGGCCGGACGTACCGGCGAAGATCACGTCCTCCATCTTGCCGCCGCGCAGCGCCTTCGCACCCTGCTCGCCGAGCACCCAGCTGATGGCGTCCACGACGTTCGACTTGCCGGAGCCGTTGGGCCCGACGACGCAGGTGATGCCCGGTTCCAGGCGGAGCGTCGTGGCCGAGGCGAAGGACTTGAAGCCCTTCAACGTCAGGCTCTTCAGGTGCACGGGGCGGGTTCTCCGGGGGGTCTCGAGGGTGAGGCGGAGCGTACCGGTCGCGGAACGAACGCCCTGCTCCCCCGCGCCGGTGCTCGCGAGGTCGGCCCCGGGGCCATCGATCCCTGTGCACTCGCCCGCGACGCCCGGGCGATCCGCTCCGCTCAGGCTTCGCTGAAGGTGTTGAAGGTGTTCTTCGCGTCCGTCCACTGCTCGGCGACCCCGGCCACGGTGCCCGGGGTGGTGCCGCCCCTCAGCAGGGCCAGAAGTTTGTCGCACTGGGCGCGCGGACCCTCCGCGACGACGGCGACGCGGCCGTCGTCGAGGTTGCGGGCCTGGCCCACGAGGCCCAGCTCGAGGGCGCGGGAGCGGCTCCACCAGCGGAAGCCGACACCCTGCACGCTGCCCTCGACCCAGGCGGTGAGCCGCACGGAGGAAGACTGCTCGGTACTCATCGCGCCGCTACGGTACCGCGGTGATCCACCGCCGGGCCTGCACGCGAGCCTCGTGCCCGGTCGCGCTCCTCGCCCCTGCCGCTCCGGTCGGCGGGGTGCGGCGGTGGGACCGCTCGGACCGCGCGGGCCGGGACGCGGAGATACCCTGCGCACAGGGTCCGTCCCCGGCGGCCCGGTGATCGTCCGGAGGTGCCCCGTGTCCGTCGTGGACAACGCCGTGTACGTCGACGGGCACCGCGCGCGCGAACCCGAGTCGCTGGACCAGACCGTCGAGACGCTGCGGGACTGCGGGCCCGGGCGGACCTTCTGCTGGATCGGGCTGCTGCGGCCGACGCCCGACGACGTCACGGACGTCGCGAAGGAGTTCGGCCTGCACGCCCTCGCCGTCGAAGACACCGTGCACGCCCATCAGCGGCCGAAGATGGAGCGCTACGGGGACACCGAGTTCGTCGTGCTGCGGCCCGCCCGCTACCTCGACGAGCAGGAGGAGATCGAGCTCGGCGAGGTGCACCTCTTCCTCGGCCCGGACTTCGTGATCACCGTCCGGCACGCCGAGGAACCGGACCTCGCGGTCGTCCGCCATCGCCTGGAGAAGGACCCGGATCTGCTCTCGCACGGGCCGATGGCGGTGCTCTACGCCGTGCTCGACCAGGTCGTCGACGACTACGGCCCGGTGATCGACGGCCTGCAGGACGACATCGACCAGATCGAGGTCCAGGTCTTCGAGGGCGACCCCAAGGTCTCCCGGCGCATCTACCAGCTCAGCCGCGAGGTCATCGACTTCCAGCGCGCCGTCGAGCCGCTGGCGGAGATCTTCACCGAGCTGCGGGACCGGTTCGGCAAGACCGGCTCGGCGCCGGACCTCGAGCTGCGCCGCCTGCTGCGCGACGTCCAGGACCACGCCACCCGCGTCCGCGAGCGCACCGAGGGCTTCCGGCAGCTGCTGACGAACATCCTGACGGTCAACTCCACGCTCGTCGGGCAGCGGCAGAACGAGGAGATGACCCGGCTGACCGAGGCCGGCTACGTGCAGAACGAGCAGATGAAGCGGGTGTCGTCCTGGGCGGCGATCCTCTTCGCCCCCACGCTCGTCGCCGGGGTGTACGGGATGAACTTCACCCACATGCCGGAGCTGGACTGGTGGTTCGGCTACCCGATGGCGATCGGCCTGATGCTCCTGCTCGGGCTCGTGCTGTACCTGATCTTCAAACGGCGCGGCTGGTTGTAGCGCGGGGCCTCGGCTGGCAGCGCGGGCAGCTGAAGGAGCTGCGGTTCATGAACGGGTCCCGGCGGATCGGGCTGCCGCAGCGGCGACACGCCCGGTCCCCCTGCCCGTAGACGTTCAGCGAGCGGTCGAAGTAGCCCGATGCCCCGTTGACGTTGACGTACAGCGCGTCGAAGGAGGTCCCGCCCTGGTCCAGGGCCTCGTCCATGACCTCCGACGCCGCCGCCAGCACCGCGCGGCCCTGCGCGCGGGTGAGGGCGGCGGTGGGGCGGGCCCAGTGCAGGCGTGCCCGCCAGAGGGCCTCGTCCGCGTAGATGTTCCCGATCCCGGAGACGACGGTCTGGTCCAGCAGGGCCCGCTTCACCTCCGTGCGCCGCCGGCGCATCGCGGCCACGGCCTCGTCCAGGGAGAAGGCGGGGTCCATCGGGTCCCGCGCGATGTGCGCGACCGGCTCGGGCAGCAGGCCTCCCCCGGCACCCTCGACGAGCGGGTGGACCGACAGCCCGCCGAAGGTCCGCTGGTCCACGAAGCGCAGCTCGGGGCCGTCGTCGTCGAAGGAGACGCGGATCCGCAGGTGCTTCTCGTCGGCCCGACCAGGATCCGCGACGAGCATCTGCCCGCTCATGCCGAGGTGCGCCAGGAGCGCGTCGTCCCCGGGACCTGCTGCATCGAGCTCCAGCCACAGGTACTTACCGCGGCGGCGGGCGGCGGTGACGGTGCGGTCCTTCAACCGGGACGTGAAGTCCTCGGCCCCGGCGACGTGGCGGCGGACGGCCCGGGGGTGCGCGACGGTGACGGCCGCGATCCGGCGATCCAGGACGTGGTCGGCGAGGCCACGGCGGACGACCTCGACCTCGGGGAGCTCGGGCACGGTACTGCTCGCGGACTCAGGAGCTGCGGGAGGTCGAGCTCGTCTCGCCGCCCACGCTCTTGTCACCGCTGAGCGTCCGCCAGGCGAGCGCGGCGGCCTTCTGCTCGGCCTCCTTCTTGGTGCGCCCGTCCCCGGTGCCCAGCTCCCGCCCGGCGACGACGGCGGTGGCGGTGAACACCTTGAGGTGGTCCGGGCCCTCCTCGGCGATCCGGTACTCCGGCACGCCGAGGCTCTGCGAGGCCGTCAGCTCCTGGAGGCTGGTCTTCCAGTCCAGGCCGGCGCCGAGCAGCGGGGCCGACTGCAGCAGGCCCTCGAAGAGGCGGTGCACGAGGGAGCGCGCGGTCTCGAGGCCGTGCTGCAGGTACACCGCGCCGATCAGGGCCTCGGTGGCGTCGGCGAGGATGCTCGCCTTCTCCCGGCCTCCGGTGAGCTCCTCACCGCGGCCGAGATACAGGTAGGCACCGAGACCGAACTCGGAGAGCTCCACCGCCACGCTCGCCAGGGCGTGCATGTTGACGACGGAGGCGCGCAGCTTCGCGAGCTGACCCTCCGGGAGGTCCGGGTGGTCCCGGTACAGACGTTCGGTGATGACCACCCCGAGCACGGAGTCCCCGAGGAACTCCAGGCGCTCGTTCGTGGGCAGGCCCCCGTGCTCGTAGGCGTACGAGCGATGGGTGAGGGCAAGGGTCAGCAGCTCGGCGTCGAAATCGACGCCGAGCGCCTCGAGCAGGGGCCCGCGGTCCTCGCGCGGCCCCGTGAAGGTCTTGTCCCCCACCCGGCTGACCTGCGGATCAGGCCGGGCTGGTGACCTGGCGGCCGTCGTACGTTCCGCAGACGGGGCAGGCCATGTGCGGAATCTTCATCTCGCGGCAGGCACGGTTCGAGCAGGCGACGAGGTTCGGCGCGCTGGCCTTCCACTGCGCCCGGCGAGAGCGCGTGTTGGACCGCGACATCCGGCGCTTGGGTACGGCCACGGCAGATCTCCTACGGTTGCTGAGAGGTCTTACGACATCATGTTCTGGTCTGGCTTCGGGCGCCGAGCCGACGAGCCCGTCTCTGACTACGGCCCGTCACTCGGAAGGGAGGTGCTCACCGAGAGCGGCCCACCGAGGATCCAGTGTCTCATGCCCGTGGTCCGGCCCGAGATCGGCCCGTCGTCCCCCGCATTCGGGGCACAGACCGGGGCAGTCGTCGCGGCACAGCGGGGCGAGCGGCAGGTCCACGACGAGCGCGTCCCGGACCGTCTGCTCGAGGTTCAGGTAATCGTCCACCAGGCGGGGGACCTCGTCGGAGTCGGTGGTCTCCTCGGTGATGCTGGCCGGGTAGGCGAACAGCTCCTCGATGCGCACCTCGACGTCCTCGGAGAGCGGGTCCAGGCAGCGCGAGCACTCGCCCTCGAGCCGCGCCCTGGCCGTCCCGGAGACGTAGACGCCCTCGCTGACGGACTCGAGCCGCAGGTCGAGGTCGATGTCGGTGCCCGCGGGCACCTCGAGCACGCCGACGAGCCCGATCGCCTCGTCTCCGCCGGGGGCGGGGACGGACCGGGTGACGGGACGCATAATGCCGGGACGACGTCCCAGCTCACGGGTGCTGAAAGCCCACGGGCTCGCCTCGGGGCGGGGGGTGGGTGTGCGCTTGTTGCTCATAGCCGGTGCCAGGATAGTCCTCCGTCCGGCTCAGCGGCCCGTGTACTCCTTCGCCGCGATCTCCGGGTCCAGCGGAGGCCCCGCCGGGAGCAGCCGGACGAACGGCGCGGGGATCGTCCTCGCCGTCGACGGGCGCTGCCCGACTCCGTCATCGCCGACGCGATCCGGCAGGGCGCGGACCAGGCCGGACGGGGCGGCGTCGAGAACCTGTCGTTCGCAGTTCGGCCGACCTTCCCGCGGTCCGCGACGCGGTCGCCCACGCGCTGTCCCGGGACGTCGTCGTGGTCTCGGCCGCCGGCAACGAGAACGAGTCCAACCCGGGCCTGGAGTGGTGGCCGGCCGCCTACGATCCGGTCCTCGCCGTTGCCTCGGTGGACGCGGACGGCCAGCCCCCAAGGAGTCGAACCGCGGCGCGTGGGTCGACGTCGCGGCGCCCGGGACCGACCTGCTCGCCCCGTCCGCGGGCGGATCGGCTACCGGACCTTCACGGGACGAGCTCCGCCACCGCGGTCGTCTCCGGCGTCGCGGCCCTGGTCCGGCAGCGCTACCCGGGCCTCACGAACGACGAGGTGGTCCGGCGGATCCAGGGCACCGCGGTCTCCGCGACCGGCGGGCGGGCGGGACGAGCGGACCGGCAGTGGCGTCGTCGACCCGTACCTGGCGCTGACCGCGCTCGACGTGCCGGTGCCGCCCGCCGAGGTGCCGTCCGCGCGGGGCGGTTCGATCCCCCTGGTGCCGCTCCCGGCCCCCGACGACCCGTGGGGCCGGACGGGCCGGACGGCGGCCGCGGCGACCGGGATCCTGCTGCTCGTGGCCGTCATCGTGGTCCTGGTCGGGACCGCGCGACGGCGGATCGCGGTGCGCCGCGACGTCCCCGGGGCGGTCGAGGAGGCCGCGGACCTGCACCGGCCGGTACCGGAGATGCCCGCCGCCCGCCTCGACACCTGACCGTCCGAACCGCGTCAGGCCAGGCTGGGCACCGGCGTCGACGGCGCCGTCCCGCGGGGCGCGTAGCCGAAGCCGTCCGCGAGGTGCGCGGCCAACTCCAGGAACGCGTCCTGGGTGGCCGAACGCAGCCGCCCGAGCTCGATCCGGCCTCCCGTGGCCAGGTGCGGGTCGTGCGGGATCTCGACGACCGCGCGGCAGCGCGCCGCGAAGTGCTCGCGCACCCGGACCCGGTCCACCTCCTTGGACACGCGGTCGCAGCTCAGCACCACGACGGCGTTCGCGACCTGCGCGGCGTGCCCGTGCGCGATCAGCCAGTCCAGGGTCTTGCTGGCCCGGCTCGCCCCGTCGACCGTCGGCGCCCCGACCACGACCAGGCTGTCCGCGAGCGCGAGCGTGCCCTCCATCGCGGAGTGCACGAGGCCGGTCCCGGAGTCCGTGATCACGATGTTGTAGAAGCGGGTGAGGACGGCGCAGACGCGCTCGTACTCGTCCCGGTCGAAGGCCTCGCTCATCGCCGGGTCCTGCTCGGACGCGAGGACCTGCAGCCGCCCCGCGAGGCTCGTGTAGCGCGCCACGTCGGTCAGCGAGTGGGTCGCCTCGATGTTGTCCAGCAGGCTGCGGACCGTCACGGAGGCCTCCCCGGTGAGCCGGTCCGCGAGGGTGCCGGCGTCCGGGTTGGCGTCGAGCGCGATGACCCGGTCCCCGCGGTTCTCGGCCAGGACGAGCCCGAGGCAGGCGGACACGGTGGTCTTGCCGACCCCGCCCTTGATGGAGCTGACCGCGATCTGGTGCGAGCCCGGGAGCGGGCGGCGGATCCGCCGCAACTGCTCCTGCCGGGCGCGCTCGTCCGCCCCGACGCCCGGGTTGACCAGGCCGCCGGTCACCCGGAACATGGCGCCGCGCCAGCCCTGGGTGGGCCGGTCCCCGCGGTTGCGGACGATCGCGTCCTCGGTGAGCTCTGCCGCCGTCGCGTCCGGGCGGGCCTTGGGCCGGGCGGGCTGCGCCTGCCCGCGGCTCGGCTGCCGTCCCTGGTCCGACGGTCCGGGCACGGATCCGGTGGCCTGCGGCAGCCGGGCCGCGGCCTGGTTCCGCGCCCCCGGGGGCGGGCCGGGCGGCCGGCCCTGGCCCTGCGGGTCCCGGTCCGACGAGTCTGGGCCCGGCCGGCCCGGCCCCTGCGACGGCTCCATGGGCGCGGGCTCGGATCCGCCCGGCCTCCCACCCGCCGCGCCCGGACCGACCGGGACCACCGGGTCCGTGGCCGTGGGCGTACCCGCCTCTGCGGGCTCGACCACCTCGGCGTCGAGGGGCTCCTCGCCCTGGTCGCCGTCGTGCTCGGCGTGCTCCGGCTCGAACTCGGCGTGCTCGGTCACCGGCTCCGGCGCGCCGGCCGGTCGCTTCTCCGCCTCGGCGGCGGCCTGCTCGGCGGCCTCGATCTCGTCGTCGTCCGGCGCCGGTGGGCGGGCCGACGTCGCGGACACCCAGCCCTCCGCGGACCAGGCACCGGCGACCCAGCCGTCCGTCGTCCGCTCGGGCCGCCTGTCGTCCTGCTCGTGACGGTCGCTGCCGCTGTCCTGGCCGTTCACGGCCACCTCTCCCCCTGGTCGACGACGTGCACGCGGCTCCGGCGGCCCGGCCGGTCACGGAGCGCGGTCGTCCGGTGACTATAACGAGAGACGATCATGTGCTCCCGTTCCCGAGTGCACGTCAGCCGTTCGGGAAGCCGTCCGCGACCACGGCGGCCAGCACCAGGAACGCGTCCCGCGTCGCCGGACGCAGGCGGCCCGGGTCCAGCCGGCCGCCCGTCGCGAGGTGCGGGTCGTGCGGGAGCTCGACGACCGCGCGGCAGCGGGAGGCGAAGTGGGCGTGCACCCGCGCGCCGTCGACCTCCGCGCTGGCCCGGTCCTGGGACAGCACGACGACCGCCTGCGCGACCAGCTGCCCGTACCCGTGCGCGACCAGCCAGTCCAGGGTCTTGCTCGCCCGGCCCGCACCGTCGACCGTCGGCGCCCCGACGACGACGAGCGAGTCCGCCGCTTCCAGCGTCCCGGCCATCGCCGAGTGCACCAGGCCGGTCCCGGAGTCCGTGAGGATCAGGCTGAAGAAGCGGCCCAGCAGCGCGTCGACCCGCAGGTACTCGTCCCGGCTGAAGGCCTCGCCCGCCGCCGGGTCCTGCTCCGACGACAGGACGTGCAGCCGGCCGGCCAGGCTGGTGTAGCCGGACAGCGCGGTCCACGAGTCGACGTGGGCGAGGTCGTTCAGCAGGTCCCGGACGGTCACCGCGGACTCCCCGGACGTCCGGTCCGCGAGCGTGCCCGCGTCCGGGTTCGCGTCGAGCGCGAGGACCCGGTCCCCCCGGTGATCCGCCATCGCCAGGCCGAGACCCGCCGTCACGGTGGTCTTGCCGATCCCACCCTTGATCGAGGTGATCGCGACGCGGTGCGGGCCGCCGAGCGGAGTCCGGATGCGAGCGAGCCGGTCCTCCGCGACCAGCTGGGCCGGGCCCGGGCCGGGGTTGATCCGGCCCAGGCTGCCGCCGTGCACCAGCCGCCTCCAGCCCCGGTCCGGCGCGGGATCGCGCGGGCGCAGGAGGCTGTGCGGATCGAAATGACCGACCGCGGACGGCGACTCCGAGCCGGCGTCAGTGGGCCGCGGGTGCAGCCGATGCCCGTACCTGTCCCACCAGGTCGTCGGATCCGGCTCGACACGACGCGCCATGGGCGTACGGTAACCCGCCGGGCGCTCCCGGTTGCCCCTCTTGATCGAATGGTGATCGATCCGGCAGCGCCCGTGCTGCGGTGCTCCGGGGCGGGACAGCCGGACCACGGGGCATGGTGGGACGGTGAAGGCGATGACGTACGACCACTACGGCAACCCCGACGTCCTCGAGCCGACCGAGCTTCCGCGGCCGAAGGTGGGGCCCGACGAGGTGCTGATCAAGGTGCGGGCCGCGTCCGTCAACCCGATCGACTGGAAGGTGATGGCCGGCGGACTCGACGCCCTGCTGGAGATCGAGTTCCCCGCGATCCCCGGGTGGGACGTGGCGGGGGTCCTCGAGGAGGTCGGGCTCGACACCCCCGAGTTCTCCGTCGGCGACGAGGTGATCGCCTACGCCCGCAAGGACTGGGTGCACGGCGGGACGTTCGCCGAGTACGTCTCCGCCCCGGTCCGCACGGTGGCCCGCAAGCCCGCCGCGCTCGACTGGGACCAGGCCGCGGGGCTGCCGCTCGCGGGCCTGACGGCCTACCAGCTGCTCACCCGGCTCGGCACCGGCAAGGGCGACACGGTGCTGGTGCACGCCGCGGCCGGCGGGGTCGGCACGCTCGCCGTGCAGATCGCCCGCGTCCTCGGCGCCCGGGTCATCGGCACCGCCTCCCCCGCCAACCACGACTTCCTGCGCTCCCTCGGCGCCGAGCCCGTCGAGTACGGCGACGGCCTCGCCGAGCGTGTCCGGGAGCTCGCACCGGACGGGGTCGACGTGGTCGCGGACTTCGTCGGCGGCGTCCTCGACGCCACCCGGGCGGCCCTCGCCGAGGGCGGCCGGCACGGCTCCGTCGTCGACGCCACGGTCGCCGAGGCGGGCGGCCTGTACTGCTGGGTGCGCCCGGACGCGGCCCACCTGCAGTTCCTCGCCGGCCTGGCCGACGCCGGGGAGCTCACCGTCCCCGTCGCGCGCGTCTTCCCGCTGGCCGAGGCAGCGGACGCGTTCCGCCTCAACCAGCAGGGCCACGGCCGCGGCAAGATCGTCGTCCGGGTCGCATCGACCGCCTGAGCGGCCACGCGGGCCCCGGGTCGACGGCGAGCTGCAGCGGTCCCGAGCCTGGTGATCTCGGGTTCGAGGAAGTCCGGGTCCGGGACGTCGGCGTACGCGGGGCCGCGCCAGAGGTCCAGGGCGAGAGCCAGCTGCTCCGCGGCACCCGTCGGGTCACCCGCGGCGAGCGCGTCCGGCCGCGGGCGACGAGCCGGGAGAACCGGGTCGCGTCGATCGCGTACGGGGCCGCCAGCAGCGCGTATCCGGGGCCGGACCGGACGAGGTCGGCGGGCACCATCCGGGGGCTCGCCGCGAGCACCGCCCGCTGCCGGGGCCCACCGAGATCCAGCGGTCCACCGTCCCGGGTCGCCGTCACCGGCCCCAGGACGGACAGCTCGAGCCCCGCCATGCCGTTCCCGCGATCCCGTGGTCCACCGCGACCCGCGTCACAGGACTGATGGGATCGGCACGGACGGGCGTTGGTCCCCGCCCGCGACGATCAGTCGATCAGGTCCATGCCCGTGCCGGAGCGCCCGCGCAGCGCGGTCGCCGGGGACCCGCTCGGCGAGCCGGTCTGCCAGAGCTGGCTGCGGCCCTGACTCACCGTCCGCAGCGCCTTGCCGAGGGTCTCCTCGAACTCGGCCAGTTTGGCGTCGACGTAGCCGTCGCACTCGCGGCGCAGCCGCTCCGCCTCGCCCTCGGCGCTGTCGACGATCCGGCCGGCCTCCTGCTGCGCGACCCGGAACACCTCGGTGCCCGAGACGAGCCGGGTCTGCTCGGCCTGCCCGTCCGCGACGTAGCGGTCGTGGGTGGCGCGGCCGGCCTCGGCGAGGCGGTCCGCGTCGTACCGGGCCCGGTCGGTGAGCTCCGCGTACTGCCGGCGGCCCTCGGCGACGGCCAGCTCCGCCTCGTGGCGGGCCTCGGCCAGGGTGCGCTCGGCCTCCTCGCGGGCCTCGGCGACCATCCGCTCGGCCTCGGCGCGGGAGTCCGCGAGCGTCTCCTCGGCCTCCGCGCTCGCCGCGGAGCGTGTCTCCTCGGCCTCCCGTTCGGCCTCGCCGACGATCTCGTCCCGGCGGTCCAGGACGTCCTGGGCGTCGTCGAGCTCGCCCGGTAAAGCCTCCCGGACGTCGTCGAGCAGGTCGAGCACGTCACCACGCGGGACGACACAGGTGGCGGTCATGGGGACGCCGCGCGCCTCCTCGACCACGGTCACCAGCGCGTCGAGCGACTCGAAGACCCGGTACACGTCGGGGATCCTCTCACCGCCCTGCGGCCGAACGCCGTATTGAGCCCTGCCCCCGCGTGTCAAGTTCCGACCGGGTGATCAAAGGTGTGGGGCGTCCCGCGACCGGGTACGCTGTCGAGCACCCCGCCCGGCCCGGTGCTCAGGAACGCTCGGCGATCCGGTCCAGCAGCTGGCGGTGGACCAGCTCGGGCAGCAGGTGCGCGACGTCGCCGCCGTAGGTCGCGACCTCCTTGACCAGCGAGCTGGACAGGAAGCTGAACTCGGGGTTCGTCGACATGAACAGCGTGTCCACACCGGACAGCCGCTGGTTCATCTGCGCCATCTGCAGCTCGTAGTCGAAGTCCGTGACGGCGCGCAGGCCCTTCACGATCGCCCGGATCTCGTGGGTGCGGCAGTAGTCCACGAGCAGCCCGTGGAAGGAGTCCACCCGGACGTTGTCGTAGTCCTTGGTGATCTCGCTGAGCATCGCGATGCGCTCGTCCACCGTGAACAGGCTCTTCTTGCTCTTGTTGATCAGCACCCCGACGACGACCTCGTCGAACAGCCCGGCCGCCCGGCCGATGATGTCGAGGTGCCCGAGGGTGGGGGGATCGAACGAGCCGGGACAGACCGCGCGCCTCATCGCCGCGCCTCAGCAGGCATGGGCGGACGGTAACAGCCGCCGACGTGTAGCACGGTGTCCCCGTAACGACGCTCACGCACCCCTTCGAGGGGTTCCGGCCACGGGAAGTCCCGCGACCGCCGGGCCCGCTCGACCACGACGACCGCGTCGTCGGCGAGCCAGCCCCCGCGGTACGCGGAGGCGAGCCAGCCGGCGATCTCGGCGTCCGTCACGGCGTAGGGCGGGTCCACGAGCACGATGTCGTAGGCGCGGTCCGCGGGTCCGGCGAGGACGGTCCCGGCGGTGCCGAGCCGCACGGTCCCGCCGAGCCCGAGCTCCCCGACGTTGCGGCGCAGCACCGCGGCGGCCTTCTTGTCCGACTCGACGAACGTGGCGTGCGCGGCCCCCCGGGACAGCGCCTCGAGCCCCAGCGCGCCGGAGCCCGCGCACACGTCCAGGACGGCCGAGCCGTCGAGGCCGGGATCGTGGGAGAGCGCGCTGAACAGCGCCTCCCGCACCCGGTCCGACGTGGGCCGGGTACCAGCGGCAGGCACCGCCAACCGCCGCCCCCCGGCAACCCCGGCGATGATCCGCGTCACGACTTCCCCCACCCCTCCGCGTCATGGAGCCACAACGCGGTTCCGGGGCCATTTTTCCGCGTCGTGGCTCCATGGTGCGGCCGGGGGTCACTCGATCTCTAGGAGGAGGTCGCCGCCCTCGACCTGCTGGACCTTGCCGATCGCCAGCCGCGCGACGGTGCCGGAGCGCTGGGCGCTGATCGAGGCCTCCATCTTCATCGCCTCGATCGTCGCGACGGTCTGTCCGGACTCGACGGACGCGCCCTCCTCGACCTGCAGCGTCACCACGCCCCCGAACGGCGCCGGGACGTGGTGGTCGTTGCCCCGCTCCGCCCGCTCCGCCGCCTTGACGTCCGTGGTGATCGACTCGTCGCGCACGGACACCGGGCGCAGCTGCCCGTTCAGGGTGGCGAGGACGGTGCGGTAGCCCCGCTCGTCCGCCTCGGAGATCGCCTCCAGCTCGATTAGCAGCGTGACGCCCTGCTCGAGGGTCACGGTGTGCTCGAGGTCGGCTTCCAGGCCGTAGAAGAAGTCCTTCGTCGAGAGCACGGACGTGTCTCCGTAGTGCTCGCGGTGCGCTTCGAACTCCTTGGTGGGCACGGGGAACAGCAGCCGGTTGAGCGTCGACCGGCGGCTGTCCCGCAGCCCGCGCCGGTCCTCGATAGACAGCTCCGGCGTCTCCGCCTCGGGCGAGCGGCCCTCCAGCGCACGGGTCCGGAAGGGCTCCGGCCAGCCGCCGGGCGGGTCGCCCAGCTCGCCGCGCAGGAACCCGACCACCGAGTCCGGGACGTCGAACTTGCCCGGGTCGGACTCGAAGTCCGCCGCCTCCACGCCCGCGCCGACCAGGTGCAGCGCCAGGTCCCCCACGACCTTCGACGACGGTGTGACCTTCACCAGCCGGCCCAGCATCCGGTCGGCCGCGGCGTAGAGGTCCTCGATCAGCTCGAACCGGTCCCCCAGCCCCAGCGCGATCGCCTGTTGCCGGAGATTGCTCAGCTGCCCGCCCGGGATCTCGTGGTGGTAGACGCGTCCGGTCGGCGACGCCAGCCCGGACTCGAACGGCGCGTAGACCTTCCGCACCGCTTCCCAGTACGGCTCCAGGTCCCCCACGGCCTGCAGGCTCAGGCCGGTCGCGCGCTCGGTGTGGTCCGTGGCCGCGACCAGCGCGGACAGCGACGGCTGGCTGGTCGTGCCGGCCATCGACGCGACCGCCGCGTCCACGGCGTCCACCCCGGCGTCGATCGCGGCGATCAACGTCGCGAGCTGGCCGCCCGCGGTGTCGTGGGTGTGCAGGTGCACCGGCAGGTCGAACCGCTCCCGCAGCGCCGTGACCAGCGTCCGCGCGGCCGGCGGGCGCAGCAGCCCGGCCATGTCCTTGATCGCCAGCACGTGCGCGCCGGCCTCGACGATCTGCTCGGCGAGGCGCAGGTAGTAGTCCAGGGTGTAGAGCTTCTCGTCCGGGTTCGACAGGTCCGCGGTGTAGCAGAGCGCCACCTCCGCCAGCGCGGTCCCGGTGTTCCGCACGGCCTCGATCGCCGGGCGCATCTGCGCGATGTCGTTGAGCGCGTCGAAGATCCGGAAGATGTCCATCCCGGTCTGCGCGGCCTCCGCGACGAAGGCGTCCGTCACCTCGGTCGGGTACGGCGTGTAACCCACGGTGTTCCGCCCGCGCAGCAGCATCTGCGTGCAGATGTTGGGCGCCGCCTCGCGCAGCGCGGCCAGCCGCTCCCACGGGTCCTCGGCCAGGAAGCGCAGCGCGACATCGTAGGTCGCGCCGCCCCAGCACTCCAGGGACAGCAGCTCCGGCGCCGTCCGCGCCACGTACGGGGCCACCGCGAGCAGGTCCCGGGTCCGCACGCGCGTGGCCAGCAGGGACTGGTGCGCGTCCCGGAACGTCGTGTCCGTGACCGCGACGGCGGTCTGCGCGCGCAGCCGCGCGGCGAAGCCCTCCGGCCCGAGCTCGCGCAGGAGCTGGGCGGACCCGGCGGGCGCCTCCGCGTTCAGGTCCACCGACGGCAGCTTGTCCACCGGCTCGACGACCTCGGGCCGCGGCCCGTTCGGCCGGTTCACCGTGGTCTCGGCGAGGAAGCTCAGCACCCGGCTGCCGCGGTCCGCGGACGGGCGCGCCTTGAGCAGCTGCGGGCGCTCCTCGATGAAGGACGTCGTGACCGCGCCGGCCTGGAAGTCCGGGTCGTCGAGCACCGCGGCGAGGAAGGGCAGGTTCGTGGAGACGCCCCGGATCCGGAACTCCGCGATCGCGCGGCGGGCGCGACGGGCGGCGTTGGCGAAGTCGTGGCCGTTGCAGGTCAGCTTGACCAGCATCGAGTCGAAGTGGGCGGAGATCTCGGCGCCCGTGTGGACCGTGCCGCCGTCGAGCCGCACCCCCGGCCCACCGGCCGAGCGGTAGGCCGAGATGGTGCCGGTGTCCGGGCGGAAGCCGTTCGCCGGGTCCTCGGTGGTGATCCGGCACTGCAGGGCCGCGCCCGAGAGGGTGATCTCGTCCTGGGTGAGGTGCAGCTCCGGAAGGGTCAAGCCGGACGCGATGCGCAGCTGTGCGATGACCAGGTCCCGGTCCGTGACCTGCTCGGTCACCGTGTGCTCGACCTGGATGCGCGGGTTCATCTCGATGAAGACGTGGTTGCCGTGCTCGTCGACGAGGAACTCGACCGTCCCCGCGTTGACGTAGCCGATGTGCCGCGCGAAGTTCACCGCGTCCGTGCAGATCCGCTCGCGCAGCTCCGGGTCCAGGTTCGGTGCCGGCGCGATCTCGATGACCTTCTGGTGGCGGCGCTGCACCGAGCAGTCCCGCTCGTAGAGGTGCACGACGTTGCCCGCCGAGTCCGCGAGGATCTGGACCTCGATGTGCCGGGGGTTCACCACGGCCTGCTCGAGGAACACGGTGCCGTCGCCGAAGGCGGACTCGGCCTCGCGGCTCGCGGCCTCGATCGAGTCCCGCAGCTCCGCCGGCTCGGCGACCCGGCGCATCCCGCGGCCGCCGCCACCCGCGACCGCCTTGACGAAGATCGGGAACCCGATCTCCTCCGCCGCCGCGACGAGCGCGTCGACGTCCGTGGTCGGCTCCGAGGAGGCGAGCACCGGCACCCCGGCTTCGCGCGCGGCCGCCACCGCCCGGGACTTGTTGCCTGTGAGGTGCAGCACGTCGGCCGGCGGCCCGACGAAGACGATCCCGGCGTCCGCGCAGGCCGCGGCCAGGTCGGGGTTCTCGGACATGAAGCCGTACCCGGGGTAGACCGCGTCCGCGCCCGCCTTCCGCGCGGCCTTGATCACCTCGTCGACCGACAGGTAGGCGCGGACCGGATGGCCCTCCTCGCCGATCCGGTACGACTCGTCCGCCTTGGCCCGGTGCAGCGAGTTGCGATCCTCGTAGGGGAAGACCGCGACCGTCGAGACCCCCAGCTCGAACGCCGCCCGGAACGCCCGGATCGCGATCTCGCCGCGGTTGGCCACCAACACCTTGCTAAACATCGAGCTCCCTCACCCACGCCGGCCCGCCCGGACCGCGGTGGCGGGCAGGGCGGGGAGAACGCGGGAAGAGTCGCACGGGCGTCCGACGAGCGTCGAGCGCTGTCCCGGGGTCCGGGATCGGCTCACCCTCGCCGGCGGCACGCTGAGGAACCCCTGAGACCTGCACGGCCGACCGGGTTCATTCCGCCTCGATTCCGTGCCGCCGTCACCCGTCGGGGGTACCAAGGAGTCATGAGACCGCGTCCACACGGGCACCGGCAGGGCCACATGTACCCGCGGTGGGAGGGGCCGGGCGAGCGCGCGGCCCACCAGGTCCGGCGCGCCGCCCGCGGCCGGAACGGACACCACGGGCCGTACCGCCACCGCGGCGCCTTCCCCGCTCCCTTCGTGATCATTCCGCTGTTCTTCATCGTCTCGGGTGCCGGCGCGAACGGCGTGCTGCTGCTCGGGCTGATCCCGATGATCCTCATGCTGATGGTCGTGGTGTCCGTGTACCGGGCCCGCTCCCTGTCGACGGCGCCCGCGCCGGCGCCGATACCCCCGCGCACCGCCCCCTCGGCGCCTCCCCGGCCGGCGTGGGACGCCGCCCGCGCCCGCTTCGACGCGCTGCGCGTCGACTACGCCGCCTACGAGTGCGACGCCATGGAGGTCCTGCGGCTGCCCGCGCTCGCGGACGTGTCGGTGCCCAGCACCGGCCGGTTCGTCGAGGCGTTCGCCGAGGCCCAGGCCCTGGACACGGACGCCCGCCCCCCGGACGCCCACGCGCGCAAGTTCATCGCGGCCGTCGAGCGGGCCGAGCGGGCCTGGCAGGCGGCCCGGGACGCCGCCGAGCGCATCCGGCACTCCGCGCTCTCCCCGGACGAGCGGGGCAGCGTCGAGCGCGTCCTCAAGCTCCTGACGACGGCGCGGGACTCGGACTCCGAGGCCGAACGACTCACCGCGTACGCGATGGCCCGCAGCGAGCTCGCCAGGCTGGAGCGGACCGGCGTGGTGCGCCTGCCGCGCACCGCGGTGGCGGCGCTCGACGAGGCGGCCCGGGGCGCGCTGCCGGGGTAGGCCCGGCGGCCCTGCTGGCCCTGCTGGCCCTGCTCGCCGGCAGCGCGGGTCATGCCTTGGCGAGGTACTCCGCCTGGTCCTCCCCGACCGTCTCCTCGACGAGCGCGCGCAGGCCCGGGTGCTTCTCCAGGCCCGGGTCCTCGGTGAGGAGCTTCCCCGCGTAGTCCCGGGCGCTCACGATCACCTTCTCGTGCCGGACCAGGGACAGCAGCCGCAGGCCGGAGCGCCGCCCGGACTGCGTGGTCCCGACGACGTCCCCCTCCCGGCGCAGCTCCAGGTCCAGCCGGGCGAGCTCGAAGCCGTCCGTGGTGCCCGCGATCGCGTCGAGGCGTTCCCGCGCCGTGGTGCCCGCGGGCATGTCCGTGACCAGCAGGCAGACGCCCGGCGCGGAGCCCCGGCCGACCCGGCCGCGGAGCTGGTGCAGCTGGGACAGGCCGAACCGGTCCGCGTCCAGGATGACGATCCCGGTGGAGTTCGGGACGTCGACGCCGACCTCGATCACGGTGGTGGCGACCAGCACGTCCAGCTCGTGACGCTCGAAGGCGCGCATGACCGCGTCCTTCTCGTCCGGCGGGAGCTTGCCGTGCAGGATGCCGATCCGCAGGCCCTCGAGCGGCCCTTCGGAGAGGCCCGGTGCCACGTCCAGGACCGCGAGTGGCGGCCTCCTGGCGGAGCCGTCGTCGGAGTCCGCACCGATGTCCGGGTCCTCGGTGTCGATCAGGTCTGCGTCCTCGGGGTCCGCGGCGCGCTTCTTCCCCGTCGCCGTATCCCCGCCGACCCGCGGGCACACGATGTAGACCTGGTGCCCGGCGTCGACCTCCTCGCGGACCCGCGCCCAGACCCGCGCGAGCCAGGCCGGCTTCTCCCCCGCCGGGACGACGGTCGTCGCGATCGGGGACCGGCCCTTGGGCAGCTCGGTGAGCGCGGAGATCTCCAGGTCCCCGTAGACCGTCATGGCGACGGTCCGCGGGATCGGCGTGGCCGTCATGACCAGCAGGTGCGGGGTCCGCTCGCCGCGCCCGCGCAGCGCGTCCCGCTGCTCGACGCCGAAGCGGTGCTGCTCGTCCACCACGACGAGGCCGAGGTCCGCGAACCCGACGGTGTCCTGGATCAGCGCGTGGGTGCCGACGACGATCCCGGCCTCCCCGGACTGGGTGTCCAGCAGCGCCTGCCGCTTCTCCGCGGTGGTCATCGAGCCGGTGAGCAAGGTGATCTTCGTGGAGTTCTCGGCGGCGTCCAGCTCGCCGCCGCGGCCGATCGGGCCGAGCATCGCGCGCAGCGACCGGGCGTGCTGCGACGCGAGCACCTCGGTGGGCGCGAGCATGGCGGCCTGCCGGCCCGAGTCCACGACCTGCAGCATCGCCCGGAGCGCGACGATCGTCTTGCCCGCGCCGACGTCCCCCTGCACGAGCCGGTTCATCGGGAGCTCGTGTGCGAGGTCCTCGGCGATCTCGGCCCCGACGGACTTCTGCCCGTTCGTCAGCGGGAAGGGCAGCACGGCGTCGAACGCGTCGAGCAGGCCGCCGGGGCGGTGCGGGTTGGCCGCGGCGGGGCGTTCCAGGGCCTTCTCCCGGCGCAGGGCCAGCGCGAGCTGCACGCCGAACGCCTCGTCCCAGACCAGCCGGGCGCGGGCGGCGTGGTAGTCCGCCTCGGTCTCGGGGACGTGGATCCGGCGCAGCGCACGGCCCAGCTCGGGCAGCTTCTCGGCGCGGCGGATCTCCTCCGGAAGCGGGTCCGTGGGGTCGTCCAGCACGTCGAGGACACCCCGGGCGCACCGCGCGATCTTCCAGGAGTCCACGCCCTTCTTCGCCGGGTAGACGGAGATGAAGGGGCGGATGCCGTCGCCGTCGTCCAGCGGTTCGAACTCGGGATGGGTGAGCTGCAGGACCGTCTGGTCACCCTTGCGGTAGGTGCCGACCTTCCCCGAGAAGATCATCGTCTTCCCGACCTCGATCATCCCCTTGAGCTTGTGCGCGTTGAAGAACGTGCAGTCCAGCGTGCGGCCCTTGCTGTCGACCAGCGTCACGTTCATCAGCGACCCGCGGCGCGTCCGCATCTGCCGGGTGGCGACCTTGTCGATCCGCGCGACCAGCGTGGCCTGCTCGCCGATCTCGAGCCCGGCGATGTCCGTGAGCGAACCGCGCGCTACGTAGCGACGCGGGTAGTGCCGGACCAGGTCCCCGACCGTGTGCAGGTCCATCTTCGCCATCAGCTTCGCCGACGCACCGCCGATCGCCCGCTCCAGGGGCGAGTCCAGGTCGATCTCGTCGGGATCCTTGCGCGCGCTCACTCCACCCCCAGGACCAGTGGGAAGTCCGTCTGCCCACCCCGGAACACCGCCACGTCGACCTCCGGGTGGGTGCGCCGCAGGTCGTCGGCGAGCCGGGTGCCCAGCTCCTCGTCCGCCTCGGCGCCGAGCAGCGCGGTGACGAGCTCGCCGCCCGGGGTCAACATGCGGTGAGCCAACCACAGGGCACCGACATTCAGATCCGGGGCGATCAGCACGACCTCGCCGTCGGAGAGCCCCAGCACCTCGCCGGGCGCGCAGCGGCCCACCCACGTCAGGGCCTCGGACTCGGCGAGGACCAGTCCCCCGGTCCGCGTCCCCGCCGCCGCCTCCGCCATCGCGACGACGTCGTCCCCGGCCCGGCGCTCGGGATCGTGCACCGCGAGCGCGGCGAGGCCCTGCGGGACCGACGACGTGGGCACCACGACGACCTCCTGCCCGTCCGCCCGGGCGGACGTCGCGGCCTGCTCCGCGACGGCGGTCAGCTCGCGGTCACAGGCCAGCACTGCGACGTGCCGGGCGCGGGTGCCCGCGAGCGCGGCCGCCAGCTCGTCGGCCGGGACCGAGCGCCGCGGCGAGACCTCCAGGACGTTCGCACCGGCCTCCCGGGCCAGCTGCGCGGCGCCCGGGCCGGTGGTGAGGAACAGGACGGCGCGGCCGCGGGTGAAGCGGCCGGTCGGGTCCGCGCCGGAGGGGGTGTCCTGGTCCGCGAAGCGCATGACGGTGATCCGGTGCGGCCGGCCCGCCCCGATCCCGGCCTCGACGGCGGCGCCGATGTCCGAGCAGTGCACGTGCACGTTCCACAGGCCGGTGCCCCCGGGCGTCCCGTCCCCGACGATCGCCACCGAGTCCCCGACGGCGAGCAGGGCGCCGCGCAGCTCCGCGACCCGCGCGTCGTCCGAGTCCTCGAGCAGGTACATGACCTCGTACTCGTGCTCGGCCGAGCCGCTCTCCCGCTCGGTCGTGAGCGCCTCGCGGCCACGGGGCGCCGGGGCCGTGTCGCGGACCCGTTCCGGCAGGTGCGAACGGGCGGCGGGAGCGACCCCCGTCAGGGCCTCCACCAGCGCGTCCAGCACGACGACGAGGCCGAGCCCGCCGGCGTCGACCACCCCGGCCCTGGTCAGCTCCGCGAGCTGGCCGGTGGTCTCGCGCAGCGCCGCGTGGGCGGCGTCCGCAGCGGTCGCCGCCACCTCGCCGTCGTCGTCGGAGGGGCAGCCGGCGGCGGCCTTCGCCGCCGCGGACAGCACGGTCAACACCGTTCCCTCGCGGGGGCACGCGACCGCGGCCGCGGCGAGCCGGTCCGCCCGGTCGAGGGCGTCGGCGACGCGCGGACCCTCGCCCTCGACGAGGGCCTCGGCGAATCCGCGCAGCACCTGCGACATCAGCACGCCCGAGTTGCCCCGCGCCCCGACCAGCGCACCGCGGGCCAGCTCGCCCGCGGCCGCGGCCGGACGGTCCGCCGGGCCGTCCTCGCGGCGGCCCCGGCGTAGCGCGTCGGCCGCGGAGCGCATCGTGAGCAGCAGGTTCGTACCGGTGTCGGAGTCCGGGACCGGGAAGACGTTGATCCGGTCGATCTCCGCGCGGTGGCGCTCCAGCGCCGCGACGGCACCCGCGGCCCACCGGCCGAGCAGGTCGGCGTCGAGGATGGGGGGCACGGGAGGCCACCCTAGTCATCGCGCCGGCCGAGCCCCGTGTGCAGCGCGTCGGAGCGGGCGGTTACCCTTGACCTTCATGCGCCCGGGGTCACCCGGGCGAGTTGTGATCACCTACGAACCGAGGAGTGTCCGACGTGGCTGCCGTCTGTGACGTCTGCGGCAAGGGTCCGGGCTTCGGCATGTCCGTCTCGCACTCGCACCGCCGTACCAACCGCCGCTGGAACCCGAACATCCAGACCGTGCGCACCCTGAACTCCGGCGGAAACCGCGAGCGCAAGAACGTGTGCACGTCGTGCCTGAAGGCCGGCAAGGTCGCGCGCGCCTGACGCGACCCTTTCTGCTCGACAAGGGCGGCCCCTCGACCACGAGGAGCCGCCCTTGTCGCGATGTGGAGCATCGCGTTGTGGAGCCATGACGCGGTTCAGTCCCGGGCCAGGGCGGCTCGGACCTCGTTGACCATTCTTCTGGGGGTACGGAGGAGTGGCGCGGTGACGAAGAGGACGGCCCAGCCGGCCGCCTGGACCCGGTTCAACCGGGCACGGTCGCGGTTGAGCGCTCAGAGTTCGCCGTCGCGCCAGCCCCCGTCGTACTCGACCGCGACCTTGCGGGCCGGAAATGCGAGGTCGACGCTCGCGACGTCCTCGCCGTCGAGCGTGATCTGGTACTGCGGTACCGGGTCCAATCCCGCCAGGACGAGATGGACCCTCACCTCGGACTCCGGTGGCGACTCCGCCCGAGGGTCGGCGAGAGCCCCCGGCCTGGCGTGCGAGGACGACGCCGTTGTCCGACCGCTTCCGTAGCGCTGCCGCCAGCTCCGCCCGGTCCAGGTGGCCGGCCCGCAGGACGGCGTCGAGGTCGGCGACCGCCTCCGGCAGGGACCGGCCGAACAGCAGGTCGAGCCCCATCCGCAGGTGCGTGGCGAGCTGTCCTCCTTCCCAGTCGTGGTGCTCGGACGGTTCCAGCGAGGTACGCCTCACGAGCAGGCCGCTGGTCCGGCCGAGCCGCATCTCATGTCGTGGCCTCGAGCATGACCCCGACCGCGGCGGCCAGCTTCCCGGCGTCCTTGCTGACCCGTGGATACCGCCGCGCC
Organism: Pseudonocardia sp.; assembly: GCF_025465255.1. Classification (GTDB taxonomy): domain Bacteria; phylum Actinomycetota; class Actinomycetes; order Mycobacteriales; family Pseudonocardiaceae; genus Pseudonocardia. The sequence goes on from NZ_JAODNI010000157.1 coordinate 23,378, forward strand.
TGCTCGTCGCGGGTCTGGCCCTGGGCGCGGGCCAGCAGCCCGGTGGTCATCAGCACGTCGAACAGCTCCGCCGCGGCGCAGCCGTTCCAGATCCGAGGTTCGTGCCCCGGCGGGGATCTCCAGCAGCAGCTCCAACGCTGTCACCTGGGCCGCGGTGAGCGCGCCGGCGAGGGTGTCCCACAGCCGCGTCAACGCCGCGTCCCGGATCTGGGCCACCAGCCGGGCCAGGGTGGACACGCCGGGCAGCAGCACCCGGTGTTCCCGAAGCCAGACCACGGCCCCGTCGAACAGGGCTGTCGGTCCGTCCCCGGTGGTCCACGCGCGGTCATCCACCCACCGCGTCAGTTCCTCGGCCGCCGCGGTGAACTCGACGAACCCGTAGGCGTCGCGGATCTGGGTGGCGTGTTCGAGGCGGGTCATCTCCCGCACCCGGTAGTCCTTCACACACGACGGGTCGGCGATGTCGAGCTGCTCGGCCAGGTAGTCCACGACCTCGGTCGGGACATCGGTCGGATCGGCCAGGAACCTGCCGATGAACAGCAACGTCGTGAGCTGCACGGCGAACCCAGGCGGGTGTGCGGCAGCCGCTTGGACTCGATCAGAGCCCGAGCCTTGTCATCGAGCAGGAAGCAACGGTCCAGTTCCGCCGTCGACGGCGGGCCCGCGTAGCAGCCGTACGTCGCTGCCTGCGCGTCGGTCAGGAACTCGACGGGCACGAAGACCCCCAGCGCGTCACGAGCTCGAACATCGAGCCCAGACCCGACCGGTGGCGCTACCGCGAGCCCAGTGCGCCGGCTCTACCGATGGATCCCGTTCCGATGTTCCTCACGGGCCGTCTACCAGGAGCTTCACTCATTCCGGTGACGCCACGCCGCAGCGCCTCGCGCCCGCCTCCCACCAGGTTGGAAAGAGCTCAGTGATGCGTTGACCGGCTGAGAGCGTCGGCAACAGTTCGCGCTTGGTCTGGGTTTTGTCAGTCCGAAAGAGACAGCAGCTGCCGCGGGTTGTCGTGCACGATGCGGCGCAGGTCCTTCTCCGGCAGACCGAGGTCGAGTAGGGCTTCGCCGACGCGGCGGAAGGCGTCCACCGGGCGGGGGAAGCCGGCCTGACCGAGGTCCGAGCCGATGAGGGTGTTCTCGGGTCCGAGGGCTGAGATCCATTCCATCAGCTGCTCGACCGGCCAGCGCATCTTTGCGCCGGGGTCGTACATGTGGAGCTCGTGCTCGATCAGCGCTC
>NZ_JAODNI010000218.1 GCF_025465255.1 Pseudonocardia sp.
GCAGGCCGGCGGTCCCGAACCGCAGCGGCCCGGACATCCGGTCCGCGAGCTCGGCGGCGGCGTCGCCCGGCGTGCCGCCGGCCAGCGCCGCGGCGAGCAGGGCCTGGAGCTCGGCACGGGTGCCGCGGTCCGGGTCGTCGGCGATCCAGCGGTACGCCGCGTCGCGCAGGGCGGGGGTGAGCACGTCAGACCTTGGCGACGAGGTCGCGCAGCAGCTCACCCATCCGCGTCGCGGACTCGCGGCCCGCCGCGAGGACCTCCTCGTGGTCCAGCGGCTGCCCGGTCATCCCGGCCGCCAGGTTCGTGACCAGGGACAACCCGAACACCTCGACGCCCGCGGCGCGCGCCGCGATCGCCTCCAGCACGGTGGACATGCCGACGAGGTCCGCGCCCAATGCGCGCAGCATCCGGATCTCCGCGGGGGTCTCGAAGTGCGGCCCCGGCAGCCCCGCGTAGACGCCCTCCTCGAGCGACGGGTCGACCTCGCGCGCGAGCGCGCGCAGGCGCGGCGAGTAGAGGCCCGTGAGGTCGGTGAACCGCGGCCCGACGAGCGGCGAGCGGGCCAGCAGGTTGAGGTGGTCCGCGATCAGCACCGGCTGCCCGACGGACATGCCTTCCCGGATCCCGCCGGCGGCGTTGGTCAGCACGACCGCGCGGCAGCCCGCCGCGGCCGCGGTCCGCACGCCGTGCACCACCGAGTCGACGCCGTGACCCTCGTAGAGATGGGTGCGCCCGAGCAGGACGAGCACGCGACGCTCGCCGACCCGCACCGAGCGGATCGTGCCGCCGTGCCCCTCCACGGCGGGCCGGACGAAGCCCGGCAACGACGCCATGGTCACCTCGGCGTCCGCGATGCCGATCACGTCCGCGGCGGGCCGCCAGCCCGAGCCCAGCACCACGGCGACGTCGTGCCGGGAGACCCCCGTGCCCCGCGCGAGGGCGCCCGCGGCCTCGGTGGCGGCGTCACCCGAGAGGTCCGTTCCCGGTCCGGTCGCGATCGTCATGCGATCACCCTAGGGTGGACACGCCCGCGGGATCACGTACCGCCGCCGGTGGCGGAGAACCGCGCGGACAGGGCGTCCATCAGCTCCGTCGCGCGACCGATCTCCCGGCCGTCCGGGACGCTCAGGGTCATCGCCCACACGCCGGTGGCGTCCGGCACGATCCGCACCAGGTTCGCGCGCTGCTGGTCCCCGCTGCGGGTGCGGTAGAAACGCCGCTCCCCGTTCGCCGCGGGGGCGGCGCCGGTGGCCTGCCCGCCGTCGACGGCGTCGACGCCGAGCCCCTCGGCCGTGAGCGCGTCCGTGATCTCGGAGGCGGCCTTCGTGTGGCGGACGCTGAGCTCCTCGGTCCCGTCCGGGCTGACGAACCGGACTTCGCCGGTGCCGTCCCCGCCGTCCAGCCGGTACTCGGCCCAGGCGGCCGGGACGTCCAGCGAGAAGCCCAGCCGGTCCGAATGCGTGACCGTGGGGCTCTGCGCGGTCGTCACGGAGACGGTGGAGAGCGGGGCCTGCCCGGCGATCGTGCGGGTGACGGCGTAGCCGCCCACCGCTCCCGCGATCACCATCACTGCCCCCGCGACGGCGAGGACCGCGGACAGCCACCCCGACATCCGCACAGGGGGTGTCGTGCTCCGCGGCGCCGGGCGGAGGGGCCCGGGGTGCGCCGCGGTGCCGGACGGCGTACCGGGCACCACCGCGGTGGCGCGCAGGCTCGCGTCGGCCTTCCCGCCGCCCAGGCCGGCGGGCAGCGGACCCGGGGAGGCGGCGAGCGGCGCCGGGCGGGAGCCGCCCGGGGACGGGAGCCGCGAGGAACCCGCGACTCCGGCGCGCTGCGATCGTTCGGCGGGGTGCTCGGTGACCGCGCCCGACGACGCGGACCGCGGCGTCGGCACCTGGTCCCCGGGCCGGGTGATCATCGCGGCGACGGTGGGCGCGTCCGGCGAGCCGGGGTAGAGCGGGTCGTCCGGGTCCGCGAGCAGCGGGCGCAACCGGCGCCGCACCTCGTCGAGCGGCATCCGGCGCTCGGGCTCCTTGACCATCAGCGCGGCGATCACCTCGGTGATCGGGCCGGAGCCGCTGGGCCGCGGCACCTCGCCGTCCACGACCTCGGTGATCGTGGACACCGGGTCCCCGTGCACGTCGTAGGGCGGGCGGCCCTCGATCGCGGCGAACAGCGTCGCACCCAGGCCCCACAGGTCCGCGGCCGGCGTCACGGGCTGGCCCGCGGCGACCTCGGGCGCGATGTAGGCGGGCGAGCCGAGGACGAGCCCGGCGGTGGTCATCGGGGCGTCCGCGACGTTGCGCGCGATGCCGAAGTCCGTGAGCTTGATCCGGCCGTCGTGGGCGACGAGGACGTTCCCCGGCTTGACGTCCCGGTGCGTGATGCCCGCCCGGTGCGCCGCGCGCAGCGCCGCCCCGGTGGCGAAGCCGACGACCCCCGCCTGGACGGACGAGAGCCGCCCCTGCTCGGTGATCAGCATGGCCAGGTTCCGCGACGGGACCATCTCGAGGACGACCATCGGCTGGCCGTCGACGTCGACGACGTCGAACACGGTGATGACGTTGGGGTGGGACAGCCCGCCGAGGGCCCGCGCCTCGCGCAGCATCCGCTCGCGCATCGCCAGGGCCTCGCCGTGCGGGATGCCCGGCGGTACCTTCAGCTCCTTGACCGCGACCCGGCGCTGGAGGACCTCGTCGTAACCGGACCAGACCGTGCCCATCGCGCCGCTGCCCAGTTTCGACGACAGCCGGTAGCGGCCGCCGATGAGGCGCTGTTCCTCATCACCCGGGATGGACACGGCGGCCATTGTCCCCGGCGGATGTCACGCTCCGGCAACTGCCCCGGTCCGGGGCCCGGGAGACGGCCGGATGAGGCTCCGCCGCGCTTCGCCGGACCCCCGAACGGACGCGTAGCGGAGGCCGTCGGGTACAGTGGGTGACGGTCGGAGGACCGTTCGCAGGGCGACGAGCGGCCGCGTGGTCCGTTCGTCGCACTCGGCACTGACCGCTCGCCACCGGCTTCCCGCCCGCCCGCAGCAGGTCACCGACCCCTCGGCGCGCGTACCCCTGAAGTGTCGGTTTCGGGTTGGTACACCGCTGTCCGGGTGAGCACCATGGGTGCATGCAGGAAAGAGCGAAGAGCCCGAGCGGGGTGGTCCGGGCCGGTGAGGCTCGATGACCGTGCTGCAGGCGCGCCCAGAGCTTTCCGGCCCCGACGGCCCGGTCACCGATCTCGGTGCCGGCACCGGGCCCGCGTGGCTCGACACCTGGCTCGCGAGCGGCAGGGACGACCTCGTCACCTGGCGTCGCCTGCTGCACGCCGATCCTGAGCTCGGCCGCGCCGAGCACCGGACCACGGCGGTGATCGCCCGCACGCTGCTCGCGGCGGGCCTCGAACCGCGCACGCTTCCCGGCGGTACCGGCCTGGTCTGCGACGTGGGGTACGGCGAGCGCTGCGTGGCGCTGCGCGCGGACCTCGACGCGCTTCCGCTGCAGGAGGAGACGGGTCTCCCGTTCGCCTCCGGCACCCCGGACGTCATGCACGCCTGCGGGCACGACGCGCACACGGCGATGGTCCTCGGGGCCGGCCTGGCGCTCGCGTCGGCGCCGTCGCTGCCCGGCCGCGTCCGGCTGGTGTTCCAGCCCGCGGAGGAGATCCAGCCCGGCGGCGCGCTCGACGTGGTCGCGGACGGCGCCATGGAGGGAGTGGAGCGGATCTTCGCGCTGCACTGCGACCCGCGCCTGGAGGTCGGCAAGCTCGGCACCCGGGTCGGGCCGATCACCTCGGCGTGCGACGTCGTCGAGGTCCGGCTGACCTCGCCCGGCGGCCACACCGCCCGCCCGCACCTCACGGCGGACCTGGTGGAGGCGCTGGGCCTGCTGATCACCCAGCTGCCGCTCCTGCTCACCCGCCACGTGGACCCGCGCTCCGGCACGGTCCTGGTGTGGGGTGCGGTCCAGTCCGGCGAGGCGGCGAACGCGATCCCGCAGTCCGGGGTCCTGCGCGGCACGCTGCGCACCGCGGACCACGACACGTGGACCGGCATCGAGGAGAAGTTCCGCTCGCTCGTCGCCGCCGTCCTCGCGCCGCTCGGCGTCGGGTACGTCATCGACTACACCCGCGGTGTCCCGCCCGTGGTCAACGAGGCGGTCAGCTCGGGCATGCTCCGGGACGCCGCGATCACCCTCGGCGGGCTCGAGGCGGCGGCGGACACCGAGCAGTCCAGCGGCGGCGAGGACTTCGCCTGGTACCTGGAGAAGGTCCCGGGCGCGATGGCCCGGCTCGGCGTCTGGCCGGGGGTGGGCCCGATGAAGGACATCCACCAGTCCACGTTCGACCTCGACGAGCGCGCCCTCCCGGTGGGGGTCCGGGTCCTGATCAACGCAGCCCTCTCCGCCCTGGCGTAACCACCCCGCCGACCTGATCAGCGCGAGCCGGTCCGGCATTCGTCGGCTCGGCTTCCACTTTCCGCGAGTCGGCACTTTCCGTCGCGCGAGTCGGCGTTCTTGGCTGCGCGAGCCGGCGTTCGCGGTTGTCCGATGCACACTGGTCCGACGACGATCCGCTCCGCGCCGTCCGGACGACGGCGTTCTCCACATGTGCCCTCAGCCATCCACAGGATCGAGATGACTCCTCTGGAAGCCGTCCCGATGCCCGACCGTCGAAGGCATGCTTCCGTGGAAACTCGGCCTCTCCGGCGCCTGCCGCCGCTGCACGCTCGTCAATGCGGTGGGCCAGTACTCCGTCCGGACCGCCCTGCGCACAGGTGAGGCGACGAGTCCGTGGCCCGGTGTGCTCGTCGACGGGGCCCGGGCGACCGAACCCCTCACCATGATCAGCGCGGCCTGGCTCGCGACCGGGGAGGACTGCGTCGTCACCGGTCCCACCGCCGCGTTCCTGCACCGCTGCTCCGCGGCCTCGCCGACCCCCGTCCACCTCGCCGTACCGTACGAGACACGGCGCCGGACGAGGCCCGGCGTCGTCGTCCACAACGGGACGGCGCTCGTGGGTGACCGCGTGACGATCGCGGGCCTGCCGGTTCTCGCCCTCGAGCGGACGATCACGGATCTCCTCTGCACGCTCCGGCCGGCCGAGGCGCTGGCGATCACGGACCAGGCCCTGGCGCTCGAGGACGTCGACGCGGAGGAGTTCCGGCTCGACGTGCGGGAACGGCTGCTGGCGCGACCGGACCCCCGCGGAACGCGGGTCGGTACCCGGCTGCTGGAGCTCGCGACGGGGCTGGCGAGGTCACCCGCCGAGAGCCGGCTTCTGTGGACGGTCGCGGACCTGGGCTATCCCGTACCTCGGCTCAATCATCCGCTGCGCGGCGTCTGGGGCGAGGAGCTCTACCTGATCGACCTGGCGTGGCCCGAGCTGCGGATCGCGCTCGAGTACGACGGGTACGAGACCCACGTCGGGCGGGAGGTCGAGGACGAGCTGCGGGCCGCCGATCTGCGGAGCCGCGGCTGGATCGTCGTCCGGGTCGACAAGTCCGATCTCGTTCTGCCCGTCCGTTTGGCAGTCGAACTCGACGACGCGTTCCGCCGCCGGGGCATCGACGCGTCCCGCCGGGTGGCGGGCGGGCTGCGGCCACGTCGGCACCGGGAGGCGCGGTGAGGGATTACCGGAATCGCGGATTCGGACGCCCGGAAGTGCCGACTTGCGCGATCGGAAGTGCCGACTCGCGGGCTAGAGCGACTTGCGGCTCGGCCGGCTGCGCAGTTCGGTGACGTAGTCCGCGGGGGCGCCTGCGGCCTCGGCGGCGTCCGCGATCACGCCGAGGTAGCGGGCCGACGGCAGGCCGCCCTCGTACGCGTCCAGCACGTAGATCCAGGCGAGCACGCTGCCCTCCATGGTCTGCACGCGCAGCCGCAGCTTCTTGTGCAGGCCGAGCTCGCCACCCTCCCAGCGGTCCAGCTGGGCGGCGTCGTGCTCCGGCACGTCGTAGATCACGACGAAGACCTGGGAGCCGGGGCTCTCGACCACGGTGGAGAGCGCGCCCTCCCAGGCGTAGTCCTCCCCGCCGAAGGTCAGCCTCCAGTCGACGAGCCACCCCGTGCCCGCCGTCGGCGAGTGCGGGGCACGCTCCTTCATCTGCTGCGGATCCATGTTCGACCCGTAGGCGGCGTACAGCGGCACGGGCACAGGGTATCGGTGCCGACGCCGCCGGGTACCGCCGGGCGGATCACGGGACACGCGTACGGTATGACCGGGCCGGTCGACCCGGCTGTATCGATCCGCAGACTTGTTTCGGAGGGCGGCACGTGACCCGCATCGTGATCATGGGTGGGGGGCCCGCCGGCTACGAGGCAGCGCTCGTCGCGGCCCAGCACGGCAGCGACGTGACGATCGTGGAGCAGGACGGCATGGGTGGCGCCTGCGTCATCCACGACTGTGTCCCCTCGAAGACCTTCATCTCCTCCGCGGCCGTTCGCGTGGACCTGCACCGCGCCGAGGACCTCGGCGTCCTGCTGGACCGCAACACCGCGGGCGTCGACCTGCCGAAGGTGAACGGCCGGGTCAAGGGCCTCGCGCTGGCCCAGTCCGCGGACATCCGCAACCGCGTCGAGAGCGACGGCGTGCGGATCCTCAGCGGCACCGCCCGCTTCCTCGAGCCCACCGGGAAGGCGCCGCACCTCGTCGAGGCGACGCTGACCAACGGCGAGATGGAGGAGCTCCCCGCGGACGTCGTGCTGATCGCCACCGGGGCCACGCCGCGCGTGCTGGACTCGGCCCGCCCGGATGGCGAGCGCATCCTCACCTGGCGCCAGCTCTACGACCTGCCCGCGCTGCCCGAGCACCTGATCGTCGTCGGCTCCGGCGTGACGGGCGCGGAGTTCGTCTCCGCGTACGTCGAGCTGGGCTGTCAGGTCACGCTGATCTCCAGCCGGGACCGCGTGCTGCCCGGCGAGGACGCGGACGCGGCGGCCGTGCTGGAGGACGTGTTCACCGAGCGTGGCGTGCGGATCGTGCCGAAGGCGCGGGCGGAGTCCGTCCTGCGCGACGGCGACGAGGTCGTGGTGACCCTGGCCGACGGGGAGACGATCCGCGGCTCGCACGCGCTGATGACCGTCGGCTCGGTCCCGAACACCGGTGACCTCGGCCTGGAGAAGGTCGGGATCGAGCCGGACCGCGGCGGGTTCATCCCCGTGGACCGGGTGTCCCGCACGTCCGTCCCGGGCGTCTACGCGGCCGGGGACTGCACCGGCCTGCTGATGCTCGCGTCCGTCGCGGCGATGCAGGGCCGGATCGCGATGTGGCACGCGCTCGGCGAGGGCGTCGCGCCGATCCGGCTGCGCACCGTCGCGGGCAACGTCTTCACCCGGCCGGAGATCGCGACCGTCGGCATCAGCCAGCGCGCGATCGACGCGGGCGAGGTCCCGGCGCGGACCGTGATGCTCCCGCTGACCACCAACCCGCGGGCCAAGATGCGCGGCCTGCGCCGCGGGTTCGTCAAGCTGTTCTGCCGGCCCGCGTCGGGCGTGGTGATCGGGGGTGTCGTCGTGGCGCCGGTGGCGAGCGAGCTGATCCTGCCGATCGCGATGGCCGTGCAGAACGGCCTCGGCGTCGACGACCTGGCGCACACCTTCTCGGTCTACCCGTCGCTCTCGGGATCCATCACCGAGGCGGGCCGCCAGCTCATGCAGCACTCCGACCTCGACTGAGGTCGCCCCCGGAACCCGGGGTCGGCTCAGGGGTTTCCCTGATACCGGGGGCGAACGGGCGCGGGAAGCTCGTACCCATGACCACTCCCGTCCGCACCGGTGTCCCCGTCGTCCCCGTGCTGGTGGCGGGTGCCGCCGCGCAGCTGGCCGACGACGTCCTCTTCTGGTTCCTGCCGGACGTCCCGCTCCTGCCCGCGTTGATCGCGATCGCGCTCACGGCCGGGGCGGCGCGGCTCGTGACCCGCGGGATGCACGGCTCGGCCGTAGCCCGGACCGGTCTCGCGGTCGGTGCGGTGTCCGCCGGGCTCAGCCTGCTGATCGGCGGGTTCGGACTGCTCACGATCCTGCTGGCGGGGATCACGGTCGTCGCCGGTGTGGCGGGTGCGGTGGCGAAGCGCCCCGAGCTGCGGCCGCACGGCTGACAGAGCGCCCGCGACCCGCCGGGCCTGGGAGCGCGACTCGCGGGTGAGCACGACGCGGATCGGTGCTGGGGAGCCCCGATCCGCGGGTCCTGGGGACTCGGGGGAGTCCCGGGAACGACGAGAGCCCCGCCGGGGTCCGGCGGGGCTCTCGTCGTCGTCCTGCCTGCTCAGCCAGCCGGCACGAGGGCTCGGCAGCCGGACAGCGCGCAGAGCGTCTCGGCCGTGAAACGGCCGGGAGCAGCCACGTCCGCCGTCGTCGTGCTCCGGGCGAAAGGCCATTGTCCGGCGAAGCGGTGCAGGTACCAGAAGCAGAAATGGTGGTCGGGCTCGTCGGGATCCGAGACGAACACGGCCGGCCCCGGTAGTTGCGACACCCACCGCGCGTACGCGGTGGCGACGAGTGCCGGGGGCTTGGCGGCCCGGCGGGTCGTGAGCCAGTCCTCCGCCCGGGTGCGCCAGTTCGTGAGCGCGGCCGGGTGCAGGGTGGCGCCGGGGAGTTCCCGCAGGTTGGCGGTGAAGGTACTGGTCAGGGCCCCGGACGCGGCGTGCGCGGCCGAGGCCAGGGTGAGCAGGGAGTGGGGCCCGGGGATCGGGCCGTCGGTGTGGATGTGGGTCGTGACGTACAGGGTCTCGGGGGGCATGACGGATCCAAGTCGCCGAAGTGAGGGGACGTGCTCGCGACGCGGCTGGGCCGGCGTGACGAGCGGGATCCGCGGCGCGGTCAGCTCCGCGTGGCGGAAACGAACCGGGCCCCGTGGTCGTACTCACACGGGAAACATCACTGCTGTCCACTGTGCACTTGTTCAGCACACTGTGGCGTGCTGTGGAACTGGCCTGGCGGGGAACGACGCTAATCGGCGGGCCGGGCCGTCGTCAACGGTCCGAGGCGAGCCTGCCGGCCATCACACAGTCGACCCGCCGGCCGTCGACCACCCAGGCGGAACGTTGCGTGCCCTCGACCGTGAAGCCGCACTTCTCGGCGACCCGCGCGGACGCGTCGTTGCCGACCGCCCACGCGTAGGAGACCCGTTCCAGGCCCAGCCCACCGAAGCCGAAGCGGAGCACCGCGGACAACGCCGTCGTGATCATGCCGCGGCCGCGGGCGCGGGGGAGCGCCCAGCAGGTCGCCTCGGCGATGCCCAGGTCCAGGTCCAGGTGCGCGAACGCGACCTCGCCGAGCATCTTCCCGGTCGTCGGCTCGCAGACGGCCCAGGAGCAGGCGCGGTCCTCCCGCCAGGCGGCGTCGCGCTCGGCGATGTGGAGAACGGCGGCCTCCGGCGTCGGCGCGGGGCGGTGGCGCCAGCGCAGGATCGCCGGGTCCCGGGCGGACTCCAGCACGGCCGGGACGTCGGAGACCCGGTCGTCGTGGCGCAGGGTGCGCAGGTACCAGGTGCCGGCGTTGATCTCGACGGGTTCCATGGTGGTCCGGTCGTGCGCGGTAACCGTCGCCCTGGCAACGATTACCGCGCACGGGCGTCAGTCCTTGATCTCGCAGACGACGGTGCCCTGGGTGATCGAGGAGCCCGCCTCGGCGGAGAGGCCGGTGACGGTGCCGTCCTTGTGGGCGGTGACGGGGTTCTCCATCTTCATCGCCTCGAGCACCACGATCAGGTCACCGGCGGAGACCTGATCGCCGTCGGAGACCGCGACCTTGATGATCGTGCCCTGCATCGGCGCGGTCACGGCGTCGCCGGAGACCTTCGCGCCCCCGCCCTTGCCGGAGCGCTTGCGCGGGGCCTTCCCCGACGCCCCGCCGCCGTTGCCGCCGCCGAGGGCGAGGTCACCGGGGAGGGAGACCTCCAGCCGCCGGCCGCCGACCTCGACGACGACGGACTGCCGCGGCGCCGTCTCCTCGTCCGCCCCGGCACCGCCCTCGAACGGCGGGACGGTGTTCTCCCACTCGGTCTCGATCCAGCGGGTGTGGACCAGGAAGTCCTTCTCCTCGGACGCGGTGAACGCCGGGTCGTCCACCACGAGCCGGTGGAACTCCAGCACCGTCGCCATGCCGCCGACCTGGAACTCCGCCAGCGCACGGCGGGACCGCTCGAGGGCCTGCGCGCGGTCCGAGCCGGTGACGATCAGCTTGGCCAGCAGCGAGTCGAACTGGCCGCCGATGACCGAGCCGGCCTCGACGCCGGCGTCGACGCGCACGCCCGGGCCGGCCGGGTACGCGATCGACTCGACGGTGCCGGGGGCGGGGAGGAAGTTGCGGCCGGCGTCCTCGCCGTTGATCCGGAACTCGATGGAGTGCCCGCGCGGCTCCGGGTCCTCCTTCAGGTTGAGCTCCAGGCCCTCGGCGATGCGGAACTGCTCCCGCACCAGGTCCAGTCCGGAGGTCTCCTCGGACACCGGGTGCTCGACCTGCAGCCGGGTGTTGACCTCGAGGAAGGTGATCAGGCCGTCCTGGCCGATCAGGAACTCGACCGTGCCGGCGCCGTAGTAGCCGGCCTCCTTCACGATGTCCTTCGACGCCGTGTACAGCGTCTTGCGCTGCTCCTCGGTGAGGAACGGCGCGGGCGCCTCCTCGACCAGCTTCTGGAAGCGGCGCTGCAGCGAGCAGTCCCGCGTTCCGACGACGATCACGTTGCCGTGCTGGTCGGCCAGGATCTGGGTCTCGACGTGGCGGGGCTTGTCCAGGTAGCGCTCGACGAAGCACTCGCCGCGGCCGAACGCCGAGGTTGCCTCGCGGACCGCCGAGTCGTAGAGCTCGGCGATCTCCTTCTCCTCGCGCGCGACCTTCATGCCGCGCCCGCCGCCGCCGAACGCCGCCTTGATCGCGACGGGCAGGCCGTGCTCCTTGGCGAACTCGATCACCTCGTCCGCGCCGGACACCGGGTCGTTCGTGCCGGGGACCAGCGGGGCGCCCGCGCGGGTGGCGATGTGCCGGGCGGTGACCTTGTCCCCGAGATCCCGGATCGACTGCGGGGACGGGCCGATCCAGGTGATCCCGGCGTCGATCACGGCCTGCGCGAAGTCCGCGTTCTCGCTCAGGAAGCCGTAGCCGGGGTGGATCGCGTCCGCGTCGGCCTGCTTCGCAGCACCGATGACCTTGTCGAAGTCGAGGTACGACTCCGCCGCCGTGGTGCCGCCCAGGGCGAACGCCTCGTCCGCGAGCCGGACGAACAGGGCGTCACGGTCCGGGTCCGCGTAGACGGCGACACTGGCAAGGCCTGCGTCCTTCGCGGCGCGGATCACCCGGACGGCGATCTCTCCGCGGTTGGCGACGAGAACTTTGCGCAGTGGGGGCACGATCTTCTCTCCTCGGTCACGAGCAGGCCGGCAGGAGAACGCTGCGCCGGCGCATCGGTTACCGGCGAGTGTAGGAGTTGGACCACCGGGGACCGCAGACCACGGGTGTGTGGTCTTGCTGACTCATCGTTCGGGATCCGACTTCCCCGGGTGCGCGTGGTTCAACCGCGGAGGCGTCCGAGCACGTTGCCGGCGAGGGCCTTCAGCCGGGCGCACCGCCTTCGGCCGGGAGGGCTCGCGCCGTCGTAGCGCCAGCCGGCCTCGCGCTCGGCGAGCTCGTCGGCGGCGGATCCGGGGAGGGCGCCGGCCGTGCGCAGCGCCCGCGCCAGGTCCCAGCCGTCCCGCAGGGCCCCGACGCCCTCGCGCCCCGCCGCGTGCGCCGCGAAGGTCGCCTGCCAGCGGTTCCCGTGGCTCGCCGCCAGCAGCGGCCACAGCTTCGCGGTCTCGCCCGCCCGCTTGCGCAGCAACGCCGTGCGGGTCGAGGCGAGCCGCGCCACGTCGAAGCCCGCGGGGTCCGGCCCGCCCGCGACGAGCGCCTCGACGAGCGCGGCCTGCCTGGCTGCGAGATCGCCCGTGCGGAGGTGACCGGGGTTCATGTGACCCGGGTGAACCCGGTGCCGTCCGCGATCGCGTCCAGCTCGGCGCGCAGCTCGGCCGCCGGCGGGTACCGGCCGTCCCGTTCCAGCATCACCGCGGGTGGCCGGGCGCGGTCCCGCAGCTCGTCGAGCAGGCGGAGGACCGGCGCGGGCACGGGGTCGGTGTGGGTGTCGTGGTAGAGGCCGTCGTGCTCGGCCCCGCCCGCGACGTGCACGTACGCCACCCGGTCGAGCGGCATCCGGTCGAGGACGGCCGACGGGTCCTGCCCGCGGTTGACCGCGTTCGCGTACAGGTTCGCGACGTCCAGGAGCAGCAGCGCGCCGGTCCGGTCCAGCAGCTCGGTGAGGAAGTCCGGCTCGCCGAACTCGTCGTCCGGCCAGTCGAACAGGGCGGCGATCGGCTCCAGCGCGAGCGGGACGTCCAGCTCCGCCTGCATCCGCCGGACGTTGCGGGTGAGCACGTCCAGCGCCTCACGGCTGCGCGGCACCGGCAGCAGGTGCCCGGCCTCCCGGCCGCCGCCCCGCACGAAAGCGACATGCTCGCTGACCAGCGGCGCCTCGACGGCGACGGCGCAGGCCGCCAGGTGCGCGACCCGGTTCGGCCGGACCCCGTCCGCGTCGCCGAGGCCCAGGCGGACCCCGTGCGGGATCACGGGGACCCCGCGCCCCCGCAGCTCCGTCACCCCCCGGGACGGAGCCGCGGGGGCGATCGCCTCGGCGATGACCTCGCAGAAGCCGAGGCCGGGGAGGCCTTCGACGACGCCCGCGATCTCGGGCCGCCAGCCGATGCCGACGCCGGTCGGGCCGACGGCACCGGTGCCGACTCGCGCTCCCGAAAGTGCCGACTCGCGCGACCGGGAGTGCCGACTCGCGGGGATCGGCCTCGCGGGGATCTGCTCAGCCGCCGCAGCCACCGCCGCCACCACCACATCCACCGCCGCCCGAACTCCCGCCCGAATCGCCGCCGCTGCTGCCGCCGATCCAGGAGGAACCGCCGTCCCCGCTCCAGCCCGAGCCGGCCGCGGCCTTCTGCACGGCGAGCTCGTCCGCGAACGCCGGGTCCGACGCCCAGAGGGCACTCGTGCCGTAGAGCCCGACGCCGAGTGCCGCGGCCCCCGCGCCGTAGGCGATCCAGTCCGGTTTCATGGCGGGCGACAGGCCGTGGTGCCGGGTGCGCAGCTCCGCGAGCGCGCGTTCCCCGGCGCGGCTGCGCCGCGGGGTCCGCACGAGCTCGACGACGGTGACGAAGCCGACGGCCAGCAGCACGATCACGAGGAACCCGACGGGCCGGGCGTTGGCCAGCCCGGCCAGCAGGCGGAACAGACCGAGCACCGCGACCGCCAGCATCCACAGGCCGGTCTGGCGGATCGCCGAGCGTTGCTGCTCGGACAGCAGCAGGCCCTCGCGGATCAGCCGGTCCTCGATCCGGCCGAGCGCCGTCGAGACGACGCCGTGGTACCGCAGCCGGTGCCGGGGCGTCGGGGCGGACGCGGTGAAGGCCACCGCGTGCTCCAGGTCGTCCGTGAGGGGCGACCGCACGGTCGACTGGACCTGGCCCTTGCCGCTGCTGCGGATCGTCCCGGTCAGCTTCATCGCGCTGAGCGCGGAGTACACGGCGAGATCGGGCCCGCCGTTGAGGTACGCGACATCGTGCGGGCGCGACTGGAGGCCGGCGACCGGCCGGTCCGGGCTGCCGGCCGCGAGCCTGCGCCGGGCTCGGCTGCTCGCGATCCACACGGCCGCCGCCAGCACCACGTAGAACGCGAGGAACGCCGACCCGCTGATCCCCCAGGTGTCTCCCTGAGCCGCCAACGCGTCCCCTGCGGTGAACACGTCCACTACGACCACCCCCCGGTGAGCCGTTCCTATGAGACGCCTCACAGCATGGGACCGGATCGGCTCACGAGGGAACGTTCTTCACCAAGGTTTGAGGTTGGTTCAGGCGACCGCGGACCGCACCTGCTTCTTGATCCGGGACAGCATCGCCGCCATCCCACGCAGCCGCAGCGGGCTCACGGCCTCGGCCAGGCCGAGCGCGGTGTAGAAGTCGTCCGGCACGGCGAGGACGTCCGCGGCGGGCTCGCCGTCCAGCCCGGTGTGCATGATCGACGCGAAGCCCCGGGTCGTCGGGGCCTCGGGCGGGGCCGAGAAGAAGAGACGGACCGCGCGGTCCCCCTCCGGCTCCACCTCGACCGCCAGGAACAGCGGGGACTGGCACTCGTGCACCTGCTCCATCGAGTCCGCCGCGTCCGCGTAGCGGTCCGGCAGCGGGGGGAGCTCCCGGGAGAGCTCGAGGAGGAGCTGGAGCCGGTCCTTGGGGCCGACCCCGGAGAAGTCCTCGACGAGCTCCGCGAGCTCGGGAGGCAGCTGGCGCAGACTCGACGACTCGTTCACGCCTGCCCCCGCTCCGCGCCCTGCGCGATCGGGACCCGCACCGAGTTGCCCCATTCGGTCCAGCTGCCGTCGTAGTTCCGGACGCCCTCGAAGCCCAGCAGGAAGGAGAGCACGAACCAGGTGTGGCTCGAGCGCTCACCGATCCGGCAGTAGGCCACGACCGCGTCGTCCTTCGACAGGCCCTGCTCGTCCTCGTAGATCGCGGACAGCTCCGCGCGGGACTTGAAGGTGCCGTCCTCGTTCGCCGCCCGGGCCCACGGGACGCTCGCGGCGCCGGGGATGTGGCCGCCGCGGACCGCCCCCTCCTGCGGGTAGTCCGGCATGTGCAGCAGCTCGCCGGAGTACTCGCCCGGCGAGCGGACGTCGACGAGCGCCCCGTCCCCCGACTTCATCCGCTCGAGGTGGGCGAGCACGTCCTCCTTGAACGCCCGGATCGCGATGTCGTCCCGCTCGACGATCGGGTACTCGACGGGCGTCGGCTTGGGCTCCTCGGTGGTGAGCTCGCGGCCCTCGGCGATCCACTTGGCGCGGCCGCCGTCCAGGATCCGGACGTCCGGGTGGCCGAAGAGGCGGAACACCCACAGCGCGTAGGTGGCCCACCAGTTGTTGCGGTCCCCGTAGAAGACGACGGTGGTCTCCCGGGCGATGCCGCGCTCCCCGCAGAGCAGCGCGAACTTCTCGGGGTCCACGTAGTCCCGGGTGACCGCGTCGTTGAGCTCGGTGTGCCAGTCCAGCTTGACCGCGCCCGGGATGTGCCCGGTGTCGTAGAGCAGGACGTCCTCGTCGCACTCGACGACGGCGAGATCGGGACCGTCGAGGTGCTCGGCGAGCCATGAGGTGCTGACCAGGCTTTCGGGATGCGCGTACTCGGCGAACGTCGGGTCCTGGTCGATCGGTGCAGCCATGGCCGCGAGGGTAGTACGCGGGCCCGACGTTCGCCGTCGGGTCAGGGGTGGTCCCAGAGATCCACCGGGCTGACGCCGACGCCCGCGAGCAGCCGCCGGACCAGGGGCAGGCTGATCCCGATGACGTTCGACGGGTCCCCGTCGATCCCGTCGACGAACCAGCCGCCCAGCCCGTCCAGGGTGAACGCGCCCGCGACGGCGAGGGGCTCCCCGGTCCCGAGGTACGCCTCCAGTTCGGCGTCCGTGGGCGTGCCGAACCGCACGACGGTGACGGCGTGCCCCTCCGCGACCCGGTCGATCTCGCCGTCGACCACCCGCAGCACCGCGTGCCCGGTCACGAGCTCGCCGCGCCGCCCGGCCATGGACCGCCACCGGGCGCGCGCCGTGTCGACGTCCTTCGGCTTCCCGACGAGCTCGCCGTCGATGTGCAGCATCGAGTCGCACCCGATGACGATCGAGTCGAGCGCGTCCGCACCCTCGAGCCGGCGGGCGACGGTGGTGGCCTTCGCGCCGGCCAGCGTGGTGACCTTCTCCGCGGCCGTGGCGTCCGGGACGGCGGCGAGCAGCGCGTCCTCGTCGACGTCGGAGACGGACACCGCGGGGTCGAGCCCGGCGGCACGGAGCACGGACAGGCGGGCGGGGGAGGCCGAGGCGAGCACCAGACGCACGGCGGCGAGCCTACGGAGCGGGGCCGGCCGCCCGGGCGGCGCCCGTTCCGGCAGGGCGGCCCGCGCCGGCCTTCCTTCCGTCGGACGGCCGGTCAGCCGTGCAGCAGTGCCTCGGGACGCAGGTCCGGGACGGTCAGCCCCGCCCCGGCGTGGCGCAGCTCCGCGGCGGCCGACGAGGTGGTGACCCCGATGATCGTCCCGACACCCGCCGCCGTCAGCGCCTGCACGCCGGACGGGGAGTCCTCCACCGCCGCGCAGCAGGCCGGATCCACGGCGAGCAGCCGGCAGGCGGTCAGGTAGCCCTCCGGGGACGGTTTGCCGACCGACACGTCCTCCGCGGTGACCACCAGTTCGAGGGCGTCGGCCAGGCCGAGCACGTCACCGAGGACCCGGCGCGCCCACTCGCGGCCCGCGCTCGTGACGACGGCGATCCGGTGCCCGCGCCGGTGCAGCTCGCGGACCAGGTCCCGGGCGCCGCCGACCTCCTCGACCTCGCCCGCGAGCTCGTGCGAGTGCGCGGCCAGGCCGGCCAGGGCGCTGCGCACGTCCGTCCCCCGCCACGGCCCGTCGACCTGGGCCAGGACGTCCCCGGCCCGGCGCCCCAGGTAGGTCCGGGCGTAGGTCTCCTCGTCGACGTCCATCCGCCAGTCCGCGAAGAACCGCTCCCAGACCCGGCGATGGACGTGCTCGCTCAGCACCAGGGTGCCGTCCATGTCGAACAGGACGGGCGAGCCCGGCGCGATCACCGGCTCGCACCGGGTGGCCTGCCCACTCACGAGCCGTAGGTGAACAGCGGGTCGCCCGGCCGCACCTGCGCCCCGACCGTGCCCGTCACCGCACCGGGCGCGGTGTCCAGGACGACGACCGGGCAGACGGCGGACAACCCGCGCCGGCGCACCGCGGCCGGGTCGAACGCGACCACGGGGCTGCCCTGCTCGACCGTGTCCCCCTCGGCGCGCAGCAGCTCGAACCCCTCGCCCTTCAGCCCGACCGTGTCGATGCCGAGGTGGACCAGCACGCCGACGCCCTCGGCGCCGAGCACCACGAACGCGTGCGGGTGCACCTTCACCAGGGCGCCCGCCACGGGGGCGACGACCTCGATCCGGCCCTCCGCCGCGGGAGGTTCGACGGCGGTGCCGGCGCCCACGAGCTCGTCGCTGAACACCTGGTCCGGGACGGCGGCGAGGCCGACGACCTCGCCGGCGACGGGGGAGACGACCTCGAGGTTCACAGGATGTCCCGGATGTCGTCCGCGAGGGTGTCCGCCTCCGGTCCGACGACGACCTGGACGACCTGCCCGGCGACGAGCACGCCGTGCGCGCCGCACCGCTGCAGCGCGGCCCGGTCGACCAGCGTCGGGTCCTCGACCTCGGTGCGCAGCCGCGTGATGCAGGCCTCCAGCTCGGTGATGTTCGCGGCGCCGCCGAGCCCCGCCACGATGTCGTCCGCCTTGGCCATGTGTCCTCCCCAGGCCGCGAGGAATGTGTCGCGGCGATTGCCGGTCCGTGTCCGATCGGGCACTGCACCTGCACCGAAATCCGTGGTTGACAGTCCCGTTCGCACAGACCAAGCTACGTGGTCATAACCGGACCCTACCGGTGACCGCACACGGCGGCAAGAGTCGGTCCTTCCCCTTCGGGGCGGGCGGACGAGGCACTACCGGAACCTTTCCCCACACCCTCTGGAGAGTCCTGCCATGAGCGCACCCGCCACCGCTGCGCCCGCAGCGCCGCCGAAGAAGAGGATCGGCCTCGCCGGCCTGCAGCGCCTCGGCCGCAGCCTGATGCTGCCCATCGCGGCGCTGCCCGCCGCCGGCCTGTTGCTGCGGCTCGGGCAGGACGACCTGCTCGGCGGGGTGGGCTCGCTGAAGCAGGTCGCCGCCGTGCTGTCCGCGGCGGGCGGCGCGTTGTTCGACAACCTCCCGCTGATCTTCGCGCTCGGCATCGCGATCGGCTGGGCCCGCAAGGCGGACGGCTCGACGGCGCTCGCCGCGGTCGTCGGGTACCTGGTGCTCGACGGGGTGTTCACCGCGATGAGCCCGCTGGTGCTCGACGGGGTGCTCGACTCCAAGGGCGAGCAGGCGGTCGTCAACTACGGGGTGCTCGGGGGCATCGTCACCGGGTTGCTGTCGGCGATCCTGTGGCAGCGCTTCTACCGCACGAAACTACCGACCTTCCTGGGCTTCTTCAACGGCCGGCGCCTCGTGCCGATCCTCACCGCGGTCACGATGATGGTCGTCGCGGTCCTGCTGAGCCTGATCTACCCGCTCTTCAACACCGGGCTCACCGCGCTGGGCAACGCGGTCAACGCGAACACGGTCGTCGGCGGTGGCGTCTACGGCGTCGCGAACCGGCTGCTGGTCCCGCTCGGCCTGCACCACATCCTCAACTCCGTCGTCTGGTTCATCCTCGGCGACTTCAACGGCACCCACGGCGACCTCAACCGCTTCTTCGCCGGCGACCCGACCGCCGGGACGTTCATGACCGGCTTCTTCCCGATCATGATGTTCGCGCTGCCCGCCGCCGCCCTGGCGATCTGGCACGAGGCGCGCCCGGGGCAGCGCAAGCTCGTCGGTGGGATCATGGTCTCGGTGGCCCTGACGTCCTTCCTGACGGGCATCACCGAGCCGCTCGAGTACTCCTTCGTCTACGTCGCGTGGCCGCTCTACCTGATCCACGCGATCCTGACCGGCACGTCGCTGGCCCTGGTCAACGCGCTCGGCATCCACGACGGCTTCACGTTCTCCGCCGGCGCGCTCGACTACCTCGTCAACTTCGGCCAGGCGACGAAGCCGCTCTGGCTCATCCCGATCGGGCTGGCCTACGCGGTCGTGTACTACGTCGTGTTCCGCTTCGTCATCCGGCGCTGGAACCTGCGCACGCCGGGGCGCGAGGAGGAGGCCGAGGAGACGGCCGAGGGCGCGGCCACCGCCGTCGTCGAGACCACCGGTCCGAAGCCCGCCGAGCCCGGCGCCAAGGCCTGACCCCCACCCCCGAGGAGAACCACCGTGCCCTCGCGCACCGTCACCGTCGCGTCCCGGGTCGGGCTGCACGCCCGTCCGGCCGCCATGTTCACCAGGGCCGCCGCGGCGGCGCCCGTCCCGGTCACCCTCGCCGTCGCGGGCAAGGACCCGGTGAACGCGGCCAGCGTCCTCGGGGTGATGACCCTGGGCGTCGAGTGCGGCCAGGAGGTCACCCTGGCGGCGGAGGGTGAGGGCGCCGACGGCGCGCTCGACTCGCTCGCCGCCCTGCTGGCGACCGACCTCGACGCCTGATGGCGGCCCCGATCACCGAGGCCTCCGCCCGCGTCGTGGCCGGTCGCGGGGTCAGCCCCGGCGCGGTCCGGGCCCCGCTCGTCCGGCTCGGCCCGCCGGTCGTGACCTCCCCGGCCGACCCGGCCGGGGCCGATCCGGAGGCCGAGGGCCGCCGCGTCCGCGAGGCCCTCACCGCGGTGGCCGCAAACCTCGAGCGCCGCGCCCGGAACGCCGGCGGGGTCTCCGCGGACGTCCTGGCCACCACCGCGGCGATGGCCCTCGACCCGGCCCTGGCCGACGCGGCCGAGCGGCACCTGGCCGCCGGCGCGCCCACCGGGCACGCCGTGACGCTGGCCGTCGAGGAGTTCTGCGGGCGGCTCGAGGCGCTCGGTGGCTACCTCGCCGAACGGGTGGCGGACCTGCGGGACATCGGCGCCCGGACGGTCGCGCAGCTCGCCGGGCTCGCCATGCCGGGGATCCCGGCGCCGGGGTACCCGGTCGTCATGGCGGCCAGAGACCTCTCCCCGGCGGACACGGCGTCGCTCCCGGGCGGCGACGTCGTCGGCCTGCTCACCGAGGAGGGCGGGCCGACCAGCCACACCGCGATCCTGGCCCGGGCGCTCGGCATCCCCGCGGTCGTCGGCTGCCCGGCGTCGGCGGAGATCCCCGAAGGCACCCTCGTGCTGCTCGACGGCACGACGGGCACCGTGCAGCTCGACCCGCCCGCCGGGGCTGCGGCGGTCCGGGCCACCTCCGCCCCCGGGGCCGCGGCCGGACCGGGACGCACTGCGGACGGAACCCCCGTCGCGTTGCTGAGCAACATCGGCACCGTGGCGGACGCCGAGCTCGCCGCGGTGACCCCGACGGAGGGCGTCGGGCTCTTCCGCACCGAGTTCCTGTTCCTGAAGCGGGCGGACCGGCCCACCGAGGCCGAGCAGGCCACGACCTACACGGCGGTGCTGCGGGCGTTCGGGGAACGCCGGGTCGTCGTCCGCACCCTGGACGCCGGTTCGGACAAGCCGCTGCCCTTCCTCCCGCTCGGCCCGGAGGAGAACCCGGCCCTGGGCGTGCGCGGGCTGCGCACGGCCCGGGCCCAC
The DNA here is from genome assembly GCF_025465255.1 of Pseudonocardia sp. Lineage (GTDB taxonomy): Bacteria > Actinomycetota > Actinomycetes > Mycobacteriales > Pseudonocardiaceae > Pseudonocardia. The sequence goes on from NZ_JAODNI010000218.1 coordinate 20,252, forward strand.
CCGGAGGTGCTGGACGACCAGCTCCGCGCGCTGGCCGCCGCCGCGGAGGCGGCCGGTCGCGCGCTCGACGTCATGGCGCCCATGGTGTCGACGGCGGAGGAGGCCGCACGGTTCGCGGACCGGGCGCGGGGCTTCGGGCTGACCCGGGTCGGCGTCATGATCGAGGTCCCGGCGGCGGCGCTGCGGGCCCGTGAGCTGCTGGAGGTCGTGGACTTCGTCAGCATCGGCACGAACGACCTGGGCCAGTACGTCATGGCGGCGGACCGGCAGTCGGGCGCCCTCGGAGACCTGCTCGATCCCTGGCAGCCCGCGCTGCTGGACCTCGTCGCGGCGGTCGGGGAGGCCGGCCGGGCGGCCGGGAAACCGGTCGGGGTGTGCGGGGAGGCGGCGGCGGACCCGCTGCTCGCCGCCGTCCTCGTCGGGCTGGGCGCGACCAGCCTGTCGACGGCCGCGCGGGCCCGGCCCGCGGTGCACGCCGAGCTCGCCCGGTTCACCCGGCTGGACTGCCTCCGCCTCGCGGAGCGGGTCCGGTCGGCGCGCGGCGCCGGGGCCGCCCGCTTGGCGGCCCGGGCCTTCCGGGACGAGCGCCCATGACCGCCCTCCTCCTGCGCGGGACGGTCGTCGCGGGCGGCCGTTCGATCCCGGACGGCGTGGTCGCGCTCGACGGGGACCGCATCGCCTGGGTCGGCCCGGCCGGGACCTGGGCGGGCCCCGTGCCGCTGCCGCCGCCGTCGGACCGGTACGTCCTGCCCGGGCTGGTCGACGTGCACTGCCACGGCGGCGCCGGGCACGGCTTCCCGGAGGCCGACGACGAGGGCCTGCAGGCCGCCGTCGACCACCACCTGGCGCACGGCACGACCACCCTGCTCGGCAGCCTCGTCTCCGCCCCGGCGGACATGCTGCTCGAGCGGGTCGCGGCGCTCGCCCCGCTGGTCACCGCGGGCCGCCTCGCCGGGATCCACCTGGAGGGGCCGTTCCTGGCCGCCGCCCGGTGCGGGGCCCAGGACCCCGCGGCGATCGTCCCCGGCGACCCCGCCCTGCTGGAACGCCTGCTCCACGCCGCGGGCGGCACGGTCGCGTCGATGACCCTGGCGCCGGAGACCCCGCGCTACCGCGAGCTGTTCGCGATCCTGATCCGGCACGGCGTGCTCCCCAGTCTCGGCCACACGGACGCGACGGCCGGCCGGACCACCGCGGCGATCGCCGAGGCCGGCGGCGCGACGCTGAGCGCGACCCACCTGTTCAACGGCATGCCCGAGCTGCACCACCGCGCGCCCGGCCCGGCCGCCGCGTGCCTGGCGGCGGCGGGCCGTGGCGAGATGGTCGTGGAGCTGGTCGCGGACGGGGTACACCTCGCGGACGAGACGGTCGCGATGGTGTTCGACCTCGTCGGCCCGGACCGGATCGCGCTGGTCACCGACGCCATGGCCGCGGCCGGGATGCCGGACGGGCGGTACTCGCTGGGCTCCATGCGCGTCGACGTCGTCGACCGGGTGGCGCGGCTCGCGGGAGCCGGCACCGACCGCTCGATCGCCGGCGGCACCGCCCGCATGGTCGACGTCCTGCGCCAGGTGGTCCTGGGGAGCGGCGTCGGGCTGGGCGCAGCCGCCCTCGCCGCCACCGCCACCCCGGCCCGGCTGCTGGGGCTCGAGCACGAGATCGGGGACCTCGTGCCGGGCCGGCGGGCGGACGTCCTCGTCACCGACCACGACCTGGCCCCGGCCGAGGTGTTCCGGGCGGGCCGGCGGATCACCGCGGAGCGAGTCCTCCACGGAAGGGCGGTCTGAGCATGGAGGTCGTCATCCTCCCCACCGCGGCCGACGGCGGCCGCGTCGTCGCGGACATCGTGACCGCGGTCCTGCAGGGCGGCGAGCCGGTCAACCTGGGCCTCGCCACCGGCTCGTCCCCGCTGCTCGCCTACCGCGAGCTGATCCGCCGCTGCCGGGACGAGGGGCTGTCCTTCGCCCGCGCCGCCGCGTTCCTGCTCGACGAGTACGTGGGCCTGCCCGCGGGCCATCCGGAGTCCTACCGCCAGGTGATCCGGCGCGAGCTGACCGACCACGTGGACATCGACCCCGGCGCCGTGCACTCCCCGGACGGCACGCGCCCGGACCTGGTGGCGGCCGCGGCGGACTACGAGGACGCGCTGCTCGCGGCGGGTCCGATCCGGGTGCAGATCCTCGGGATCGGCACCAACGGTCACCTCGGGTTCAACGAGCCGGGCTCGTCGCTCGCGTCCGCGACCCGCGTCAAGACGCTGACCCGGCAGACCCGCGCGGACAACGCCCGGTTCTTCGACGGCCCGCACGAGGTGCCGCGCCACGTCCTGACCCAGGGGCTCGGCACGATCAGCCGGGCCGAGCACCTCGTGCTGACCGCGTCCGGCCCGCACAAGGCCGCCGCGATCGCCGCCGCGGTCGAGGGGCCGCTCACGGCCTCCTGCCCGGCGTCGGTCCTGCAGCTGCACCCGCACGCCACCGTGGTGGTCGACGAGGCCGCCGCGGGCCGGCTGGCGAACGCGGAGTTCTACCGCGAGATCCACGAGCACAAGCCCGCAGGCCAGGGGTACTAGGTGGTTCTCGCGGAGGTCGTCGCGGTCGACATCGGGGGGACCAGCATCAAGGCCTCCCCCGTCGGCCCCCGCGGCCTCCCGTCCGCTCCGGTGCGGCTGCCCACCCCGGTCAGCGGCGGGCCGGCCGCGATCGTCGACGCCGTCGCCCGGGTCGTCGGGACCCTCCGCACGCCCGGGACCGGTGCCGTCGGCTGCGCCGTGCCCGGCGTCGTCGAGCCCGGGACCGGTGTCGTCCGGCGGGCCGCGAACCTCGGGATCGTCGACGACCTGCCGCTCGGCCCCGTCCTCGCCGACCGGCTGGGCCTGCCCGTCACCGTCGAGCACGACGTCCGCGCCGCCTGCCGGGCGGAGTCCGAGCTGGGCGCGGCCCGGTCCGTGGGCGACGCCGTCGTGGTGGTGGCGGGGACGGGGCTCGCGGCGGGCCTGCTGGTCGGGGGCCGGGTCGTCACCGGTACCCGGGGCGCGGCGGGCGAGTTCGGGCACGTCCCCGTCGTCCCCGGCGGGGAGCCGTGCGCCTGCGGGCAGCGCGGCTGCGCCGAGGCCTACGCCTCGGCGGGCGGCCTGCGCCGCCGGTACCGCGACCGGTCCGGCCCTGACCGGTCCGGCCCTGCGCCATCCGCTCCGGGGCCGACCGCCGCGGAGCTGGTCTCTCGCCTCGACGACGACCCGCTCGCCCGCGCGCTCTGGGCCGAGGCCTGCGTGGCCTTGGGTCGGGCACTGGTGGCCACCACCGCGCTGCTGGACCCGGCCGTGATCGTCCTCGCGGGCGGGCTGTCCCTGGCCGGCCCGCTGCTCGCCGATCCCGTGCGTGCCGCGCTCGCGGACGGGCTGGCCTGGCGGGAGCCACCGCCGGTGGTGCTCTCCGCGTTCGGCGACCGTGCCGGGGTGGTGGGAGCCGGACTGGTGGCCCGCGACCCACTGCGCGCGGCGGAGCGGAGGGTCGTGTCCCGGTGCGGGTAACCTCGGCACCGGTCACCGGTGGTCATGACCAGTACGGGTCGCGGCCACAGCTCGTCCCCGGGAGGTCGACATGGCGCAGCCCGCCCGCATCCACGACGGTGCGGTGCCCAAGCACGAGCAGCTCCGCACCATCCTGGCCGCGCTCGCGACGGACACCCTCGAGCCCGGGGACCTGTTCCCCAGCGAGCGCCAGCTCTGCATCGACCACGGCGTCAGCCGGATCACGGTGCGCGCGGCGATCGGGCAGCTGGTCAGCGAGGGCCTGCTGGAGCGGGTCCGCGGCAAGGGCACGTTCGTCGCCACGCGGACCGCGCGGTCCCGCCTGCACCTCGCGTCGTTCCACGAGGACATGCGCCGCCTCGGCCTGACCCCCACCACCGTCGTCCTCGAGGTGGAGCGGGCCGTCCCGCCCGTCGCCACGATCAACGCGCTGTCCCTGCGCTCCGGCCAGGAGTGCATCCGGGTGCGCCGGCTACGGCTCGCCGACGGCGCGCCGATGTCCGTCGACGACGCCTGGTACAACGCCGCGCTGCTGCCGGACCTGGACAGCTGCGACCTGCGTCGCTCGATCTACGACACGCTGCGGGACCGCTACCGGCTGCCGATCGACCGCGCGGAGCAGACCGTCGCCGCCGCCGAGGCGGGCGACGAGTACGCCGTGCTGCTCGGGATCACGCCGTCGCGGCCCGTCCTGCTGTTCGACCGGGTGTCGTTCAGCGGAGGCCGTGCGGTGGAGCACAGCCAGTCCCGCTACCGCGGGGACCGGTACGAGCTGCAGATGGCCCTCGACGGCGGGGATTCCTGACGGCGGCTCACGGTCCGCCCGGCCCGTGCCGGCAGGGGTGGCACACGGCCCGCGCGGTCCGGCGGCCTCGTCCACCAGGTGTCGACGGGCGCCCTCGGCGGCGTCGGCAGGCGACCCCGGGCCGGAACGGGCGGTCGCCGGCGAGCCCGCCGCCGCAGCACCACGCCCTGGGCGAGCAGGCTGATACCGAACGAGAGCAGCAGCGTGGACTCCACGAGCGGTCCGGCCCCGGTGCGCGCGGCCAGCAGGGCGACGCCGATCCGCACGCCCGTCGTCACGGTCCACAGCCCCAGCGTGAGGACCCGGCCACGCCGGAGGCGGTCGTCATCACCGTCGGTGAGACCGACGGCGGCGCCCCGGACCAGGCCCAGCCCGGTCGTCAGCACCAGGTCGACGACCGCCAGGACGAGACCCCACGGCGTCACCCCGGGGTGCCCGACGACCAGGATCAGGAGTCCGATCCCGCTGAGGACCGCGGTCGCCGGTCCGTGCAGCCGGTGGTCGGGAAGCGGCAGCCGACCTGCCGGAAGATCGCTCGGACGGCGAGCGGTACCGGCGAGGCCGGGCCGGCTGACCCCGGCCGCGGAACGAGGTCCGAGGTCCATACCCGAAGCGTGGCCGCCGGCGGGCCCGGGAGCAGCCCCCCACGGGGGGAACCCGCGTGGGAACGACGCCGCCGTCCGGCCCCGCTGCTCCGTCTGCCGTGACTCTCCGCTCCGTCAGACGGCGACCACCCGCACCGAGCGCTCGTCCCGCTGGCGGGGCAATGCGAGAACCGAGCCCGGCTCGTCCTTCTTCGCCTTGGCGACGAAGGCGCGCCGCTCCCCGGCGTAGCCGTGCCGGTCGTCGAACATGTCCCGGCTCATCTCGGCGAGCTCCTGGATCCGGTAGGCCTCGAGCGGGCGGCGCTGCTCGTCCGCGGCCCGGCCGGCCTGCTTGGCGGCCAGCTGCGCGGGCAGGTCCGGGTCCGCCGCGAGCCGCGCCGCGAGGTCGAGCACCGCGGCGTCGAACTCCGCCCGGGTACCGGTCAGCACCTCGTCGACCAGCCCGATCCGGACCGCCTCCGCCGTGCCGACGGGCAGGCAGTCCGACGTGAGCCGCTCGGCCTCCCGGATCCCGACCCGGCGGGGCAGCACATAGGTCCAGTACTCGGAGCCGGTCAGGCCCATGCTGCGGTAGTGCGGGTTGAGCACCGAGCCGGCGGCGGCGACGACCCGGTCCGCACCGAGCGCCAGCATGACGCCGCCCGCGCCCGCGTTCCCGCCGATCGCCGCGACGACGAGCTGGTGCGTGCAGGTGATCAGCTCACGGCAGACGTCGTTGATCGCGTTGATGTTCCGCCAGCTCTCGGCGGCGGGGTGGGCCGCCGCCTCGGCGACGTTGAGGTGGATGCCGTTGGAGAACGTCTCGCCTGCCTCGAACACCAGGATCTTGGTGTCCTGGGCGACCGCGTGCCGCAGCACGGCGGCGAGCCGGTGGCCCTGGCTCGCGGACATCGCACCGTTGTAGAGGTCGGCCCGGACCACGCCCACGTCGCCGACGCGGCGGTAGCCGATCTCACGCGGGCCGTGGCTCGGGCCCTCCGTGGTCGGGTGGTCGAGGGACTCGGGGACGCCGGCGAGCAGCTCGCCCAGCACCGCGGTCGTCGGGAGCTTGATGCCGCGGGGCACCTTCGCGTGGCCGATCCACACCGCGCCGTCGCCGGTCCGGACGAGCACCGACCCGTGCCGCCGCGCCGCGATCGTGCCCGGCTCGCCCGGCAGCGCCTCGCCCGGGATCGCGTCGTACGCGAACAGCTCGACGCCCGCGAGGACCGTCCTCACCCCGGGTGCGCCGTCCGCGGCCCGGACGCGGCGCAGGACGTGCGTGGTCGGGTCCGTCCACGAGAACGTGCGGTCCGCCTGGTTCATGGTGGGGCGGAGCCGCCCGATCACGCCGGGCGCGCCCTCGACGAGCGGCTGCGGGACGAAGGCGGGGTCGGCGGCCTTGGCGACGACCTCGCGGGCGAGCTCGACGGCAGCCTCGGTGACCGGGCCGTTGTAGACGGCGCTCTTGCGGGCGGGGCCGTCCGCCTCGCGGGGCATCGCGAACGTGCGGGTGCCCCAGACCGGGCCCGCGTCCATCTCCTCGATCGCCTGCAGGGCGGTGACCCCCCAGACCGGCAGATCCTCGGTGATCGCCCAGTCGAGGGACGACGGCCCGCGGTCCCCCATCGGACCCGGGTGCAGCACCACGACGCGGTGGCGCCGCCAGACGTCCTCGGGCACCCGGTCCTTCAGGAACGGGCACAGCACGAGGTCCGGTTCCGCGCCGGCCACGGCGCGACGGACGCCGTCCTCGCTGCCGGCGAGCCGGACGTCGAGGGTGTGTCCGTCCTCCCGGAGCTCCGTCCACACGCGTTGGGTGAGGCCGTTGAACGCGGAACAGAGCAGGAGGATCTTCACGCAGTACTCCGGGGGGACGAGGGAAGCCGCTTGTCCGGGCGCCGCGTCGCGCCCGGGGTGCCGCGATCGGTGTCTCGAACGGGGGAACCGCGGCGCTCGCCGACGCTACCCACCAAATCTGAGTTTCACGCTCGGCCGAGTGGCCGAGCCACTACTGACCCGTATGGAGGAATGCGGGCGTTCGTCGTGACAACGGCGCAGCGTGCCCGGGGTGTTACCGACGCTCGAACGGCGAGATCGAAACGGTGGCCTCCCTAAGATGTCGCCGAATGGTCACATTCTGTCGCTCGATGGTTACCTGGGGGCGTCGAGTGGAGACCGCTGCGGGGGTTCCGCGGCTCGGAGCGCGACACGCCGGTACTCCGGGGGCTGTTCGTGGGCCGAACGGTCGGTGGTTCGCGGCAATCGGGAGCGGCTCGCACCTCCCGCGCTACGTCTCCACGATCGAGTCATATCGTCGGCACCGTCCGTGTAGCTTTCCGGACTCACGGCGAATGGAACGTCTTGCTGGTCCCCCGATCGGGGCAGCACGCCGGGCCGGGTCGTGACGTCAGTCCGGCTCCCCAGACCGGATCGAGAGAGGTGCGGACCGAGTGTTGACGAAGCTGACCGCGTGGTTGCCCAAGGGCAACACGCTCGACGACGCCGCCTGGGCGCGGCGTCATCGCCTGCTGGAATGGGTGCTTCTGGCGCACGTGCCGGGGCTGTTCGTGATCGGCGTGACGCTGGGCAAGCCCGTGTCGGTGACCCTGCTGTCGCTGGTGCCGGTCCTGGTGCTGCTCGCGGGCGGCCACCTCCTCGCCGGTCAGCGGCGGTTGGCGTCGTCGCTCGTCACGGGCGGGCTGGTCTACTGCTCGGCCGCCCTCGTCGGGCTGACCGGCGGGATGATCGAGGCCCACTTCCACTTCTTCATCATCATCGGCTTCATCGCGCTGTACCAGGACTGGGTGCCGTTCCTGTGGAACGTGCTGTTCGTCGTGGTCAGCCACGGTTTCGGCACGATCTTCTACAGCCAGCTGATCTTCAACCACCCGGCCGCACAGCAGAACCCGTGGCTCTGGTCGTCCGTCCACGGTGTCGCGGTGCTGTTCGCCTGCGTCGGCATGGTCATCTTCTGGCGGATCACCGAGGACGAGCAGTCCGCCAAGGAGGAGATGGGGCGCGACCTCGTCCTCGCGGACGCCGAGATCGGCCGCCAGCAGTTCACCTCGGACATGCTGGTCAACCTGGCGCGACGCAACCAGAGCATGCTCTACCGCCAGCTCGACATCATCAACCAGCTCGAGGAGAAGGAGCGCGACCCCGACGCGCTCGCCGAGCTGTTCAAGCTGGACCACCTCGCCACGCGGGTGCGGCGCAACGCGGAGAGCCTGCTGGTGCTCTCCGGCGAGCAGCCCCCGCGCGTCTGGTCGGCCCCGGTGTCCCTGCGGGACGTCGTGCGGGCCGCGATCGCCGAGACCGAGGACCTGGACCGGGTCGAGTTCGCCGTCGACGACCGGCTCGCCGTGGCCGGGCACAGTGTCGCGGACCTCACGCACCTCGTCGCCGAGCTCACCGAGAACGCCGTCCGGTTCTCCCCGCCGGACACCGTGGTCACCATCCGCTCCCGGCCCAACCGGGTCGAGTCCGGCGGGCAGGTGCTGACGGTGGAGGACTGGGGCGTCGGAATGCCCGAGGACGAGCTGGCCACGGCCAACGAACTGCTGCTGCGCCCCCGCGAGGTCGACCTGTCGGTGTCGCAGCGCCTGGGCTTCCACGTCGTCGCGCGGCTCGCGGCCCGGCACAAGATCGAGGTCTCGCTCGGCGCGACGCCGGGGTCCGGCCTGACGGCCGTCGTGATCGTGCCGGCGGCGCTGTTCGTCGCCGAGGCGAACGAGAGCCCGGAGGCCTTCGGGATCGATCCCTTCGACGCCGTCCCTGCGCAGGACCACTCCGCGCAGTACGGCGTCCCCGAGTTCGACCGTGCTCCCCAGCTCGACAGGACCGTCCGGTTCGACCGCTCGCGGGAGGCCGCGCCCGTCGCCGGTGGCGCCTACTCGGCCCGCGGCGTGCTCGCCCCCGGCGAGTCGCTCGCCGGCCTCGAAGCCCCGGCCCCGGCGCGGGTCCCGGCTCCGGAGACCGTCTGGACCGCACCGTCGCCCCGGGCCGACGAGGCCCGCCCGGGCGGGCCGGTCGAACCGGATCCGCGCGCGGACGGGCTGCCGACGCGCAGGGACCCCGGCGTGGACGCCGCCTTCGGCACCGCGTTCGGCGTCCCGGGTGCACGGGCGGGCCGCCCTGGTTGGACGGGCTGGTGGGAGCCGCCGGCCGGGACGGACACCGTGGGCAAGGCCGGGTTCGCTGCGTACGGGACGAGCGGGCACGAGCCCGGTCCGAACGGCTCGCGGGGTCTGACCGGGAGTTCCAACGGACACGACGCGAACGGGCACGGGGTGAACGGACACGGCGTGAGCGGGCACGGCACGAACGGACATGGCACCAACGGGCACGGGGCCTCCGCGCAGGCGGCGAACGGGCACACGTCGAACGGCAACGGCTCGGCGCCCGCCTCGCCGTCTCCCCGGCCCTCCCCGGCGGCGCGGCGTGACTCCGGCATCCCGAACCCCCGGCCCGAGGCCGGGCACGACGCCGGTATCCCGGCCCCCCGCACCGCGCCGGCGGCCGCCGGCGGGGCGGATTCGGAGGCAGGCCGGACGGGCCTTCGGCGCCGCGTCCCGCAGGCGAGCCTCGCCCCGGAGCTGAGGGTGCCCGAGCAGTCGACGGCCGCCACGTCGCCCGCGGCGAGCCCCAGCCCCTCCGCGGCGCAGGCCCTGTCGCGCTACCAGGCGAGCAGGCAGGCGGCTCAGGCCGCCGCGGACCGAGACCTGCACGCCCAGCGGCCCACCAGGACCGCCGAGATGACCGACGACAACGGGAGGACACGGACATGAGCGCATCGACAGGCCGGCTGGACTGGCTGCTCGTCGAGTTCACCCGGGACGTGCCCGGGGTGCGCAACGCCGTCGTCGTATCCGGCGACGGCCTCTGCCTGGCGCTCTCGCCGGGCGTCGGCGAGACGCTGGGGGACCAGCTCTCCGCCGCGGCGTCGGGGCTGATCAGCCTCGCGTCGGGCACCGCGACCCTGCTCGGCGCGGGCGCGGTCACCCAGACCATTCTCGAGATGAAGGGTGGCTACCTGTTCGTCACCGCCGTCAGCCGGGGCGCCACGCTGGCCGTGCACGCGGACCGGCAGTGCGACATCGGCATGGTCGGCTACGAGATGACCTTGCTGGCGGCACGGGTCGGGCACGCGCTCGATCCCGCGCCCCGCCAGCCTGCGGGCCGGTAGCGGTGCGCGGCGGAGCCGAGGACGGCCGGCACGGCAGACAGCCCGCCGGTCGGGTCGTCCCGGTGTACGCGGTCACCGGCGGACGGACCCGGTCGGCGGGAGCGGACCTCCCGGTGGAGGCGTTGGTCACCGTGACCGACGCGGGCCGATGGGCGGAGAACCTGCACCTGGAGTACCGGACGATCCTGCAGCTCGCGGCGGCCCCGGTGTCGATCGTCGAGCTCGGTGCGGTGCTGCAGGTGCCGGTAGGAGTGGCGCGGGTGCTGGTCGGGGACCTGGCGGACGCGGGCTACGTGGCCGTGCACCGGCCGCAGGTCACCGCGGACGGCACGCCGGGGCCGGAGATCCTGGAGAGGTTGTTGGAGGGGCTTCGTGCGCGATCGGTCTGAGCTCTACCCGTTGAAGATCCTGGTGGCGGGCGGATTCGGCGTCGGCAAGACGACGCTGGTCCGCGCGCTGTCGGAGATCGAGCCGCTGCTCACCGAGCAGCAGATGACCGAGACGTCGGTCGGCGTGGACGACACCCGCGCGGTGCCGGACAAACGGACGACCACGGTCGCGATGGACTTCGGCCGGATCACGGTCGACGACTCGCTGATCCTCTACCTGTTCGGCACGCCCGGGCAGTCGCGGTTCTGGTTCATGTGGGACGAGCTGTCCCGGGGTTCCGTCGGCGCGCTCGTCCTGGTCGACCTGCGCCGGGTCGACGAGTGCTTCCCGGCGATCGACTATTTCGAGAACCGCCGGATCCCGTACGTCATCGGGGTCAACACATTCCCGGGGGCGAACGACCACGACGAGGAGGCCGTACGGGACGCGCTCGCGCTCAGCCCGGAGACCCCGGTGCAGTGGATCGACGCCCGCGAGGCCTCCTCGGGCATCGCGCTACTGGTGAGGCTCGTGGAGCACGCCCTCTCCCGCACCGCCCCCGTCCCCACCTGACGGCCCCGCGGCGAGTCGCGCTCCAGGCCTAGGTCCCCGGCAAGGCAAGCGGCCATGATCGAGAATCGGGCGGCGGAACGTACCCGGCGGGTACGGTTCCACCGCCCGGTTCGCGATCATGCAGCGACGACATCATTCCGGCTCCTCGATCGGTACCAGCGCCACAGCGCTGGTACCGCTTCGACAGCGTGGCGGCTGCACGTCGGCGCCGCCGTCTCCCACCCGGGCTGCTCCGCCCCCGCATTCCCGGTCCGCGGCTCGCGGAGTCTCAGAGCCCGACTCGCCCCGGCCCCAGACCCCGGGTCGCCCGGTCTCAGCGCGCGACTCACGGGGTTGCACAGCGACTCGCCCGGTCCCAAGCCCCGACTCGCGGGGAGAGCGGGGCCGGGCGGGCCGGGTCAGCGGGGGAGGGCCGAGGCCTTCCAGGCGCCCGGGCCCGGACTGGGCGGGAGCGGCGTGCGCAGGAGCGAGGCCGGCTCCGACCAGAGGTCCCGGGGCTTCTCCGGCGGGGGGCCGCCGGCCGAGGCGGCCGCCGCGATGACGACCGTCAGCGCCGCCAGCTCCTCGTCCGTGGGCTCGCCGCGGACCACCCGGAAGAGCGCGCGGCGCTCCTCCGGGGTCGCTTCTCCCGACGCGGCCTCGGAGCCGCTCACAGCGTCGTCGCTCACAGCGTCGTCGCTCACAGGGGGATGTTCCCGTGCTTGCGCGCCGGACCCGCCTCGCGCTTGGTCTGCAGCATCCGCAGCGCCCGGCCCACGTACCCCCGGGTGTGCGCCGGCGGCACGACCGCGTCGATGTACCCGCGGTCCGCGGCGATGTAGGGGTTGCAGAGGGTGTCCTCGTACTCCTGCTGCAGCTCCGCACGCTTGGCGGCGAGCTCGTCGCCCTCCAGGCCCTGGAGCTCCTTGCGGTACAGGATGTTCACCGCGCCCTGGGCACCCGTCACCGCGATCTGCGCGGTCGGCCAGGCGATGTTGACATCCGCGCCGAGGTGCTTGGACCCCATGACGTCGTACGCGCCGCCGTAGGCCTTGCGGGTGATCACCGTGACCTTCGGGACGGTCGCCTCCGCGTAGGCGTAGATCAGCTTCGCGCCGCGGCGGATGATGCCGTTCCACTCCTGCTCCGTGCCGGGCAGGAAGCCCGGGACGTCGACGAAGGTCAGGATCGGGATGTTGAACGCGTCGCAGGTGCGGACGAAGCGCGCCGCCTTCTCCGACGCGTCGATGTCCAGGCAGCCGGCGAACTGGGTGGGCTGGTTCGCGACGATGCCGACGCTGCGCCCCTCGATCCGCGCGAAGCCCGTCACGATGTTGGGCGCCCAGAGCTCCTGGACCTCGAGGAAGTCCTCCTCGTCGACGACGCGGTTGATGACCTCGCGGATGTCGTAGGGGGTGTTCGCCGAGTCCGGGACGATCAGGTCGAGCTCGCGGTCCGTGTCCGTGATGCCGTCCTCGATGGACCCGTCGACGGGCTCGGAGGCAGGGAAGACCGGCGGCTCGGACAGGTTGTTCGACGGCAGGAAGCCGAGCAGCTCCTTGACGTAGTTGATCGCGTCCTCCTCGTCGCTGCCGAGGTAGTGCGCGACACCGGACTTGGAGTTGTGGGCCCGGCCGCCGCCGAGCTCCTCCATGTCCACGTCCTCACCGGTGACGGTCTTGATCACGTCCGGGCCGGTGATGAACATGTGGCTGGTCTCGTCGACCATGACCGTGAAGTCCGTGAGCGCGGGGGAGTACACCGCGCCGCCGGCCGACGGCCCCATGATCAGCGAGATCTGCGGGATGACGCCGGAGGCCCGCACGTTGCGGACGAAGATCTCGCCGTAGAGGCCGAGCGCGACGACGCCCTCCTGGATCCGCGCGCCACCGCCGTCGTTGATCCCGACGACCGGGCAGCCGATCTTCGCGGCCAGGTCCATGACCTTGACGATCTTCTCGCCGTAGACCTCGCCCAGCGAGCCCCCGAACACCGTGGCGTCCTGGCTGAACACCGCGACCGGCCGGCCGTCGATGGTGCCGGTCCCGGTGACGACGCCGTCGCCGAAGGGGCGCTTGTCCTGCATCCCGAAGTTCGTGGACCGGTGCCGGACCAGCGCGTCCAGCTCGACGAACGAGCCCGGGTCCAGCAGCTGGTCGACGCGCTCACGGGCGGTCTGCCGGCCCTTGGCGTGCTGGCGCTCGGCGGCGGCGTCCGAGGGCAGCGCCCCCTCGAACCGCTTGTAGAGATCGGCAAGCTTCCCGGCCGTCGTGTGCACGTCCGGCTCGACGTCCGGGGCGTTCGACGGGTCCCCCATCGGCTCCGTTGCAGCGCTCATGGCTCGGGAGCCTAACCCGGCGGTAACACGGGGCGCGCCGGTGCCGGAGCGGTCTGCGTCACGTTCGCCGCGCCACGATCGGGTCGAGTCCGTGACCGGACGACCGGTCGCGGGCGCGGTCGCTCCTCCGGCCGGTGCGCTCACCCGGCGACCGCGGACGTCCGTCCGTCGTGCCGGTCGCGTGCTCCGGCCGGAGGAAACGCCGTCACGGGGATACGGTCCGACCCGTGACCTCGTCCGAACCCCCGCCCGGTGCCGCGCCGGCGGTCTCCTACGACCCGCACGCGCTGCGGCTCGCGTTGCTCGGCCCCGCGGGTCGGTGGGCGCGGCTCGACGTCGTCGAGGCGACCGGTTCCACGAACGCGGACCTGACCCGGATGGCCGTCGAGGGCGCTCCCGACCGCTCGGTCCTCGTGACCGAGCACCAGCAGGCGGGCCGCGGACGGCTCGACCGGAGGTGGGAGTCGCCCCGCGGCTCGGGGATCGCGGTCAGCGTGCTGTGGCGGCCCGAGGGGGTGCCCGCCGAGCGGCTGGGCTGGATCCCGATGCTCGCCGGCGTCGCCCTGCTCGACGCGGTGCGCGAGCTCGCGCCGGAGCTGCCCGCCGGCATGAAGTGGCCCAACGACCTGCTGCTGGGGCCGCAGCAGCGCAAGGGCGCGGGCATCCTCGCCGAGATGACGCCGGTGTCCGGGGGTGGTCCGGGCATCGTCCTCGGGATGGGGATCAACGTGGACTACGCGGAGGGGGATCTGCCTCCCGGGGCGACGTCGTTCGCCGCGGAGGGGTTCCCCGTCGACCGGTCCGCCCTGCTCGTCGCGCTGCTCAGGCACCTCGGGGAACGCGAGGCCGTCTGGCGGGACGCCGGCGGGGACGCCGACGCGAGCGGGCTGCGCGCGGACTACCGGGCCGGTTGCCTCAGCCTCGGCTCGGAGGTGCGGGTGGAGATGCCGGGCGGCACGGCCGTCGTCGGGATGGCGGAGGACGTCGACCCGTCCGGACACCTGCTCGTCATGGAGCACGACGGGCACCGCCGCGCGATCGCGGCCGGGGACATCGTGCACCTGCGACCCGCCGACCGGCCCCAGGACGACGCCCCCGCAGCCGACTAGATTGGCGCGATGCCGTACCCGGATGAGCTGCTCGTCGAGGGCGAGCGGGTGGTGGTCCACAAGCACCCGCACTGGAAGATGCTGATCGTCCCGGTACTGGTCTTCCTGGTCACCGTGGGTCTCGGCGCGTTCCTTGCCGCGCTGGTGAGCGCGCAGAACTGGGCCGGGATCGCGTGGATCGCGATCGCCGTCGTCGGGGTGGTGCTGGTCGTCTGGCTCACGCTGGTGCCGCTGATCCGGTGGCGCACCACACACTTCGTCGTGACGACCCGGCGGGTGCTGGTGCGCGAGGGCGTCCTGTCCCGGCAGGGCATCGACATCCCGATGACGCGGGTGAACTCCGTCCAGTTCCGCCACACCGTGCTCGAGCGCGTGTTCGGCTGCGGCACCCTGGTCATCGAGTCCGCCTCCGACGAGCCGTTGGAGTTCCACGACGTGCCCGGCGTCGAGCGGGTGCACGCCCTGCTCTACCAGGAGACGGACGACGATCCACGAGGAGGTTGCCGACGATGACGACCAGAGCGCTCCCGATGCCCGTCTCCACGCAGGGGCTGCCCGCGCACGTGACGATCTACGAGGTCGGCGCGCGGGACGGGCTGCAGAACGAGAAGGCCGTCGTCCCCGTCGCGGTGAAGGCGGAGTTCCTGAACCGGCTCGCGGACGCCGGGCTCACCACCCTCGAGGCGACGAGCTTCGTGCACCCGAGATGGGTGCCCCAGCTGGCCGACGCCGCCGAGCTGTTGGACCTCCTGGAGCGACGCGAGGGCGTGGACTACCCGGTCCTCGTCCCGAACGACCGCGGCCTGGACCGCGCGCTGGAGTCCGGGGTGGACCACATCGCCGTGTTCGCCAGCGCCACCGAGACGTTCGCGAACAAGAACCTCAACCGCAGCCTCGACGAGCAGTTCGGCATGTTCTCCCCCGTCGTGAAGCGGGCGCGGGAGGCCGGGCTGCGCGTCCGCGCGTACGTCTCCATGGCGTTCGGGGACCCTTGGGAGGGGCCCGTCGAGCCCGCACAGGTCGCCACCGTCGGGCGCCGGCTGATGGAGATGGGCTGCTCGCAGCTCTCCCTCGGGGACACGATCGGCACCGGGACGCCCGGGCACGCCGAGGCCGTGATCGACGCGTGCGTGGCCGCCTCCGTGCCCGTCGACGCGATCGCGGTGCACTTCCACGACACCTACGGCCAGGCCCTGGCCAACACCCTCGCCGCGCTGCGCCGCGGTGTGACAACCGTGGACTCGTCCGCGGGTGGGCTCGGCGGCTGCCCGTATGCGAAGTCCGCCACCGGGAACCTGGCCACCGAGGACCTCGTGTGGATGCTCGACGGGCTGGAGATCAGCCACGGCGCGAACCTCGACGCGCTGGTGCGGACCAGCGTGTGGATGGCCGGTCAGCTGGGGCGGCCCTCGCCCTCACGGGTGGTGAGGGCGCTGTCCGGGGACTGATCGTTCCGGGTGCCGCGTCGTCGCCGAGACAGCGGTGACGTCGCCCCCTGGCCGATCAGGACTCCTGAGCGGGCGGCCTCTGGTCCCGGCTCCCGAACATCCCGGTGAACCGGGCCCGGTAGACGATGTCCTGGTCCGCCGGGTCCCCGCGGTACATCCACGCCCGCAGCGTGATCAGCCCGATCCACGGCTTGCTCCGCGAGCGCCGCGCCTCGACGATCTCCAGCTTCCCGGTCAGCACGTCGCCGCCGAACACCGGCGCGGGCCAGGCGACCTCGTCCCCGCCCGGCGAGCCCAGGGCCGTCGAGCGCAGGAGTACCTCGTCGACGTAGAGCCGCATCCACAGGCCCGCGGTGTACCAGCCGGAGGCGGCGAGCCGGCCGAAGATCGACTCCTTGCCGGCGGTCTCGTCGAGGTGGAAGGGCTGCGGATCGAACCGGCGGGCGAAGGCGACCATCTCGTCGGTGTCGACGGTGACGGTCCCGAGGTCGAAGACCCGTCCGGCGGTGAGGTCCTCGAAGGCGATCTCCGGCATGGGCCGACGGTAGCTCAGGGCGCGCCCAAGGCGGCCACCGCGGCGTCGTGGACCAGGCCGTTGGACGCCATCGCGTTCCCGCCCGCGTACCCCTGCTTCCCGTGCAGGTCGGTGAACCGCCCGCCCGCCTCCTCGACGATCGGCTGCAGCGCCGCGAGGTCCCACTCGCTCGCGACCGGCTCGACGGCGAGGTCCACGGCGCCCTCGGCGACCAGGCAGTGCTGCCAGAAGTCCCCGTACGCGCGGGTCTCCCAGCACCGGTCCAGGAGCGCGAGCCAGCCGTCGAGCATGCCGCGCGAGCGGAAGCTGTTCAGGTTCGTCGTCGAGACGAGGGTGTCGCCGAGCTCGGCCACCCCGGACACCGCGATCCGTCGGGTGCCGCCGCGCAGATCGCTGGTCCAGGCCCCGGCGCCCACGGCCGCCCACCAGCGCCGGCCGAGCGCGGGCGCGCTGGCGACGCCGACCGTCGCCGTCCCGTGGACGGTCAGCGCGATCAGCGTCGCCCAGACCGGGAGGCCGCGGGAGAAGGCCTTGGTGCCGTCGATCGGGTCGATCACCCAGCCGCGGCCGCTCGCCGGCAGCTCGGAGCCGCCGCGCTCCTCGCCGAGCACCGCGTCCCCCGGACTCTCCCCGGCGAGCGCGGCGCGCAGGGCGTCCTCGGCGGCGATGTCCGCGTCCGTGACCGGGGTGCGGTCCGGCTTCGTCGTCACAGTCAGGTCAGCGGCGCGGAACCGGGGGAGCGTGATCGCGTCCGCGATGTCCGCGAGCTGCAGGGCGAGGTCGAGATCCGGGTGGTCGCTCACGTCGGAGAACCTTGCCACCACCCCCGCCACGCGCCGCAAGGCATAAGCTCCCGACGTGACCACGGTCTTGTTGGCCGAGGACGACGCCGCCATCGCGGAGCCGCTCTCCAGGGCCCTGCAGCGCGAGGGCTACCAGGTCGACGTCGCCCCCGACGGCGTCGTCGCGCTCGACCGCGTCCGGGAGGGAGGCATCGACCTCCTCGTCCTCGATCTCGGGCTGCCCAAGATGGACGGCCTCGAGGTCTGCCGGCGGATGCGGCCGGACTTCCCGGACCTCCCCGTCCTCATGCTGACCGCCCGCACGGACGAGGTGGACTTCGTCGTCGGCCTGGACGCGGGCGCGGACGACTACGTCGGCAAACCGTTCCGGCTCGCGGAGCTGCTGGCCCGGGTCCGGGCGTTGCTGCGCCGGCTCACCCCCGAGACGGTCGACGTCGGCGGCGTGCGGATGGAGCTCTCCGGCCGCCGCGTGCTCGTCGACGGACAGGAGATCGCTCTGGCGAACAAGGAGTTCGAGCTGCTGCGGGTGCTGATGCTGCGCTCCGGGCAGGTCGTGACGCGGGAGGAGATCCTCCGCGAGGTCTGGAACGACCCGGACATGAAGACGTCGAAGACGCTGGACATGCACATGTCGTGGCTGCGTCGCAAGATCGGTGGGGAGCGCCGGATCGCGACCGTCCGCGGTGTCGGCTTCCGCTTCAACCACGACTGACCCGGCCAGCAGATGCGCCGCCGGATCCTCCAGTCCACCCTCCTCGTCGTCGCGATCACCGCACTCGTGCTGGGCGGGCCGCTCGCCGTCACGACCTGGCAACTCGTCGAGGACATCACCCGGGCGGACCTGACGTCGCGGCTCGAGGTGATCGCGGAGCGGCTCGAGGAGCAGCCGAGCGCCGTCGACCCGTCGACCCTCGCGCTCGCGGTGCCCGTCACCGGCCGGCTGACCCTCGAGCGGCCGGGGGAGCCGAGCCGCTCGTTCGGGGCGGACACCGGCGCTGACCCGGTGACCGAGACGCTGCCCTTCGCGCTCGGCGGGACGATCACCCTCACCGAGCCGCGGTCGATCATGCGGACACAGCAGGTGCAGGTCACGGTGATCGTGCTCCTGCTGGTGGTGATCTCCATCGGTGCCGGGACGATCGTCGCGACGCTCACCGCCCGCCGGCTCGCCGACCCGCTCCGCGACGTCGCGGACCGGGCCGCCCGGCTCGGCGCCGGGGACTTCCGCCGCACCCCGCACCGGCACAACATCCCCGAGCTGGACCGCGTCTCGGACGTCCTGGACACCTCCGCGACGGCGCTGGCCGAGCTGGTGCAACGGGAACGTGCGCTGGTCGGGGACGTGTCCCATCAGCTCCGCAGCCGGATCACGGCCCTGACCCTGCGCCTCGACGAGCTCGCCGCGCACCCGGACCCCGACGCCCGCCGTGAGGCGCTCGCCGCCCTCGAGCAGACCGAACGCCTCTCCGACGTCCTCGACGAACTGCTCGAGGCGTCCCGCGCGGCTCGAGCAGCCGGCGCGGAGCCGATGGACCTGCGGGAGGGGCTCGCGGCCGTCGTCGAGGAGTGGCGGCCCGCGCTGGTGCAGGCGGGCCGGACGTTGCGGCTGCGGGTGCCGGAGGGGCTGCTCGCCCGGGTCACGCCCGCGCGGATCCGGGAGGCCGTCGGCGCGCTCGTGGACAACGCGACGCAGCACGGCGGCGGGACCGTCACGATCAGCGCGCGGTCCGGGGACTCCCTGCTGGTGGTCGAGGTGAGCGACACCGGCCCCGGCATCCCCGAGGAGCTCGTGCCGCACGTGTTCGACCGGGGGGTGTCGGTGCAGTCGTCGACCGGCCTGGGGCTCGCCCTGGCCCGGGCGCTCGTCGAGGCGGACGGGGGCCGCCTGGAGCTCTCCCGCGCCAGGCCGCCCACGTTCACGATCTTCCTACCGGCGGCGAGGGCCGACGACGTCGTGGCCGCCCCGCGCCCCCCGACGGCAACCCCTCGCTGAGGCGGGCCGCGAGGATCAGGGTGTGGCGCCCGGCACCTGACGACGGACGTTCTCGTCCGGGAAGACGAACCGGCGGAACGCCCACCAGCGGAAGGCCATCCCGACCAGGGTCCCGACGATCTGGCCGCTCACGAAGTCCGCGACCTCCTGGGTGAGCAGGGAGACCTCGGGGATCTGCAGGTGCAGCAGGTAGCGGGAGACGGCCAGCGGGGCGGAGTAGACGCCCACGCCGATGCCGCTGACCAGGAAGAACAGCAACGCCTCGTGATGCTTCTCCCGGCCGCCGCGGGTGCGGAAGGACCACTCGCGGTTCATGACGTAGGACACGATCGTCGCGATCAGCACCGCCATGATCTTCGCCGTGAGCGGTTTGGTCTCGAGGACCGTGCTCTTCAGGAGAAGGAAGACCGTGGTGTCGATGATCCACGTGGTGCCGCCGACGAAGGCGAACTTCACCAGCTCACGGTGCTTGATCGCGAGGTCACGGTACGGCTGCGGGATGCGCGCCAGCGCCGTTTCCACCAAGGACACTCGGCCGATCGTGCCAGACGACCGAACTCCCCGAGCGCTCGGCCGGGCCCGCGCTTCGCTCGGCTAGGCTCCCCGGACCGTGAGCACCCCCCGTGACTTCCCCGTCGTCGGCATGATCGGCGGCGGGCAGCTGGCCCGGATGACGCACCAGGCCGCCATCGCCCTCGGCCAGACGCTGCGCGTGCTCGCCGCCGGGCCGGGCGAGCCCGCCGCGCTGGTCAGCCCGGACGTCGTGCCCGGATCGCCGGACTCCCTCGACGACCTCCTCGCCCTCGCGAAGACCTGCGACGCCGTCACGTTCGACCACGAGGGTGTGCCGCAGGAGCACCTGCGTGCGCTCGTCGAGCGGGGGGTGCCCGTCCGGCCGGGCCCGGACGCGTTGCTGCACGCGCAGGACAAGCTCGTCATGCGCCGTCGGCTCGCCGGGCTCGGGATCGCGGTCCCGCCCTTCGCGGCCGTGGAGAGCCCCGCGGACGTCGAGGCGTTCGGCGCGGAGCACGGCTGGCCGGTGGTGCTCAAGGCCGTCCGCGGCGGGTACGACGGGCGCGGCGTCTGGTTCCTGCAGGCCCCGGACCCGGACCTGGTCGCCGAGCTGCTGGCGGCGGGGACGCCGCTGATGGCCGAGCAGGCCGTGGTCATGCGTCGGGAGCTCGCCGCGCAGGTCGCGCGTTCGCCGTTCGGGCAGGCCGCGGCGTGGCCGGTCGTCGAGAGCATCCAGGAGAACGGGCAGTGCGTCGTGGTGCTCTCGCCCGCGCCCGGGATCTCCGAGGACCTGGCCCTTCAGGCGCAGGGCCTCGCCCTGCGGATCGCCCGCGAGCTCGACGTCACCGGCCTGCTGGCCGTCGAGCTGTTCGAGACGGACGCGGGGCTGGTCGTGAACGAGCTGGCGATGCGGCCGCACAACTCGGGGCACTGGACGATCGAGGGCGCCCGCACCTCGCAGTTCGAGCAGCACCTGCGGGCGGTCCTGGACTACCCGCTCGGCTCGACCGCGCCGACCGCGCCCGCCGTCGTCATGGCGAACGTGCTCGGGGCGGACGTGCCGCCGTCGATGACGGTCGACGAGCGGATCCACCATCTGTTCGCCCGCTTCCCGGACGTCAAGGTCCACCTGTACGGCAAGGGCGAGCGGCCGGCCCGCAAGGTCGGGCACGTGACGGCGCTCGGCCGGGACATGTCGGAGGTCCGGCGGCGGGCCGAGCTCGGGGCGCACTGGCTCTCGACGGGCGAGTGGTCCGACGGCTGGTCCGTGCACGACGGGGCGGCCGTGTCCGTCCCCACGACGACGGGAGACCGCAATGACTGACCCCCAGGGCCTGCCGGCGCAGGTGGGCGTGATCATGGGCAGCGACTCGGACTGGCCCGTCATGGGCGCGGCCGGCGAGGCGCTCGCGGAGTTCGGCGTGCCCTACGAGGTGGGCGTCTACTCCGCGCACCGGACCCCCCAGCGCATGCTGGACTACGCGAAGGACGCTGCCGGCCGGGGCCTGAGGGTGATCATCGCCGGGGCCGGCGGCGCGGCGCACCTGCCGGGCATGGTCGCGTCCGCGACGCCGCTGCCGGTGATCGGCGTGCCGGTCCCGCTCAAGGTGCTCGACGGGCTGGACTCGCTGCTCTCGATCGTGCAGATGCCGGCCGGGGTCCCGGTGGCGACGGTCGCGGTGGGCAACGCGCGCAACGCGGGCCTGCTCGCGGTGCGGATCCTGGCGGCGTCGGACGAGGCGCTCCGGGCCCGGATGGAGACCTTCCAGGCCGAGCTCGAGCAGATGGTGCTGGACAAGGACGCGGCTCTCCGGTCGGCTGTGCGCAACGGATAGCGGGACCCGTCGGCCGGAAGAACGGCCGGGGTCAAGGACGCCCGGACCGTGCTCGCCACGGTGTGAGGAGGCCGCGCGAAAAAGTCGTGGCGGACTCCCGGATCGCGGTCGTAGGCTGGCTGTACATGGGAGAGGAGGTGGTCCAGCGTTGATTAGCAACAGGACTCGTGAGGTGGCTGTCCGCTAGCACCGCGGGACGTTTTCTCGACGGCCGTGGAAGTCGGTAGGTGCCGGCGAATTCCAGGCGGTCACCGTGATCCCCGGGTCCGAGCCCGTCCAGCTCGGCTTGCGCACCGTTTCCGGTGCGGCCCGGGGATCATCCATGTCCGGATCCGTTCCGCCGCGCGAGCGGCTCCAGCGTCAGGCCACGCCGACCGCCGCCCCCGGCCCGTGGCTCGCGGCCTCCGCGACCAGCTCGCGCAGCACGTCGACGTCCACGTTCGCCAGGCTCGTGAACCGCACGCAGGACTTCCCGATCGACGCCTTCGGCAGCCGCTCCCGGTACGTCTCCGCGAGGTAGCCGACCTCGGTGGCAGCAAAGGGATCCGGAGTCAGGAGCTGCGCCGCTCCAGGTTCCGGGCCGCCCGCTCGAGCCGGCGCGTCACGTCCTCGAGGCCCACCGGGGCGTCGAGCGGGAGCATCTCCGCGACCTTCCGGAAATGGGCCACGCACTCCTGCGCGCCCTCCGCCGTCGCCCCGTCCGCGAGCCAGCGCCGCAGCGCCTGGTTGTGCGCCGCGACCACCGCGGCTGCGGTGACGGCCGCCCGCAGGTCCCCGTCCGGGACGTCGGCCAGGCGCAGGCCCAGCTCGCGGGTGAAGAGCCGCCGGTAGTGGTGCACCATGGCCGCCTCGCGGTCCCGCAGCGCGGGCACCTCGTGGACCAGGGCGAACCGCTTGCGGGCGGTCCCGGAGTCCGTCAGGTAGAGGTCGAAGACGGTCTCCCCGGCGCGCAGCACCACGGACAGCAGCGGCTCGGTGGGATGCGCGTCGGCGAACACCGCCGCGATCCGGGCGAGGCCCAGCTCGTGGTCCGGGGAGACCGCGTCCTCCTTGCTGCGGACGTAGCGGAAGAAGGTCCGGCGGCCGACGCCGGCGGTGGCGGCGATGTCGTCGACGGTCGTCTCGTCGTAGCCCTGGTCCGTGAACAGGTCCACCGCGGCGGTGACGAGGTCACGACGGATCTCCGCGCGGCCCTCGGCCGAGCGCCCGCGGCGCACCTGGGGCGCGGCCTCCGTCATGGCACGCAGGGTAGCAGCGGGATTGCGAGATGGCACGCAGTGCCGTTACGGTGAGGTCGCACCGGACACCGACGCGGGACGAGGAAGTTCAGACGATGCAGAACGCCGACTTCGACACCTACCGGCTCAGCGACGAGCACGAGGCCCTGCGGGACGCGGTGCGTGCGCTGGCGGAGAAGGAGATCGCGCCCTACGCCGCCGACGTCGACGAGCAGGCGCGCTACCCGATCGAGGCGCAGGAGGCCCTGACCAAGGCGGGCTTCCACGCCGTCCACATCCCCGAGGAGTACGGCGGCGAGGGGGCGGACGAGCTCGCGGCGTGCATCGTGATCGAGGAGGTCGCGCGGGTGTGCGCGTCGTCGTCGTTGATCCCGGCGGTCAACGGCCTGGGCTCCGTGCCGATCCTGCTCTCGGCCTCCGAGGAGCTCAAGCAGAAGGTCCTGCCGTCGATCGCGTCGGGCGAGGCGATGATCAGCTACGCGCTGAGCGAGCGCGAGGCGGGTTCGGACGCCGCATCCATGAAGACCCGCGCACGCCGGGACGGGGACGACTGGGTGCTCAACGGCACCAAGGCCTGGATCACCAACGCGGGCATCTCCACCTGGTACACGGTCATGGCCGTGACGGACCCCGAGAAGAAGGCCAACGGCATCTCCGCCTTCGTCGTGCACAAGGACGATCCCGGCTTCGACGTCGGCCCGAAGGAACGCAAGCTCGGCATCGCCGGCTCGCCGACCCGGGAGGTCTACTTCCAGGACTGCCGCATCCCCGGGGACAGGATCATCGGGGCCGAGGGCACCGGCTTCAAGACCGCGCTCGCGACGCTGGACCACACCCGCCCGACGATCGGCGCGCAGGCCGTCGGCATCGCCCAGGGCGCGCTGGACCAGGCGATCGCCTACGTCAAGGAGCGCAAGCAGTTCGGCAAGGCCGTCGCGGACTTCCAGGGCGTCCAGTTCATGATCGCGGACATGGCGATGAAGGTGGAGGCCGCGCGCCAGCTCGTCTACGTCGCGACGTCGCGCGCCGAGCGGGGCGAGAAGAACCTCGGCTTCATCTCCTCCGCCGCCAAGTGCCTGGCCAGCGACACCGCGATGCAGGTGACCACGGACGCGGTGCAGCTCTTCGGCGGCGCCGGCTTCACCAAGGACTTCCCGGTGGAGCGGATGATGCGGGACGCGAAGATCACCCAGATCTACGAGGGCACGAACCAGGTCCAGCGGATGGTCATGGCCCGCTCGCTCCTGCGCTGACCGCCGCCCCGCCGCTCCCGCGAGTCGGCACTTCCGGTCGTCCGAAACGCACATCTCGGTAGCGCTCGGGATGTGCGTTTCGGCATTCCGGAAGTGCCGACTCGCGGGGGATCGGGGGATGCGTCAGAGGATGAAGCGGAAGAGCGGGGAGTCCGGGGGAATCCGCTCGATCTGGGGCGGGGCGGCCTCCATCCGGGCCAGCAGGGCGTCCAGGTCCGTGGGGTCCCCGAGCTCCAGGCCGACGAGCGCGGGCCCGGTCTCCCGGTTGCTGCGCTTGATGTACTCGAAGAGCGTGATGTCGTCGTCCGGGCCCAGGACGTCGTCCAGGAAGCTGCGCAGCGCGCCCGGCTCCTGCGGGAACTCCACCAGGAAGTAGTGCTTGCGCCCCTCGTGGACGAGGGCCCGCTCGACGACGTCCGCGTACCGGCTGACGTCGTTGTTGCCGCCGGAGAGCAGGCAGACCGTCGTCGAGCCGTGCGGGATGTCCAGCTGCTCGAGCGCGGCGGGGGCGAGTGCGCCCGCGGGCTCGGCGATGATCCCGTCGGCCTGGTAGAGCGCCAGCATCTCGACGCAGATCCGGCCCTCGGCGACGGGCTCCAGCACGACGCCGGAGTCCCGCACGATCGGGAACGTGACGTCCCCGACGCGGCGCACCGCGGCCCCGTCGACGAAGGGGTCGACGTGCGGGAGCGTCGTCGGGCCGCCCTCACGCAGGGCCGCCGCCATGCTCGCCGCACCGGCGGGCTCGACGCCGACGACCCGGACCTCCGGGTGGCGTTCCCCCAGGTAGGCGACCGTGCCGGCGAGCAGGCCGCCGCCCCCGACGGGGACGATCACGGTGTCCGGCGGGTCCGCCAGCTGGCCGAGGACCTCGCGGATGACGGTGCCCTGCCCGGCCACGGTGCGCTCGTCGTCGAAGGCGGGGACGAGCGTGGCGCCGGACTCGGCGGCGTCCTTCGCCGCGGCGGCCGCGGCGTCGTCGTAGGTGTTGCCGATGACGATGACCTTCACGACCTTGCCGCCGAGCCGCGCGACCCGGTCCCGCTTCTGCCGCGGCGTGGTGCGGGGCAGGTACACCCGCGCCTCGACGCCCAGGCGGGAACACGCGAACGCGACGCCCTGGGCGTGGTTCCCGGCACTCGCGCAGACGACGCCCCGGGCCTTCTCGGTGTCGTCGAGCTGGGCGATCAGGTTGTACGCGCCGCGGATCTTGTAGGACCGGACGGGCTGCAGGTCCTCGCGCTTGATCCACACCTCGCCGCCGACGGCGTCCGAGAGCCGGGCCGAGATCTGCAGCGGGCTCGGGCCGATCACGGCGCGCAGCCGCTCGGCGGCGGCGTCGACGTCCACGGCGGACACGGAGCGGGCAGCAGCCCTGGGATCAGCACCTGCGGTGCTGGTGGGAGGCACGGCGGTCACGCCCTACACGGTGCCACGCGCCGCGTTCCTCCCGTGCACCGCCCGCACTCCCCGCGTGCGGGGCGGCGCGGGCACCCTCAGAGCCGGGTGCTGCACTTCTCCGCGACGTAGCGTCGGTCCAGGGCGGCGTCCTCGGGATGGGCGACCTGCACCAGCGAGGCCCCGGCGGCGAGCACGGCGAGGAGCCCGTCGCGCAGCCCGTCGAGGGTGGTCCACTCCCGGGTCGAGAGGACCCGGTCCGTGGCGGCGAGTCCCAGGGCGTCGACCCGGTCCCGGGCCTCCGCGAGGACCTCCGCGACGGTGCGGCCGTCGAGCGCGGTCGCGGCCTGTGTCACCGGCTCCCAGGGGACGAACGCGTCGGGCTGGAGCCGGACCTCGGTGGCGAAGTCCACGACCCCGGCCGGCAGCCCGTCGATCCCGCGGCCGAACGCGTCCATCGACAGCGCCACCACCCCACCCGACGCCTTCGCGGCGAGCGCGAGGTCGACCCGGTTCGCGTCGCACAGCACCAGGTCCGCGCCGTCCGGGTCCGCGGTGACCTCGGCGCCGCAGGACCACACCGCGAGCAGCACCGCCGCCGTCTGCCAGTGCGCCGGCAGCAGCACCGCGACCGAGCCCCCGGGCTCGAGGTCGCACTCGTCGCGCAGCAGGTTCGCGGCCTTCGCGGCCCAGTTGGCGGCGGTGACGGCGGAGAGTTCGATCCGCTCGCCGGTCGCGTCGTCGTAGAACGTGATCAGCGGCCGGGCCGGGTTCGTCGCGAGGATCGGGTCGAGCAGGGCGTCGGTCAGGGACACGGATGTCCTCTCAGCGGATCGGACTCGGACTCAGTCGATGCACGGTACGCCGCCGGCGTTGATCGCCGGCCCGGCGTCCGGCGCGGGTGCCGACGTGGCCGCCGCGGGCGGCGCGACCGCGGCGGTGGGCGCCTCGAAGTCCGTGCCGAGCAGCACCTGCACGTGCCCGGACGCGACCCCGTCCGCCTGCTCGACCCCGATCCCGCCGAGCTTCGCCGCGACCGCCCGGGCCGCGGCGTCGCCGTCGGACCGCGCGTAGCGGACCACGGAGGTCGTGCGGCTCGGCGCGTTCTCGACGCGGCCCTCGACGAAACCCGCGGCGGTGAGCGTGCCCGCGACCTGAGCGGCCAGCCCGGTGGTCCCGGAGCCGTTGCCGACGTCCGCGGTGACGGCCGCCGGGTCGACATCGGGGGTTTCCTCCGATGTCGGCGTCTCCTCGGGCTTCTCGTCCGCGGGGGTCGTCTGCTGCTCGACGAAGCTCTTGACCTGCGCGGGATCGACGAGCACGACGTCACCGCGGTCGTTCGTCGCGCCGCCCTGCGTCGGGATCGTCAGGAAGTTCAGGTTGCCCGCCGCCAGCCCGGAGGCCTGCCGCGCGAACGCGAGGAGGTCCCACCCGGAGTCGACGACCAGGGACTTGTGGGCGACGTCGATGAGCCCCGACAGCGTCGACGGGTTCGTGAGCGTCCCGCTCGACAGGGTCTTGTCCGCGACGGCGGCCAGGAACACCTGCTGGCGGCGGATCCGCGAGAGGTCCCCCTCGGGCAGGCCGTGCCGCTGGCGGACGAACGAGAGCGCCGCCGCGCCGGAGACCGTCTGCGGGCCGGCGGGGAAGTTCGCGCCGGAGAAGCCGTCGTTCACCGGGTTCCGCAGGCAGACGTCGACGCCGCCGATCGCCTCGGTCAGGTTGTAGAAGCCGAGCAGGTTGACCTCGGCGTAGTGGTCGATCCTGAGGCCGGTGAGGTCCTGCACGGTCTGGATCAGCGCGCTGCGCCCGGCGGCCGACGACTCGCTGTCGAGCTCCTTGGGGTTCAGCCCCCCGGCCCTGACCAGTTCCTCGGACCGGAGCGCCTTCGTCACCGGATAGGCCGCGTTGATCTTGTCCGTGCGGTAGCCGGGGATGTCCACGTAGCTGTCGCGGGGGATGGAGAAGGCCGTCGCGCTGCCGCCGTCGTCGGGCACGTGCAGGACGATGATCGTGTCCGAGTTCAGCACGCCGCTGCTCTCACCGCCGTGCAGCTGGTCGAGCACCTCACGGGGGAGCGGGTTGCCCTGGGCGTCCGTGCGGCTGTCCACGCCGACGAGCAGGATGTTCTGTTCCCCGGAGTTCGCGCCGCCGGTGATGACGTTCGTGGTCGTCAGGCCGCCGGTGATGTCCCGGTAGAGCCCCCACGCGGACCCGGTCAGGGCGAGGACCAGCGCCGACAGGCCGCAGACGGTGATCCGGGCGCGACGGCGGAGGCGCACGGCGCGGGGCTCGGGCAGCGGCGACGTGGCCGGCCGGGGACGGGACGGGCGGGTGGGCGGCCTGCCGCCGCCGGCCCCGGTGCCGGACTTGCGGGCCGGGGGACGGGGCGGGACGGCGCGGGTCGCGCCCGTTCCCGGCTTCCGGCGGGGCGGGTCGGCCCGCCCGCCGGAGCGGACCGACGGGGAGGCACCGGAGGACGGGGCGGAGCCGGAGCGGGCCGGGGTGGAGCGTGAACCGGTCTTGCGGTCGAGCGGGGAGTCGCGGGCCGGGGCGCGGCGCTCGGACGGCGTCCGGCGCTCGGCGGCGGGAAGCCGGTCCGAGGACGAGCCCTTGTCGGCGGCCGGGCGCCGGCCGGGCACGGAGCGGCGGTCGGCCGTCGATCCCCGGTCTGCCGGGGGATGCCGTTCCGCTCCGGAGTCGTCCGAGAGCGTCCCGTCCCACCCGAACAGCGACGCCCCCGCGGACCTGCGTCCGCGTCCGGAACCGGACGCGGAGCGGCCGGACCCTCGCTCGACCATGCCACCACCCCTCGTCGTCGATCCACTTCACCCGTCCGGCGCCGCCCCAGGGTGCAGTATTTCGCCCCGGCCCACGGCGTTTCGTCCGGCGTGTCGCGGCGTGCCACCCGTCCTACCCCACCGTCGGGGAGGCCCGGTCACCGCCACCCGCCGCGGGACCCGGACCGGGTGCCACGGCACGTCGTCCGTGGTGGCCTACCAACGAAGCCTTCCCCGCAGCCCGCGCGGCCAGGCCGGAGTGGACGGTCCGGCGCGGTGGGTGAGCTTCATGACAGTCCGTCGCGAAACGCGATCGATTCATTACTTCCGGCGACCGTCGGACGCCTGGCCGACGATCACCGCACTCCCCTTCCGGGCGACGAAGCGGGCATTCGGATGAGACCATCGTCTCGCCCGTCCACCCGAGGGAGCCGCCAGTGTCGGAGACCGCGCAGTCGCTGTCGGCGCAGGGCCGCGCGCTCCTCGATGCGGGTCGTTCCGCGGACGCGGTGGAGGTGCTCCGCCAGGCCGTGGCGTCCGGCGAGGAACCGGCACCGGACCTCCTCGCCCGCGCCTACCTGGACAACGGCAGCTGGGTCGCGGCCGCGGACTGGCTCGGCGCGCTCGTCGAGAGCGGGCGGGTCGAGTTCGCCGGGCGCCTCGGCGTCGCGCTCGCGGAGCTGGGGGACGCGGCCGGGGCGGAGGACGCCTTCCGGGCCGCCGTCGAGTACGGCGAGCTCGCCGCGGCCAACGACCTCGCCATCCTGCTGCGGGACCAGAACCGCTTCGGCGAGGCCGTGCAGATGCTGACCCGCGCTGCCGAGCAGGGGGACCGGCAGGCCCCGGACAACCTGACGGCGCTGCACCTGGAGGCCGGGGACCTGCCCGCGGCGATCGAGGTCGCCGAGCGCTGGGTGTCGGACGACCGGCCGGACACGGTCGTCGCGCTCGCGGACGTGCGGGCGGCCGCCCGCCGCGACGACGAGGCGGACGAGCTCTACCGCCGAGCGGCCCACCTCGGTGCGTTGCGCGCCCACACCGCCTACGGGACGTTCCTGCTCACCTCCGGCGGCGACGTCGACGGCGCGGAACGCGAGTTCCGCGCGGCGGTGTGGCACAACGAGTCCGGCTCCTCCTACGCCCTCGCGCAGTTCCTGATCGACACCGGCCGTCCCGACGAGGCCCGCTCGCACCTGCAGGTCGGCATCGACCACGGAGACCGCAACGCCCTCCAAGCCCTCGCCGAACTGGACGGAGAGGACCTGACGGACGACTGACCGGAGCCCGTTAGGGTCCTCGGCCATGGAACCGGGACGGCCGCACGAGGGGCCGACACAGCACGAGGGGCCGGGGCAGGGCGTGCGGACCTACGGCGACGAGCTCGCCGTCGTCACCGTCACGTACTCGCCCGGGGGGACCCTCGACGCGTTCCTGGACTCCGTCCCGAAGGCCACGACCCGCCCGGTGCGGGTGATCCTCGCGGACAACGGCTCGGTCGACGGCGCCCCCGAGCGCGGCGCCGAGCGCGACGGCGTGGACCTGCTGCGGATCGGCGAGAACGTCGGCTACGGCACCGCGGCCAACCGCGGGGTCGCCGAGCTGGGCGACGAGGTCGGCTGGGTCGTCGTCGCCAACCCGGACCTGGTCTTCGGGCCGGGCTCGCTGGACGAGTTGCTGGCCGTCGCCGCCCGCTGGCCGCGGGCCGGTGCGCTGGGCCCGCTGATCCGCGGCGCCGACGGGCACGTCTACCCGTCGGCGCGGCTGCTGCCCTCGCTCGGCCGCGGGGCCGGGCACGCCGCGCTCGGCACGGTGTGGCCGGACAATCCCTGGACACGCTCCTACCGGCAGGAGGACGCCGAGCCCGTCGAGCGGACCGCGGGCTGGCTCTCCGGGTCCTGCCTGCTGTTGCGGCGTACGGCGTTCGACTCCGTCGACGGCTTCGACCCGCGCTACTTCATGTACTTCGAGGACGTCGATCTCGGCGATCGGCTGAACCGGGCGGGCTGGCGAAACGTCTACGC
Organism: Pseudonocardia sp.; assembly: GCF_025465255.1. GTDB lineage: Bacteria > Actinomycetota > Actinomycetes > Mycobacteriales > Pseudonocardiaceae > Pseudonocardia. The sequence goes on from NZ_JAODNI010000218.1 coordinate 50,546, forward strand.
ACCGTCGGCCGAGGTCGTCCACACGGGCGGTGTCTCCACGTCGAAGGCCGACGTGTCCGCCCGGATGCTCACCGAGCACCACCGCAGCGCCTACCGCTACCTCGCCGACCGCAACGCCGGTGTCCTGCGGGCCCCGCTGCGGGCGGTCCTGAAGGCCGGGCTCACCGCACGCGCACGATCCGCGTCACGCCGACCGGCCTGACCCACCCGACGAGAGGACCCACTCGTGCTGGACGACGTCGAAGCCGTCGTGCTAGTCGGGGGCAAGGGCACCCGACTGCGCCCGCTGACCCTGTCGGCGCCGAAACCCATGCTGCCCACCGCCGGTGTGCCGTTCCTGGCGCACCTGCTCTCGCGCATCCGCGCGGCCGGGATCCGCCGGGTCGTCCTGGGTACCTCGTACCTGGCCGAGACCTTCGCGGACCACTTCGGCGACGGCGAGTCGCTGGGCCTCGACCTCACCTACGTCGTCGAGGACGCCCCGCTGGGGACCGGCGGCGGGATCCGCAACGTCGCCAAGCACCTGACGACGGACCACGTGATGATCTTCAACGGCGACGTGCTGTGCGGGACGGACCTCCGCGCCGTCGTCGACACGCACCGCAGGACGGAGGCGGACGTCACGCTGCACCTCGTCCGCGTGCAGGACCCGCGGGCCTACGGCTGCGTGCCGACGGACGGGGACGGGCGGGTCACGGCGTTCCTGGAGAAGACCGAGGACCCGCCGACGGACCAGATCAACGCCGGCTGCTACGTCTTCCGCCGCTCGGTGATCGACTCGATCCCCGAGGGCCGGCCGGTGTCCGTGGAGCGGGACACGTTCCCGGGGCTGCTGGAGGCGGGCTCGCGGGTGTCCGGACACGTCGACAACGCCTACTGGCGGGACATGGGCACCCCCGGGGACCTCGTGCACGGCTCGTCGGACCTGGTCCGCGGCGTGGCGCCCTCGGCGGCCCTGCCGGGGCCGACCGGGGAGTTGCTCGTCCTCGAGGGCGCGGAGATCTCCCCGGACGCCTTCGTCTTCGGCGGGACGACCGTCGGCCGCGGGGTCCGGATCGGCGCGGGCGCGCGGGTGGAGGGCTCGATACTCTTCGACGGCGCTGTGGTCGAGCGCGGCGCGATCGTCGAGACCTCGGTGGTCGGCGCGGGCGCGACGGTCGGCGAGTCCGCGAAGGTCCGGGACACCGTGATCGGGGACCGGGCCGTGATCGGCGCGCACTGCGAGCTCAAGGGCGGCATGCGGGTCTGGCCGGACATCTCCCTGCCGCCCCACGGCGTGCGGTTCTCCCCGGACGTCTGACACCCCCCGTGCGCGGATAACGTTGTTCGGGCGCGGCCTTCCGCGCACGAGCACCGGAGGTGGGGATGATCGAGCGGGAGTGGCTGCCGCCGTACCCGCTGGACCTCCCCGGTGTCCTGCTCCCGCTGCGCCGCGGCCGGGGCGACCCGACCTGGCGGTCCATGGCGGACGGGCACGCCATCTGGCGCACCTCCACCACCCCGGACGGCCCGGCGACGCTCCGGCTGCACCGCCGGGGCGACGGCACGGTCGTCGCGGCGGGCTGGGGTCCCGGCGCACAGTGGGAGCTCGAGGGGCTCCCCGCGCTGCTCGGCGTGGACGACCGGCCGGAGGACTTCCGGGCCCACCACCCGCTGATCGTCGACGCGGCGCGCCGGATGCCGGGGATGCGGCTCGGCGCGACCCGCCGGGTCTGGGACCAGCTCGTCCCCGCCGTCCTGGAGCAGAAGGTCACCGGCACCGAGGCGCACCGCTCCTGGCGCGAGCTGTGCCGGCGCTTCGCGGACCCTGCGCCCGGCCCGGCCGAGCTGGTGCCGAAGGGCATGCGCGTCCCGCCCACGCCCGCGCAGATCCGGGACGTGCCGGACTGGGAGTGGCACAAGGCCGGGGTGGACTCCGCGCGGCGCCGCGCGATCCTGGCCTGCGCCGCCGTCGCCCACCGGCTGGAGAAGGCCGTGGAGCTGCGCGGCGAGGAGGGCCGGATCCTGCTGCGCCGCATCCCCGGGATCGGGGTGTGGACCGCCGCCGAGATCGCGCAGCGGGCCTGGGGCGACCCGGACGCCGTCAGCTTCGGGGACTTCCACATCCCGACGGTCGTCGGCTGGGCGCTGGTCGGCCGTCCCCTCGACGACGCCGGCATGCTGGCCGAGCTCGCGCCCTACGTCCCGCAGCGGCACCGCGCGGTGCGCTACGTGGAGGCCTCGGGCTTCAGACGGCCGAGATTCGGCCCACGGTTCTCCGCGCGGGACTACCGCGCCATGTGACGCGCGTAGCGTCCGGCACGTGGCTCTCCTCGACACCCAGATCGCCGCCCTCGACGGCGGAACCCTCCCGGACCTCGACGGCAAGGCCGTCCTCGTCGTCAACGTCGCCTCGAAATGCGGGCTGACGCCGCAGTACACGGGCCTGGAGGAGCTGCAGGAGAAGTTCGCCGGCCGCGGCTTCACCGTCCTCGGCGTGCCCTGCAACCAGTTCGGGGGGCAGGAGCCGGGCAGCGCGGAGGAGATCGCGACCTTCTGCGCCACCTCCTACGGCGTCAGCTTCCCGATGACCGAGAAGGTCGACGTCAACGGCCCCGGCCGGCACCCGCTCTACGCCGCGCTGGCGGCCACCCGGGACGCCGCGGGCGAGGCCGGGGACGTCCAGTGGAACTTCGAGAAGTTCCTCGTCGCACCGGACGGCACCGTGGCGGCCCGCTTCCGCCCGCGCACCGAGCCCGGATCCGACGAGGTCGTGTCGGCCGTCACAGCTGTGCTCCCGAAGTAGCGGCTGCGCACCGGATCGTCGGCCCGCCGACGTAGCCTGGCCGCGTGAAGGTCACGGTGCTGGTCGGCGGGGTGGGCGGGGCCCGGTTCCTGCTCGGGGTGAAGGCCGCGCTCGGCCTGCCCGCGGTGGGTCCTGGGGAGTCCGGGCACGAGATCACCGCGGTGGTGAACGTCGGGGACGACATCTGGCTGCACGGGCTCCGGATCTGCCCGGACCTGGACACCTGCATGTACACGCTCGGCGGCGGGATCGACACCGAGCGGGGCTGGGGCCGCGCCGGCGAGTCGTGGGCGGTGCGGGACGAGCTGATGGCCTACGAGGCCGACCCGACGTGGTTCGGGCTCGGCGACCGGGACGTCGCGACGCACCTCGTCCGCTCCCGGATGCTGCGCGCCGGCTACCCGCTCTCCCAGGTCACCGAGGCGCTCTGCCACCGCTGGCAGCCCGGCGTGCGGCTGCTCCCGGTGACCGACGACCGGGTGGAGACCCACGTCGTGATCGACAACCCGGATCCGGGTCCGGAGGCGTCGCCCCAGATCGCCGTGCACTTCCAGGAGTGGTGGGTCCGGCACCAGGCCAAGCCCGAGGCGCAGCGGTTCGCCTCCGTCGGCGCCGAGACGGCGAAGGTGCTGCCCGAGGCCGCCGCCGCGATCGCCGACGCCGACGTGGTGCTGGTCGCGCCGTCGAACCCGGTGGTCAGCATCGGCGCGCTGATCCAGGTCCCCGGTGTGCCCCAGGCCCTGGTCGGGACGAAGGCGAAGATCATCGGATTGTCGCCGATCGTCGGCGGCCGCCCGCTGCGCGGCATGGCGGACGCGTGCCTCACCGCGATCGGCGTGGAGACCAGCGCCGAGGCCGTCGGCCGTCACTACGGCGGCCGGGGCGAGGGCGGCCTGCTCGACGGCTGGCTCGTCCACACCGGGGACACCGCCGAGGTCCCCGGCGCCGAGACCCGCGCCGTCCCGCTGCTGATGACCGACGTCGAGGCGACGGCCGAGATGGCGCGCGCGGCGTTCGCCCTGGCCGGGGTCACCCCTTGACGGCGATCCCGGACCACGCGGCCGCAGCCGGCCTGCAGATCCTCCCGGTCCACGGCCTGCCCGAGTTCCGCCCCGGGGACGACGTCGCGGCCGCGGTCGCCGGCGCCGCGCCCTGGCTCGCGGACGGCGACGTCGTGGTCGTCACCAGCAAGATCTTCTCCAAGGCCGAGGGGCGGCTCGTCGCCGCGCCGGAGGACCCGGCGGAGCGGGACGCCCTGCGCCGGCGCCTGGTCGACCAGGAGACCGAACGGATCCTCGCCCGCCGCGGGAAGACGTTGATCGTCGCGAGCAAGCTCGGGATCGTGCAGGCGGCCGCGGGGGTCGACGGCTCCAACGTGCGCCGGGACGAGCTCGCGCTGCTCCCCGTGGACCCGGACGCCAGCGCGGGCCGGCTGCGGGCCGAGCTGCGGGAGCGGCTCGGGGTGGACGTCGCGGTCGTCGTCACGGACACCATGGGACGGGCGTGGCGGGTCGGCCAGACCGACGTCGCGATCGGCTCCGCGGGGATGACCGTGATCCACCGCTACGGCGGCGCGGTCGACGCCCAGGGCAACGAGCTGCTGGTCACCGAGGTGGCGCTCGCGGACGAGGTCGCCGGGGCCGCGGACCTGGTCAAGGGCAAGCTCGGCGCGACGCCGGTCGCGGTCGTGCGCGGGCTCGCCAGCCCGGACGACGGGTCCACCGCGCGGGACCTGGTCCGCCCGGTCGACGAGGACATGTTCCGGCTCGGCGCCGACGAAGCCATGGCGCAGGGCCGCCGGGAGGCGGTCCTGATGCGCCGCAGCAGCCGCGAGTTCTCGCCCGAGCCCGTGGATCCCGAGGCGCTCCGCCGGGCCGTCGGTGTCGCGCTGACGGCTCCCGCGCCGCACCACAGCACGCCGTTCCGCTTCGTGCGGCTGGCGGACCCGGCCCGGCGCACCGCGCTGCTCGACGCGCTGCGCGAGCGCTGGCGCGCGGACCTCGCCGCGGACGGCCGGCCCGCCGACGAGATCGAGCGCCGCCTCGCCCGGGGGGGCCTGCTACGGCGCGCGCCCGAGCTGCTGCTGCCCTTCCGCACAGGGGACGGCGCGCAGGAGTACCCGGACGCGGCCCGGACCGCCGCGGAGCGGGACATGTTCACCGTGGCCGGAGGCGCCGCCGTGCAGTCGCTGCTGGTCGCGCTCGCGGCCGAGGGGCTCGCGTCCTGCTGGGTCGGGTCCACGATCTTCGCGGCGGACGTCGTGCGGGCCGAGCTGGGCCTGGCCGCGGACTGGCAGCCGCTCGGCGCCGTCGCCGTCGGGATGCCGGTGGCGCCCTTGGCGCCCCGTCCGGCCGTCGACCCCGGGGTGGGGCTGGTCGAGTGGTAGCCCCGGCGGTCGCGGCGGCCGAGCTCGACGCGTGGACGCCGGGCGACGAGCAGCAGCGCGCGCTCAAGCACGCCCTGCTCGCCTACTGCGCGGCCCGGCCGCAGGACGCCTGCCTGCGCTCCTGCGAGCCCGGGCACCTCACCGCGTCCGCGCTCGTCCTGGACGCGGCCGGCGAGCACACCCTGCTGACCCTGCACCCGCGCGTCGGGCGGTGGATCCAGCTCGGCGGGCACTGCGAGCCCGGGGACGCGTCGTTGCGCGCGGCCGCACTGCGCGAGGCGGGAGAGGAGTCCGGGATCGACGGACTGGAGATCGGCGAGCACCCGCTGCACGTCGACGTCCATCCGGTCACCTGCTCGCTCGGCAGGCCGACCCGGCACCTGGACGTCCGCTACCTGGTGCGGGCCCCGGCCGGCGCGGTGCCGGTGATCAGCGAGGAGTCCGTGGACCTGGCGTGGTGGCCGCTCGACGGGCTGCCGGCGGAAAGCGACACCGTGTCGACGATGGTCGCCGCGGCGCTCGCGCGCTAGCCGTCACCCGCCACGGCCGTCAGCGCCAGAAGAGCAGCAGGCCGTAGCCCGCGCTCGCGAGCTGCGCGTCCCCGCCGACGGCGCCGTAGAGGAACGAGCCGATCGAGAAGAACACCCGGCTGAACCCCGGCAGCCCGATGATCAGCAGGAACAGGACGATCGGGGCCCAGGGCCGGACCTTCGCGCCGAACGCCTGCGCCTGCGGCGAGAGGTAGGGCTCGAGCACCCCGTACCCGTCGAGCCCCGGTACCGGCAGGATGTTCAGCACGAAGGCGAGGACCTGGATCAGGGCCAGGCAGGACAGGCCCGCCGCCAGCCCGACGGGCATCGACACGAACGCGACGGCCACCGTGAGGATCGCGCCGAGCACCAGGTTCGTGGCCGGGCCCGCCAGCGACACCAGGCTGCGGCCCAGCCGGGACCGCAGCAGCCCGTGATTGATCCAGACCGCGCCGCCCGGCAGCGGGATGCCGCCCAGCAGCAGGAACACGATCGGCAGCACGAAGGACCAGCCGATGTCGCTGTAGCGGCGGATGTCCAGGGTCAGGTAGCCCTTGTTCCGGACGGTCGAGTCCCCGTTACGCAGAGCGACGTAAGCGTGGCCGAACTCGTGGAGGCAGAGTGAGACCGCCCACCCCCCGAGGACCAGCAGGACCACGCCCGCGGTCATGAGCGTGGTGGATCCCGTCTCGGCGAAGGCGGTGGTTCCGAAGGCGGCCAGCACCCCTCCGATCACGGCGATCACGATCAGGAGCAGGAACCAGGGACTTATCCGGGCGGACACGCGACGCACTGTGCCAGTGTGCCGAACGGGGGACCAATGGGGTGGATCCCGTCACCCGGATGGCAGCCCCGGGTTGCGTGCCACCGAACGTCAGCGCTGTACTTACGCCGGTGTCATTCGCCGGGCGCGGGGAAGGGGGGCGGGTGAACGAGTTCACGGACACTCTGTTTGCAAGGACGAACACCGGCATCGAGACGACCATGGTCGGGGGTGTCCCCATCGGGGACGTCGCTGGGGGCGGCAGCAGCCTCCGACTGGTCGACATGCTCGACGGGCAGGATGCCGCCGACGAGCAGGACTGGCAGGAACGCGCGCTGTGCGCGCAGACGGACCCGGAGGCGTTCTTCCCCGAGAAGGGCGGCTCCACGCGCGAGGCCAAGCGCATCTGCTCCGGCTGCGAGGTCCGGGCCGAGTGCCTGGAGTACGCCCTCGCGCAGGACGAGCGCTTCGGCATCTGGGGTGGGCTCTCCGAGCGGGAGCGCCGCCGGCTGCGCCGAGGCGGATCGGAGCTGCTCGCCGGCACCGAGATCGTCGCCGGCTCGGAGCACCTGGCCATCTGACCGGCCGGACCGCAACCCTCGTCCGGGGCCGGGTGCTCCGGCCGGGACGGGCGCCGGACCCTGACCGCGTCATGGCTCCACAACGATGATTTCGACGCGCCCCCGACCGCGTCGTGGCTCCATGACGCGGGGGCCGCGGGCTACTCCGAGCCGTCCTCGATCGCGTCCGGTTCGATGTTGAGGTACTCCGCCACCTGCTCGACGAGGACCTCGTGCAGCAGGTCCGCGAGGTCCGCCCCGCCCTTCGCCCGCGACTCCAACGGCCGGCGGTAGAGCACGATCCGGGCCCGCGACGGCAGGCCGTCGGGGTCCACCCCCGCCGGAACGAGCTGGGCCAGCGGCACGCCCGCGTCCGCGAGGACGCCCGTCTCCCACGTGACGTCGTCGGGGGAGGTGTGGACCACCTCGGGCACGTCGTCGACGGCGAGGTCCAGGTCCACGAGCTCCGCGCTCCAGCGCAGCTCGATCGGCTCGAGGGCCTCGAGCACCAGCGCGTCGAACTTCTCGGCGCGGCTGCGGAACGCCGGCGTGTGCACCGGATAGAGCAACCCGCGCAGCCCGCGGCCCCGCCGGTCCCGCCTGCGGGGTGAGCGGCGCAGCGTGCGGCGCGCGGTGGTCACCCGTCGAATATACGACCCGCGCGGCGGCCCGGGGCGTCCCGTCCGCCCCTGGGGCACGGTCCGAAGCGGACCGCCACACGCCACCGCGGTGATCGCCGAGCGGAACCGGGCGGTCGCCGGACGTCTGACGCGAAGCGGGCGCGCGTCGTAGCGAGGCGTCGGGCAGGACAGGCGCTATCGTCACCGACGTGCTGAGTGTGCGGAGGTGTTCGCGGACCGGGTGCACCGAGCTCGCGGTGGCCACGCTCACCTACGTCTACGCCGACTCCACGGCGGTCGTGGGGCCGCTGGCCACACAGGCCGAACCCCATTCCTACGACCTGTGCACGGCGCACGCCCACCGGCTCACCGTGCCGCGCGGCTGGGAGGTCGTCCGGTTCGAAGGCGAGTTCGCCCCGCCGCAGCTCGAGGGGGACGACCTCACCGCGCTCGCCGAGGCCGTCCGGGAGGCCGGCCGGGTGGACCGCGTCGTCGAGGCCGCCGGGCCCGCGCCCGGCACCGGCCGGCGCGGGCACCTGCGGGTGCTCCCGGCGCCCGGCGAGGACTGAGCCACACCCGCCCGGTCCCGTGGCCGCGAGTCGTCGGTCCTTCCCGCTAGGGTCTGGCCCGTGCCCGATCACCCCGCGCAGCCCGATCTCTCGGCCGTCATCAAGGCCTATGACGTCCGTGGCGTCGTCGGCGAGCAGGTCGACGACGCGCTCGTCAGCGCGGTTGGCGCCGCGCTCGCCCGCATGCTGAAGGACGAGGACCCCGCCACCGGCGTGGTCGTCGTCGGGCACGACATGCGGGACTCCTCGCCCGGTCTCGCGGCCGCGTTCGCCGAGGGGGTCACCGGCCAGGGACTCGACGTCGTGAACATCGGCCTGGCCAGCACGGACATGCTCTACTTCGCCGCCGGCACGCTGGACGTGCCGGCAGCGATGTTCACCGCGAGCCACAACCCGGCGAAGTACAACGGCATCAAGCTCTGCCGGGCCGGCGCCACGCCGATCGGCCAGGACACCGGCCTCCTCACGATCCGCGAGGCCGTCGAGCGGGGCGTCCCCGCGGGCCCGGGCGGGGGCAGCGTCCGGGAGCAGCCGATGCTCGGCGACTACGCCGCCTACCTGCGCGCCCTGGTGGACCTGCGGCAGATCCGGCCGCTGAAGGTCGTCGTGGACGCGGGCAACGGCATGGGCGGGTTCACGGTCCCGGAGGTGCTCAGCGGCCTCCCGCTGGACGTCGTGCCGCTCTACTTCGAGCTCGACGGCACGTTCCCCAACCACGAGGCGAACCCGCTCGACCCGGCGAACCTGGTGGACCTGCAGAAGGCCGTGGTCGCCGAGCGGGCCGACCTCGGCCTGGCTTTCGACGGGGACGCGGACCGCTGCTTCGTCGTCGACGAGCGGGGCGAGCCGGTCAGCCCGAGCGCCATCACCGGCCTGGTCGCGGTCCGCGAGCTGGCGAAGTCCCCGGGCAGCCCGATCATCCACAACCTGATCACGTCCAAGGCCGTCCCCGAGATCGTGCGCGAGCACGGCGGGGAGCCCGTACGCACCCGCGTCGGGCACTCGTTCATCAAGCAGGAGATGGCCGAGACCGGCGCGGTCTTCGGCGGCGAGCACTCCGCGCACGACTATTTCCGGGACTTCTGGAAGGCGGACTCCGGCATGCTCGCGGCCCTGCACGTGCTGGCCGCGCTCGGCGAGCAGCCGGGCCCGCTCTCCGGGCTGATGGCCGAGTTCGAGCGCTACAGCGCCAGCGGCGAGGTGAACTCGACGGTCGCGGACCAGGCGGGCCGGGTCGCCGCGATCAAGGAGATCTACGGCGGGCGCGAGGGCGTCGAGCTCGACGAGCTCGACGGCCTCACCGTCGCGCTGCCGGACGGTTCGTGGTTCAACCTGCGGGCGTCCAACACCGAACCGCTGCTGCGGCTCAACGTGGAGGCGGCCGATCCCGCCGCCGTCGCGGCGCTGCGGGACGAGGTGCTGGCGGTCGTCCGCGCCTGACCGGGCGCGCCCGGATCGGGCGACCGCCACGGTACGTATCAGCACCCTGCGGGGCAGGGATAGCCCGGACGGCCCCGGCGCGCCGGGGAAGACCCTGGCAGCATCGTGTGAGAAGGATGACGAGGAGGACCGTGGCCGTACAACTCGACCCCCAGCTGCTGGAGATCCTGGCGTGCCCGTCGGACGACCATGCGCCGCTGCGCGCCGGCACGCCCGGCGAGCCCGGTGCGGACGTCCTGACCTGTACGTCGTGCGGTCGCCGGTTCCCGGTGGTCGACGGCATCCCGGTACTGCTGCTCGACGAGGCCCTCCCGCCCGAGCCGGGCGCCCCCGCGGCGCCGGACGCGTCGGCCGAGGGGGGCGGGTGAGCACGGTGCTCGACGACACCGTCCTGGCCGATCCGGCGGCCCTCGCGGCGGTGGACACCACCGGGGTCCTGCGCTCCGCCGCGACCGCCGGTGCGCAGGTCCGCTCCGCGGCGCACACCGCCGCGGAGGCGGGTGTCCCCTCGCTGGAGGGCGCCCGTCCGCGGGCGCTGGTGTTCCTGCGCCGCCCCGGCACCTCGGGCGCGGCCGCGGAGCTGCTGACGGCGCTGCTCGGGCCGCAGTGCCCGGTCCCGATCGTCGTCGCGGACACCGCGCCGAGCTGGGTCGGAGCGCTCGACGTGCTCGTCGCGCACTCGGCGGACGCCACGGACATGGAGCTGGCGGAATCGGTGGGCCGGGCGGTGTCCCGGGGCGCCGAGGTCGTGCTGTCCGTCCCCACCGACGGCCCGGTGGCCTCCGCGGGCGCCGGCCGCGCCCGGCTGCTCGAGCCGCGGATCCCGGTGCCGCCCGCGCTGGACCTGCCGCGCGCCCTCGCGGTCGGGCTCACCGTCGTCGCGGCGCTGGGGCTGTTCGCCGTCGACCCGGGGCTGGACGCGCTGGCGGACGCCCTGGACGCCGAGGCCGAGCGCAACCAGCCCGGCAACGAGCCGTTCATGAACCCGGCGAAGTCCCTCGCACTGCGGCTCGCGGAGCACACCCCGCTGCTGTGGGGCACGGACCCCGCGGCCACCGCCGTCGCCGGGCACGCGGCCACCGCCCTCGCCACGCACGCGGGGGTCGTCGCGCACAGCGCGGCCGTCGCCCAGGCCGCCACCGCCATCGGCCTGGCCCGCGCGCTCGCCCTCACCGCGCGCGGCGCGGACGTCTTCCGGGACCCCTTCGAGGACCCGGCGGACGGCGCGGACGCACCGCCGCCGCGGCTCGTGCTGCTCGCCACCGGCGAGGAGGACCCGGAGCAGGTCGCGATGCGGCTGACCGGCCGCACGTGGCCCGCGGACCTCGCACACCCGGTGGAGGAGATCGCCCGCGGCACGCGGCACGCCGCGCTGCTGCGGGCCGCGCTGCTCGCCGCCCGCGCGGACTCCGCCGCGATCTACCTGGGCCTGGCCACCCGGACGATCGAACCCGCCTGACGCCCCGGCCCGCGCGCCACGACCCTGATCCGCTACGACGAGGACGACTATCCGTGGAGTTGCTGGACAACCCGGTGCGGCCGTACGCCTGGGGATCGCGGACCGTGATCGCCGGCCTGCTCGGCCAGCCCGTGCCGTCCCCCCACCCGCAGGCGGAGCTGTGGCTCGGCGCGCATCCGGCGGACCCGTCGCGGATCGTGCGTCCGGACGGCGAGCGGACGTCGCTTCTCGACGCGCTGACCGCCGACCCCGGGCACCTGCTCGGGGACGCGCGGCGCAGCCGCTGGCACGACACGCTCCCGTTCCTGCTCAAGGTCCTCGCGGCGGACGAGCCGCTGTCCCTGCAGGCGCACCCGAGCCTGGAGCAGGCCGCCTACGGGTTCGAGCGGGAGAACGCCGCCGGCATCGCCGTCGACGCCCCGGACCGCAACTACCGGGACCCGCACCACAAGCCCGAGCTGATCTGCGCGCTCACCGAGTTCCACGCGCTCGTCGGGTTCCGGGAGCCGGTGGAGACGATCGCGCTGCTCCGTGCGCTGGACGTCCCGCAGCTCGCCGCCCACGTCGAGCTGCTCGCGGGCCAGCCCGGCCCCGACGGCCTGCGGGCCCTGTTCACCACCTGGATCACGCTGCCGCAGAGCATGCTCGACGAGCTGGTGCCCGCCCTGCAGGAGGCCGCGATCCGGCTCGTCGCGGCCGGTGGGGACTTCCAGGCGGAGGCCCGCACCGCGCTCGACCTGTCCGAGCGCTACCCCGGTGACGCCGGCGTCCTCGCGGCGCTGCTGCTCAACCGCACCACGCTGCAGCCCGGTGAGGCCCTCTACCTGCCCGCCGGGAACCTGCACGCGTACCTGTCCGGCGCCGGTATCGAGATCATGGCGAACTCGGACAACGTGCTACGCGGCGGCCTCACGCCGAAGCACGTGGACGTGCCGGAGCTGCTGCGGGTCCTGGACTTCACCGCGGCCCCGCCGCCGGTGATCGACGGGCACCCGGAGGCCGGCTGGAACTCCTACGACACACCCGCCGCGGAGTTCCGGCTGCGTCGCTGGAAGGCCACGGAGGAGGACGCGAAGGTCGCGGTGCCGGACGGCGGCCCGCGGATCCTGCTGTGCACCGCCGGGTCGGCGTTCGTGCGCGGGGGAGACCGCGTGGTCGAGCTGGCGAAGGGCCGGGCGCTCTTCCTGGGGGCGGCGGACACGGCGACCGAGGTGGAGAGCGCGGCCGCCGGCACTCAGCTGTTCCTGGCCAGCGACGGTCTGTAGCGCGCCGCCGACTACGCTCTCCCCGGTTCCGATTCTCAGACGTTGAAGAACACGGGGGACACGCATGTCGGCGAGCGGTGGGACGAGGGCGATCATCGCCGCGCTGGTGGCGAACGCGGGGATCGCGGTGGCGAAGTTCGTCGGTTTCCTGGTGACCGGATCGTCGTCGATGCTCGCGGAGGCCGTGCACTCCGTCGCGGACACCGCCAACCAGGGCCTGCTGCTGATCGGCGGCAAGCGTGCGGCCCGCGCCGCGACCCCCGAGCACCCCTTCGGCTACGGCCGGGACCGCTACTTCTACTCGTTCATCGTCGCCCTGATGCTGTTCACCCTCGGCTCGGTGTTCGCGATCTACGAGGGCATCCACAAGATCGAACATCCTGAGCCGCTGACCTCGCCGCTGGTCGCGGTGATCATCCTGGTGGTCGCGATCGCGCTGGAGAGCTACTCGTTCCGCACGGCCGTGCACGAGTCCCGGCCGCTCAAGGGGACCGGTAGCTGGTGGCAGTTCATCCGCCAGGCGAAGGTCCCGGAGCTGCCCGTCGTGCTGCTGGAGGACACCGGCGCGCTGATCGGGCTGGTGTTCGCGCTGGCCGGTGTCGGGCTGTCCGTGCTCACCGGGGAGCCGGTCTGGGACGGGATCGGCACGCTCTGCATCGGCGTCCTGCTCGGCGTCATCGCGATCATCCTGATCGTCGAGATGAAGAGCCTGCTGATCGGCGAGGGGGCGACCTCGCCGGTGCTCTCCACCATCGTGCGCAAACTCGAGGAGGGTGAGCACGTCGAGCGGGTCATCCACATCAAGACCCAGTACCTCGGCCCGGAGGAGATGCTGGTCGCGGCGAAGATCGCCCTCACCCCGGGGTTGCCGGTGGAGGCCGTCGCCAGGACCATCGACGAGGCGGAGGCCCGGGTCCGCGAGGCCGTCCCGGACGCGCGCGTGATCTACCTGGAGCCGGACCTCGACCGCTCCCGCGTCGCGTCCTAGGTTCTAGAACCGGCCCCGCGGCCGGACGTGGTCGAAGATCAGGCTCGTCTGGGTGTTCGCGACGTCCGCCAGGCCGTTGAGGGTCACCACGAGGTCCCGCAGCGTGGGTGAGTCCGCCGTCGCGACGTGCAGCAGGTAGTCGTCGACCCCGGCGAGGAAGTACACGTCGCGGACCTCGGCCATCGCGATGACCTGCTCCTCGAACTCCTTCATCCGCTGCCGGGCGTCGCTCTGCAGCCGCACGGAGATCATGGCCTGCAGCGGCCGGCCCGTCGCCGCGGGATCGACGTCGGCGTGGAAGCCGCGGATGACCCCGCGCTCCCGCAGGGCCCGGACCCGGCCCAGGCACGTCGACGGCGCGACGCCCACCTTGTCGGCGAGCGCGTTGTTCGGGATCCGGGCGTCCCCTTCGAGGTGGGTGAGGATCGCGCGGTCCACCTCGTCCAGCGGGACCCGCACATCCTGCGGCTGCGAAGCCGGTGGAGCGCTTGTATTCGTGGATCGTTCGGCCATCGTGCCAGGCTACAGAATCTTCTTCGTGCTTGTTGCGGTCGAGCAGCGCCTTCTTCATCGTTGTCCGGGTCAAGGACACCGGACCAGGGGCAGGAGCAGTCATGCGGGTCGCCATTCCGCGCGAGGTCAAGGACAACGAGTTCCGGGTGGCCGTCACGCCCGCCGGCGTGCACGAGCTGGTCCGCCGCGGACACGAGGTGATCGTCCAGCAGGGCGCCGGGCTCGGGTCGTCGATCACCGACGCGGAGTACAAGGACGCCGGCGCGCAGGTCCTGGCCGAGGCGGCCCAGGTGTGGACGAGTGGCGAGCTGCTGCTCAAGGTCAAGGAGCCGGTGCCGAGCGAGTACGGCCACCTGCGGGGCGACCTGACGCTGTTCACCTACCTGCACCTCGCGGCGTCGCGGTCCTGCACGGACGCGCTGCTGAACGCCGGCACCACCTCGATCGCCTACGAGACCGTCCGCACCGCCGACGGCCGGCTCCCGCTGCTCGCGCCGATGAGCGAGGTCGCGGGCCGGCTCGCGCCGCAGGTCGGCGCCTACCACCTGATGAGCGCCGCGGGCGGCCGCGGCGTCCTGATGGGCGGCGTGCCCGGCGCCACGCGGGCGCACGTCGTCGTCATCGGGGCGGGGGTCTCCGGGGCCAACGCCGTCGCCGTCGCCGTCGGGATGGGCGCGCGGGTCACCGTGCTGGACCTGAGCATCGACAAGCTCCGCGAGCTCGACGACCGCTACGCCGGTCGGGTCGAGACCGTCTACTCCACCGCGTACGCCCTGGAGAAGGCCGTCCTCGAGGCGGACCTGGTGATCGGCGCGGTGCTGGTGCCCGGCGCCAAGGCCCCGACCCTGGTCTCGAACGACCTGGTGTCGCGGATGAAGCCGGGCGCGGTGCTCGTCGACATCGCGGTGGACCAGGGCGGCTGCTTCGCCGACACGAAGCCGACCACCCACGCCGACCCGACGTTCCGGGTCCACGACACGGTCTTCTACTGCGTGGCGAACATGCCCGGCGCCGTCCCGAACACCTCCACCCACGCGCTCACCAACGCGACGCTCCCGTACGTGCTGAGGCTCGCGGACCACGGCTGGCAGGACGCCCTCACCGCGGACCCGGCGCTCGCGGCCGGCCTGTCCACCCACGCCGGCTCGTTGACCTCCCGCGAGGTCGCGGAGGCCCACGGCCTGCCCCACGTGAGCACCGCGGACCTGCTGGACTGAGCCAGGACGCCGGGAGCGGCCCAGCGGTGGCAGCGGTCCCGGTCGGAGCAATACGGTTCCGGGATGGTCGGTACGACGGGCGGGATGTGGCGGACCAAGTCCGTCGAGCAATCCATTCAGGACACAGATGAGCCGGACACCAAGCTGCGCCGGGACCTCGGCACCTGGGATCTGATCGTCTTCGGGGTCGCGGTCGTGGTGGGCGCGGGGATCTTCACCCTCGCCGCCAGCACCGCGGGCGACCGCGCGGGACCCTCGATCTCGCTCGCGTTCGTGCTCGCCGCGATCGCCTGCGGGCTCGCCGCGCTCTGCTACGCGGAGTTCGCGTCGACGGTCCCGGTGGCCGGCAGCGCCTACACCTTCTCCTACGCCACGTTCGGCGAGTTCATCGCGTGGATCATCGGCTGGGACCTCGTGCTGGAGTTCGCCGTCGGCGCCGCGGTGGTGTCGAAGGGCTGGTCGGAGTACCTGCACACGGTGCTCGCGCTGGTCGGGATCGACGTCCCCACGTCGTTCTCCCTCGGCAGCTTCTTCTCCTTCGACTGGGGCGCCCTGCTGCTGATCGCGGTGCTGGCGACGCTGCTGGCGCTGGGCACCAAGCTCTCCAGCCGGGTCAGCATGGTCTTCACGGCGATCAAGGTCGCCATCGTGCTGCTCGTGATCATCGTCGGCATCGGGTACGTGAAGGCGGAGAACTACTCCCCCTTCATCCCGCCGGCGGCGCCGGCGGAGGCCGGCGACACCGGACTGCAGCAGTCCCTGCTCTCGCTCCTCGGCGGTGAGGGCAGCAGCGTCTTCGGCATCTACGGGCTGCTCGCCGCGGCGTCGCTGGTGTTCTTCGCGTTCATCGGGTTCGACGTCGTCGCGACGACCGCGGAGGAGACGAAGGACCCGCAGAGGTCCCTGCCGCGGGGCATCTTCGGCTCGCTCGCGATCGTCACGGTCCTCTACGTGGCCGTCGCGCTCGTGCTCACCGGGATGGTCAGCTACACCCAGCTCGCCACGCAGCCGGACGGCACGCGCGCCACGCTGGCGACGGCGTTCGCCTCGCTGGGCGTGACGTGGGCGGCCGCGGTGATCGCGGTCGGCGCGCTGGTCGGCCTGACCACGGTCGTCATGGTGCTCCTGCTCGGCCAGATCCGGGTGCTGTTCGCCATGTCCCGGGACGGTCTGCTCCCCGGCGCGCTGGCCAGGACCGGGACGCGGGGCACGCCGCTGCGCTCGACCCAGCTCGTCGGCGTGGTCGTCGCGCTCGTCGCCACGTTCTTCCCGGCGGGGACGCTGGAGGAGATGGTCAACATCGGCACGCTGTTCGCGTTCGTGCTGGTGTCCATCGGCGTGGTGATCCTGCGCCGCACCCGGCCCGATCTGCCGCGCTCGTTCCGGACGCCACTGGTGCCGCTCGTGCCGATCCTGTCCGTCCTCGCGTGCGTGTGGCTGATGCTGAACCTGACCGTCGAGACGTGGCTGCGGTTCCTCGTCTGGATGGCCATCGGGTTCGTCGTCTACTTCGCGTACGGTCGGTCGCACTCGAAGGTCGGACGGCGGGAAGAGGCGCAGAAGGCCTCCTCGTGAGGGTTCCGCAACACCGGCGTCACAGGCCGCCGTTCCGCTAACCCGCACGATCTCCGGATGAAACGCCTCGGACATCGCCGCTCGCTTGACTGGTTCCGGTCAGTACAGGACACCGGATCGGGAGCGGGAGCCGTGGCGAACAACGTGCGCAGCATCGGGAACCGGCCGTCGGCGGCGACGCTCGACGGGTCGCACCACGCGGTCGTCGTCATCGGGGGCGGGCAGGCCGGCCTGTCGATGAGCTGGTGGCTCGGTGAGCGCGGGATCGACCACGTCGTGCTCGAGTCGAGGACGGCCGGGCACGAGTGGCGGGACCGCCGCTGGGACAGCTTCTGCCTGGTGACGCCGAACTGGCAGTGCCGGCTCCCCGGCTTCCCGTACCCGGGTGACGACCCGGACGGCTTCATGGTCCGCGACGAGATCGAGGACTACCTGGCCGAGTTCGTCGAGTCCTTCCGGCCGCCGCTGGTCGAGGGCGTCCGGGCCACCCGGCTGCGCAGCGCCGACGGCGCCTTCGAGGTCCGGACGGACGGCGCCGCCGGTTCGGGGGCAACGCTGCGCGCGGACCAGGTCGTCGTCGCCACCGGGCCCTACCAGATCCCGCGCACGCCGCGGATGGCCGAGCGGCTCCCGGAGCGGATCGCGCAGCTGCACAGCTCCGAGTACCGCAACCCGGACCAGCTGCCCGAGGGCGCCGTCCTCGTCGTCGGCACCGGGCAGTCCGGCTGCCAGATCGCCGAGGACCTGCACCTCGCCGGCCGCACCGTCCACCTCGCCACGGGCACCGCGCCGCGCGTCGCCCGCTTCTACCGCGGCCGGGACTGCGTGACCTGGCTGCACGAGATGGGCACCTACACCAAGGGCGTCGACGAGTTCGTCGACGTCGACGCCATCCGCTTCAAGACCAACCACTACGTCACCGGCCGCGACGGCGGGCGGGACATCGACCTGCGGAGGTTCGCGCTCGAGGGCATGGTCCTGCACGGCCGGCTCACCGGGATCGCGCACGGCATGGCGCGCTTCGGCCCGGACCTGCGGGCGAACCTCGACGGCGCGGACGCCGTCGCCGAGGGCATCAAGGACGCCATCGACGCCCACATCGCCGCCCACGGCATCGACGCCCCGGCCGAGGAACGCCGCCCGCCGGTGTGGGCGCCCGGCCCGGAGGCCGAGGACCCCGCCGAGATCAACCTGGCCGACGCCGGGATCACCGGCGTCGTCTGGTCCACCGGCTTCGGCCGGGACCACCGCTGGATCGAGCTCCCGATCTTCGACGGCCGGGGGTACCCCACGCACGCCCGCGGCGTCACCAGCCAGCCGGGGCTCTACTTCCTCGGCCTGCCCTGGCAGCACACCTGGGGGTCCGGTCGGTTCTCCGGCGTCGCGGACGATGCGGAGCACCTGGTCGGACAGATCCAGCGGGTGCGCCGCGCGGGCGACACCACGGTGGCCGACGGCCTGCACTGGCTCGCCGGCACGCCGTTCAGCACGTTCCCGGAGGCGGAGCACGCCGACGAGGACTGGATCGCGCCGCGCACCGTCGCGTAGCTGCCGTCCACCCAGCCCACCCCGAACCGCCCGGTCCCCAGCCCCTGGGTGCCGGTGATCCACCTGCCGTTTCAACCGAAAGGAATGACGGACATGGCCGACCTGACCGATCTCGAGAAGCAGAGCCTCGAGGAGATCGCGCACCCGTCGATGCCCGAGGGGTCGTCGATCTACGGCGGCACCAAGGTGTTCCCGGACTACCAGGCCGAGAACGGCGAGACCTACTTCACGCTGGTGCACGGCATCGCACACGAGTCGTCCGTCAGCTTCGTCGCGATCCTGCAGGCCACCCGCGCGCTGCGGAAGGGCTTCGAGTCCGCGATCTACTTCTACGGGCCGGGCTCGCTGAACTGCCTCGCCACCCGGGGGTTCCCGACCACGGGCAACTCCGCGTTCCCCGGCGAGCACAACATCAACAACTCCCTGAAGACCTATATCCAGGAGGGCGGCAAGGTCTACTGCTGCCGCTTCGGGCTCTCGCTGCACGGTGCCCGGGAGGAGGACCTGATCGAGGGCGTCATCCCGACGCACCCCCTCGACGTCCAGGACGCGTTGATCCACTACGCCCGCAAGGGCGCGATCATCAACTCCACCTACCAGCTCTGAGCTGCAGCTCCGCTGCCCGTGCGCGGTAATCGTCGCTCCGGCGACGATTACCGCGCACGAGCGCAGAGCGCGAAAGGGGACACATGAGCACGCTGCGGATGGCGGCGGTGTCGGCGCCCTTCGACCGGGACCTCGACGAGGACTTCGCGCGGGTCGGCGGCCTGATCGAGCAGGCCAGGGCCGACGGCGTCGGGTTGCTCGTGCTGCCCGAGGCCTGTCTCGGCGGGTACCTCACGGACCTCGACGGCGCGGCCGAGCTGCCGCCCGCGTTCGGCGTCGGCGGGCCGGAGATCGCCCGGCTGGCCGCGCTGGCGGGGGACATGGTCGTGTGCGCGGGCTTCTGCGAGACCGCCGGCGCGAAGACCTACAACAGCGCGGTCTGCCTCACCGGGGACGGCGTGCTCGGCGTCCACCGCAAGGTGCACCAGCCACTGCGCGAGGACGCGTCCTACGCCGCCGGGGACCGGTTCACCGCGTTCGACACCCCGGTCGGCCGGATCGGCATGCAGATCTGCTTCGACAAGGCCTTTCCCGAGGCGGCGCGGGCCCAGGCGCTCGATGGGGCGAAGATCGTCTGCTCGCTGTCCGCCTGGCCGACGAGCGCGACCAACCGGCACCCGGACCCGGCGCAGGACCGCTGGACCCGCCGGATGGACCTGTTCGACCGGGCCCGCGCCCTGGACAACCAGCTGGTCTGGGTGGCGTCGAACCAGTCCGGCACCTTCGGGGCCATGCGGTTCGCCGCCAGCGCGAAGGTCGTGGACCCGGGCGGCGAGATCGTCGCCTGGACGGAGCAGCGCGCGGGGCTGGCCGTCGCGGAGTTCGACATCGACGCCGTCGTGGACGCCGCGCGCGGGGGGATGCACTTCCTCCGCGACCGCCGCCCGGACACGTACCCTGCTCTGGGCGGCACGCCGTACGTCGCGGCGTAGCGGACCGGAGGACTCGGGTGGGGTCGATCAGGATCGGGGCGGTCGCGGCGGCGTTCGGCCGGGACGTCGAGGCCGCGCTCGCACGCGTCGCGACCCTGATCGAGCACGCCCGTCGCTCCGGCGTGGACCTCCTCGTGCTGCCGGATGCGGCGCTCGGCGGCTACATCCCGGAGTTCGCGGACCCGGACCCTTCCGAGCTGCCGCCGGCGCTGGACCGGGACGGCCCCGAGCTGCGCAAGGTCGCCGCGATGGCCGGGGAGATGATCGTCTGCATCGGGTTCCGGGAGGCCGCGGAGACCGGGCCGTACAACACCGCGGCCTGCGTCTGCGGGGACGGGCTGCTCGGCCTGCACCGCAAGGTCCACCAGCCCGCCGGCGAGGACCGCGTCTACGCGGCGGGCGGCGTGTTCGGCGCGTTCGACACCCCGGTCGGTCGGCTGGGCATGCTCGTCGACTACGACAAGACCTTCCCCGAGTCCGCCCGCACCCTGGCCCTCGACGGCGCCGAGGTCGTCGCCTGCCTCTCCGCCTGGCCGACGAGCATCACCAACCGGGCCCCGCGGATGGCGCAGGACCGCCAGTCCCGGCTCTTCGACCTCTACGACCGCTCGCGCGCCGCGGAGAACCAGGTCGTCCTGGTGTCGTCGAACCAGACCGGGACGATCGGCAAGATGCGGTTCCTCGGGCAGGCCAAGGTCGTCGGCCCGGACGGCGAGATCCTGGCCCGGACCTGGGCCAAGGCGGGTATCGCCGTGGCCGAGGTCGACGTCGAGAGCTCGCTCGGCGCGGTCCGGAAGGTCCTCTCGCACCTCACCGAGCGGCGGCCCGAGACCTACCGCTGACTGCTAGGACGGCAGCGAGTAGCCCGCGAACTTGTCCCGCAGCGTCTTCTTCGAGAACTTGCCGACGCTCGTCTTCGGCACCTCGTCGATGAACTCGACCGCGTCCGGCAGCCACCACTTCGCGACCCGCGGCGTCAGGAACTCGATCAGCTCGTCCGGCGTGAGGCTCCGCCCGGGCCGCACGACGACACAGGCCATCGGCCGCTCCACCCACTTCTCGTGCGGGATCGCGATCACCGCCGCCTCGGCGACGGCCGGGTGCGCCATGATCTCGTTCTCCAGCTCCACCGAGCTGATCCACTCGCCACCGGACTTGACCAGGTCCTTCGTCCGGTCCACGAGCTTGACCGAGCCGTAGGGGTCGACGACGGCGACGTCCCCGGTCCGCAGCCAGCCGTCCTCGGTGAACTGGGCGCCGCCGCCCTCGCCCCGGTAGTACTCCTTCGCGATCCACGGGCCCGCGGTCTGCAGCTCGCCGCTGGTGGCATCGTCCCAGGGCAGCTCCTCGCCGGTCCCGGGGTCCGCGATCCGCAGCTCGACGAGCGGCGCGGCCACCCCCTGCCGGGCCCGCAGGTCCGCGCGCTGGTCCTCGGTGAGCGCGTCCGTGCGGCCGGCCAGGACGCCGAGCGTCGCGATCGGGGAGGTCTCGGTCATGCCCCAGGCCTGCAGCATCGGCATGCCGACCTTCTCCTTCCAGGCCTCGGAGAGCGAGCGCGGCACCGCGGAGCCGCCGCACAGGACGGTCCGCAGCGCACCGAGGTCCTGGCCGTCGACGAGCGGGAGCACGCCCATCCAGATCGTCGGCACGCCGCCGGTGACGGTGACGCGGTGCCGGGCGAGCAGGTCCAGGATCGCGGAGGGCGTCATGTTCGGGCCGGGGAAGACGATGTCCGTGCCGGCGAGCAGGCAGCCGTAGGGCAGGCCCCAGGCGTTGGCGTGGAACATCGGGACGACGGGCAGCACGACGTCGCACTCGCGCAGCCCCGGCCCGTCGGAGATCAGCGTGATCAGCGAGTGCAGCGTCGCGGAGCGGTGGCTGTAGACCACGCCCTTCGGGTTCCCGGTGGTGCCGGACGTGTAGCACATCGCGGCGGCGGCGTTCTCGTCCTCGACGACGAACCGGCCCTGGTACGGCTCGGCCGCGGCGAGCAGCTCCTCGTAGTCCGCGATCCGCGGGTCGTCCGGGATCTCGACGTCCGCGCCGTCGTCGATCACGACGTAGCGCCGCACGGTCTCGAGCTTGTCCACCAGCGGCCAGAGCAGCGGGAGCAGCGAGCGGTCGACGAAGACGATCTCGTCCTCGGCGTGGTTCGCGATGTAGACGAGCTGCTCGGGGAAGAGCCGGATGTTCAGCGTGTGCAGGACCCGGCCGGTGCACGGCGCGGCGAGGTAGAGCTCGAGGTGGCGGTCGGTGTTCCAGCAGAACGTGCCGACCCGCGCGTCGGCGGAGACGCCGAGGGTGTCCAGCACCGTCGCGAGCCGGCGGACCCGGACCGCCCAGTCGGCCACCGGGGTGACCCGTTCGCCCGCGGGGCTCGCCGTCACGATCTTCTTGTGGCCGAAGAGCTGCTCGGCGCGGTGGAAGACGTGGGTGAGGGACAACGGCCTGTCCTGCATGAGTCCGCGCATCGATGCTCCCGGCTCTGTGGTGTCGATCACCAGACGGTACCGGTCGGGCGAAGGGGCCGGAAGGCACGCGGAACGCAGCCGCTCGACCACCCTCCGCGACCGGCCACTGGACCGGGGGGCGCGTTTCGCGGCCGCGGCGGGCGTCGCCGCCGGTAGGCTCGGGTCTCATGACGGGTGCCGGACCACAGGTCGGCGCGGGGATCGGGTCCATCTGCCTCGACGTGGGATCGACCTGGACGAAGGCCGTCCTGGTGAGACCGGACGGCGGCCTCGCCGGGTTCGCCGAGCACCCCACCACGTCCGTGGACGTCCTCACCGGTGTCGACGCCGCCGTCCGCGCGGTCAGCGCGGCGCGCTCGCCGGGCCAGCGGGCGGACCCGGAGCTGCTGGCCTGCTCGTCCGTCGGCGGCGGGTTGCGGCTCGCCGTTGTCGGCGCCGAGCGGCTCACCGCCATCGAGGCCGGCTACCGGGCCGCCCGGTCCGCGGGGTCCCGGGTCGTGCACGTCCACTCCGGCCCGCTCGAACCGCAGGACATCCGGCTGCTGCGCAGCAGCCGCCCCGGCGCGGTGCTGCTCACCGGCGGCGCGGACGGGGACGATCCCTCGCTGCTGCTGCACAACGCGGGCAGGCTCGCGCGCGCCCGGATCCGCTACCCGATCGTGCTCGCCGGCAACGTCGCCGCGCGCGACGACGCGCTGGCCCTGCTCCGCGCCACCGGCCGCACGGTCGTGGCCTGCGACAACGTCGCCCCGCGGCCCGGTGAGCTGGTCCCCGAGGCGGCCCGCGCGGCCCTCGCGGAGGTGTTCGCGCGGCACGTGCTCGGCGGCCGCGGGCCCACCGCCGCGCCCCGCTTCCGGCGGATGGTCCGCACCATGACGCCGGACGCCGTGCGCCGCGGCACCGCGGAGCTCGCCCGGCTCTCCGGCCGCTCGGTCCTGCTCGTCGACGTCGGGTGCGCCACCACGGACGTCCACTCGGCCGTTCCGGGGGCGGGCGAGGCGCTGCGCACCGTCGAGGGCGACCTCGGGGTCCGGGCGGCCGCCGAGGGCGTGCTCGTCGAGGCGCAGACGGAGGAGCTGGTGGACCCGGTGGAGGCCGACCTCCTCGCCCCGACCGTCCGCCGGATGAGCTCCGAGCCCGGCTACGTCCCGAAGGACGCGGGCGGCGCGGCGGAGGACCGGCGGATCGCCGCGCTCGCCGCCGTCGTCGCGGCCCGGCGGCACCTGCGCGCCGCGCTCGCGGACCCCGCGGACGTGCACCCGCCGGTCGGGCTGGTCGTGCTCGCCGGAGGGGTGTTCCGGCGCCGGGACCCGGGCGGGCTGGCCGCGGTCGCCGGGACCCTGCGCTGCGACGAGATGCTGGGCCCGCTGGTCGCGGACGCGCCGATCCTCGTGGACGCGGACTTCGCCGTCGCCCCGGCCGGGCTGCTGGTGGCGAACGGCCGGGCGGAGGCGGCGGAGGCGCTGCTCCGAGATCACCTGTTGGGTTGAGCGCTCGGCACCGCCGCCTCCCGCGCGCCCGTGCTGAGCCGCGGTTCGGCGGTCGGGTCCAGGCGCGCCCGCGGCGGCGGGAGCGTCGTGGGCAGCGGTGAGGACAGCGGCGAGGTCGAGGTCGTCACCGGCGAGGACGACGGCCGGGGGGAGGACGGCCGGGGGGAGGACGGGGCGGACGACGCGGGCTGCTGCGCGGGCGTCACCGGCTCGGGCTGCTGCCGGGTCGTGACGACCGCAGCCCCCACGACGACGAGCGCCGCCACGGCGGCCGCGGCCCCGGCTGCGAGGTGCTGGCGCCGGCGCACGAGCCGCCGCCGCGCCTGCACCCCGGCGAGCAGGCCCGTCGCGGAGATTCCCTCGTCCAGCGCCGGATCGTGCAGGTGGGACCGCAGGTCCGCGTGCTCGTCGGTCATCGCAGGGTCCCTTCGCTGGTGAGGTCGCCATCGCCGGTCAGGCCGGTCGGCGCGGCGCGCAGGGCCAGCAGTGCGCGACGGGCGTGGGAACGGACGGTCGCCTCCCGGCAGCCGAGCAGCTCGGCGATCTGGGAGTCGGGCCGGTCGTGGTAGTAGCGCAGGACGAGGACGGCGCGCTGGACCCGCGGGAGCCGGGCGAGCGCGAGGCGCAGGTGGTCCCGGGCGGCCACGGCGTCGTCGACACCCGGGACCGGCTCCCCGTGGTGCCACGAGAGATCGGCCGGGCGCTCGCGGGACGAGAGCCGGCGGCGCCAGGAGAGGAAGTCGTTCAGGACGGCCTTGTGGACGTAGGCGCGCAGGTCGTCGACCCGGGAGACCTTCGCCCAGGACAGCCCGATCCGGGCGAGCACGTCCTGCACGATGTCCTCGGCACGGTGGTGGTCCAGCGTCAGCCGTCGCGCGAACCCGACGAGCCCGGCCCCGTGCGCGAGCACGAACGCCTCGAAGGAGTCCTCACCCGACGTCATCCCACCTGCTCCGATGCCGCCGAAGCGTAGACGATCACGTTGTCGGTCCAGCTGCGCGCGGCCCGGTCGAAGTGTCCGCCGCAGGTGATCAGCCGCAGCCCGGGGTGGTCGAGGTCGCCGTAGACCTCGGCCGTCGGGAAGGCGCTCTTCGGGTACGTGCCGATCCGGTCGACCCGGAACCGGGCGACGCTGCCGTCCGCCCTCGTCACGGCGATCGCGTCGCCGGGAGCGGCGGCGCGGAGGTCGAAGAAGACCCCGGGCCCCGAGCGCGCCGAGTCCACATGGCCGAGGACGACGGCCGGGCCGGGCTCGCCGGGTGCCGGGGAGTTCTCGTACCAGCCGGCGTCCGGCGAGCCGAGCGGCGGGACCTCCACCGTGCCGTCCGGGTTCAGGCCCAGCGTCCGCAGCGACGCGTGCACGCCGACGGCCGGGACGTCGAGCGTCACCGGGACCGAGCGACCGAGCGGAGCGGGGCCTTCCGGGAGCGCGGCTGCAGCGACCCGGCTCGGCGCGGCCGGGACCAGCGCGAACGCCACCGCGCCCGCCCCGGCCAGTACGAGCACCAGCGCGACGACCAGCAGCCGGCGCACGCTCATCTCCCGGTGGTCTCCCGGCGGCGGCGGTACAGCGCGACGCCCCCGGCGCGCGCCGCGCCGGCC
>NZ_JAODNI010000187.1 GCF_025465255.1 Pseudonocardia sp.
CAGAAAACACCGGGACCGACCGGGGTTACGGCGCGTCGACGCCCACCGCGTCCGCCACCGAGGCGAAACCGTCACGACGCAGCAGAGCTGCGAGCTCACGGTTCACCCGCAGCGGCCACGTCCCGCCTCCGTAGATGAATCCCGTGTACGACTGCACCAGCGATGCGCCGGCGCGGATCCGGCGATAGGCGTCCTCACCGGTGAAGATGCCCCCCACGGCGATGATGGTGCGCTCCGGCCCGAGCCGGCCGCGGAGCCGCCCGACCACCGCCTGTGCGGCTTCGGCGAGGGGAAGGCCGGACACCCCACCCGCGCCCATGGCCTCGACCTCGGCCGCCGGCGTGCGCAGGCCCTCCCGGGACGTCGTGGTGTTCGTCGCGACGATTCCATCGAGGTCCAGCCGCACCGCCATGTCCGCGACCGCATCGATGTCGTCGTCGGCGAGATCCGTTGTGATCTTCACGAGAAGCGGGACCCGGGGCCCGGGGACGGCGGCGTCGAGCTCGTCCCGCACCGCAGCCAGCAGCGGCTCGAGCACCGTGACGTTCTGCAGGTCCCGCAGTCCCGGCGTGTTCGGGGAGCTGACGTTCACGACCATGTAGTCCGCGTGCGGGCCGAGGAGACGGGCGCTGCGCCGGTAGTCGTCGATCGCCCGGTCAGGGTCGACGATCTTGCTCTTGCCGATGTTCACACCCAGCACCGGCCGATCCGCCGGGGGCAGCGCCCGTAGCCGCGGCGCGACGGCGTCCGCCCCGGCGTTGTTGAACCCCATGCGGTTCACGAGCGCCTTGTCCTCCGGCAGCCGGAAGAGGCGCGGCTTGGGGTTCCCGGGCTGCGCGAGCGCGGTCACGGTCCCGATCTCGACGAACCCGAAGCCGAGCCGACCGAGCGCCACGGGGCCGTGCGCATTCTTGTCGAACCCCGCGGCCAGGCCGAGCGGGTTCGGGAAGTCCACCCCGAAGACCGTGCTGTGCAGGATCGGGTCCGCGGGGGTCAGCCGCGCGCCGATCCGCGGGCCGACGGGCGAGGAGCCGACGACCCCGCGGATGGCGCCGAACGCGACGCCGTGGATGAACTCCGCGGGAGTCCGCCGCAGGACGTGCCGGAAGAGCAGGTCGTACATGGCCCCATCATGACCCGGGCGGCCTGAGCACTCCCAACTGGTCGAGCATTCGGCGGTCCCGCTTGGTGGGGCGGCCCGCTCCCCGGTCCCGGGCGAACACCGGCAGGGCCCCGCGCGGCGGGGGCGGCGGGCTGTGGTCGACATAGCAGGTCTGCGCCTGCGGCGCCCCGACCCGCTTCTGGATCACATTCGTGACCTCGACGATCCGGGTGCGCTCGTGCATCCGGACGCGGACGGTGTCTCCGGCGGAGATGTTCGTCGCGGGCTTGGCCGGGCGGTCGTTGACCCGGACGTGCCCGCCGCGGCAGGCGGTCGCGGCCTCCGACCGGGTCTTGGCCAGCCTGACCGACCACAGCCAACGGTCGACGCGGGTGAACTCCATCGGACCATCGTGGCACCGGATCGTCGAGAAGACATCGACCCGGTCGGCATAGATGGGCGTCGGAAACGGTTGGCCGGGACGTGGCCGACTCCCCGCGGACGATCACCGCACCCGACCGGACCTGGCTCGTGGCGCTGGCCGCCGCGCTCTGGGGAACGGACGGGGTCCTGCGCGCGCCGCTCGCCGGTGCCCTGCCCGCCGCGACGATCGTGTTCTGGGAGCACATCGTCCCCGTCCTGCTGCTGATCCCGTTCGTCCCGTCCGCGGTCCGGGCGTTCCGCCGTGCGTCGGCCCGGGACCGCCTCGCACTCGTCGTCATCGGCCTCGGTTCCTCGGCCCTCGCGACCACCCTGTTCACCGCCGCGTTCGCGCTCGGGGATCCGGTCACCCCGCTCGTCCTGCAGAAGCTGCAGCCGCTCGTCGCGATCGCGGGGGCGGCGCTCCTGCTCGGGGAGCGGCTGCGTCCGGCGTTCTGGGTGTTCGCGGTCCCGGCCCTGGTCGGCGCGTGGTTGATGGCCTTCGCCGATCCCCTCGACGTCGAGGTCCGCGCCGCGGGCGCGGCGCTGTTATCCGTCGGCGCCGCGGTGCTGTGGGGATTCGGGACCGTGCTCGGCCGGATGGTCAGCGCGAACCTCGCAAGCCGGGACGTCACCGTGCTGCGGTTCGTGATCGGGCTGGTGGGCGCACTCGTCGTGCTCGGGGTCCAGGATGCGCCGATCGCCGTCACGGCGGCCCAGCTGCTGCCGCTCCTGCTGCTCGCGATCGTGCCCGGGCTGATCGCCCTGGTCCTCTACTACATCGGGCTGCGCAGCACGGCCGCCTCCCGCGCGACCCTCGCCGAGCTGGCCTTCCCCGCGACGGCGACCGTCCTGGGCGTCACCGTTCTCGGGACGTCCCTGAGCGCGACGCAGTGGGTCGGACTCGCGGTCGTCGCCGTCTCGGTGACGGCGCTCGGCCTCAGTGAGCGGGGTCGCTCGCCCGTCGTCCGCGCCCCGGCCGAACTCTCCTGAGAACGCGGCTATGGTGCGCGCGTGCCGCGTGACTTCGATTCCCTCGTGATCGTCTACAACCCGAACAGCACCGGGGACGCGCAGCAGCGTGCCGAGGAGCTGCGGAACGGGGTCGCGGAGCTCGCGCCGGACCTGGAGGTCCGGATGCGGCCCACCGAGTACGCCGGCCACGCCCGGGAGATCGCCCGGGACGAGGCGTCGTCCGGTGCCCCGCTCCTGGTGTCGGTGAGCGGGGACGGCGGCTACAACGAGGTCGTCGACGGTGTCATGCAGGCCGGGGACACGAAGGCGGCCGCCGCGGTGCTCGCCGCCGGCAATGCCAACGACCACCGGCGCGTAACGGCGGAACGCCCGCTCGTCGAGGCGATCGCGGCGGGCACCACGCAGAAGCTCGACCTGCTGCGCCTGACGGTCGGCGACGGCTCGGCCGACGGGGCCGCCCAGGTCCGGTACGCCCACTCCTACATCGGGCTCGGCATCACGCCGGTCGTGGCCGTCGAGCTCGAGCGCCGGGGGAAGGGGTCGTTCCGGGAGATCGTCACGACCGTCCGCGCGTTCTCGCGGTTCCGCCCCTTCGCGGTCCGGCTCGAGAACGGCGAGCGTCAGGAGTTCGACAGCCTGGTGTTCGCCAACATCGCCGAGATGGCCAAGTACGCGACGCTGAGCGAGGGCGAGCCGGACGACGGCCGGTTCGAGGTCGTGATGCTGCCGCACAAGAGCAAGTGGCGCGTCCTCGCGACCGCGGTCCGCGCCGCCGTCTCCGGGCTCGGGGACCAGCCGAGCGTGCGTGAGTACACGTTCTCCACCATCGATCCGATGCCCCTGCAGGTCGACGGCGAGCTGGTCGAGCTGGGGCCCGACGTCCCCGTCCGCGTCGACATCGCCCCGGGGGCGCTCATCACGGTCCGATGAACCGGCCCACGGGGCCGGTTTGCGCGCGGCGAGCCGAGGTAGTCCGGTACGGCTGAGGATCGCGAGGAGGACGAACCATGGAACGCGGTAGCGCCAAGCACAACCCCCGGATCGACGAAGAACTCGCCGACGGGGTCAGGGGTCGCCTGGGTGGCGCCGGCGGCCACCGCGAGGAGTGGGCCGAGGTCGAACCGAGGGCGGCGGCGGAGAACCGGATCGACCGGACCGAGCTGCCCCGCGAGCCCTCCGCGGCCCCCGCCGACGACGACGAGGCCGACTGAGCGGCCGCCTGCCCCCAGGATTCGCCGCGCGCATTGTCGGTGTGATGGGGGATACTCTCCGACGACCGGATCTCCCGTGCCGTCGACGGCAGGAGCGGACGATGAGCGCCATCACGACCCCCACGACGTCGTCGGGTGGGCTCGAGGCGAAAGCCGGGAAGGCCCTGGACGAACTGGACCAGCGCTACCACCCGGCAGGTGGTCTGCGCCGGCAGTTCAACAAGGTGTTCCCGACGCACTGGTCGTTCATGCTCGGCGAGGTCGCCCTCTACAGCTTCATCGTGCTGCTGGCATCCGGCACGTACCTGGCGCTGTTCTTCGACCCGTCGATGGCCGAGGTCGTCTACAACGGCCCGTTCACCAACATGCGCGGCGTGCACATGTCGCGGGCATACGAGACCTCGCTGCAGTTGTCCCTCGAAGTGCGCGGCGGCCTGTTCGTCC
This sequence comes from Pseudonocardia sp., assembly GCF_025465255.1. GTDB lineage: Bacteria > Actinomycetota > Actinomycetes > Mycobacteriales > Pseudonocardiaceae > Pseudonocardia. The sequence continues at coordinate 4,153 of NZ_JAODNI010000187.1, forward strand.
GGCAGCTGCACCACTGGGCCGCGCTGCTGTTCATGGCCTCGATGATCGCCCACATGTTCCGCACATTCTTCACCGGTGCGTTCCGAAAGCCGCGGGAGGCGAACTGGGTCATCGGCGTCGTCCTGACCCTCCTGGGCTTCTTCGAGGGCCTCACCGGCTACTCGCTGCCGGACGACCTGCTCTCGGGCACCGGCCTGCGGATCATGTCCGGCATCACGCTCACCGTCCCAGTGATCGGCACGTGGATGCAGTGGCTGCTCTTCGGCGGTGAGTTCCCGGGCACGGAGATCATCCCGAGGTTCTACATCGCGCACGTCTTCATCCTGCCCGGCATCCTGCTCGCACTGATCGGGATCCACGTCGGGCTGGTCTGGTACCAGAAGCACACGCAGTACCCGGGGCCGGGACGGACCGAGAACAACGTCGTCGGCGTGCGGATCCTGCCGGCCTTCGCGGCCAAGGGCGGGGCGTTCTTCGCCCTCACGGTCGGTGTCCTCGGGATCATGGCCGGGGTCTTCCAGATCAACCCGATCTGGAACCTGGGGCCCTACGACCCGGCGCAGATCTCCTCGGGGTCCCAGCCCGACTGGTACGTGCTCTTCACCGAGGGGATGGCGCGCATCTTCCCGCCGTGGGAGGTTTACCTGTTCGGCCGCTACACGATCCCGGCGGCGTTCTGGGCCACGGCGGCGTTCCTGCCAGTGCTCTATGTCATCGCGGCGATCTACCCTGCGGTGGAACGCAGACTGACCGGGGACAACGCGCTGCACAACCTGCTGCAACGGCCGCGGGACACCCCCGTGCGGACGTCGCTCGGGGCCATGGGGATCGCCTTCTACACCTGGCTGGTGCTCTCGGGCGTCAACGACTGGATCGCCTACTTCTTCCACGTCTCCCTCAACGCGACGACGTGGGCGGGCCGGATCGGGCTGCTCCTGGTGCCGCCGCTGGCCTACTGGGTCACGTACCGGATCTGCATCGGCCTGCAGAAGGCGGACCGCGCGGTGCTCGAGCACGGTGTGGAGACGGGGATCGTCCGCCGGCTCCCGCACGGCGAGTTCATCGAGCTGCACCAGCCGCTCGGTGGGGCGGACGCGGACGGCCACGCCGTCCCGTTGGCGTACCAGGGCGCACCCGTGCCGAAGCGGATGAACCAGCTCGGCATGGCGGGCACCGCGGTCTCCGGGTCTCTGCTGCGGCCGGACCCGGAGGACGAGGCCGCCGCGCTCGCCGAGGCGCGGGAACACGAGAGGGAGGCCGAAGGCCTCCGGAAGGCCGAGCACCTGCAGGTCACCGGCCGCCCGGACGGCGGACGCCCGGACCCGGGCCGGCCGAAGGACACGACGGACTGAGGTCCGCCTGAAGGCGCCGAAGTGCGGGTCGAGCGGTACGCGTACCGCTCGACCCGCACTCGCCGCGGCCGGGTGCACCTCGCCGCGCTGGAGCGGGGCGAGAGGTCCTCCCCGGCGTTCACCGTCTGAACGAGACCAGCACCTCGCCGAGGTCGCCGAAGTCCGCCCGGACCTCATCCCCCGGACCGATCCGGGGCGGGGTCGTGGTGGTCCCCGTCGTGACGATCTCCCCGGCGCGCAGCAGCGAGCCGAAGCGCGGAAGGTCGTCCGCGAGCCAGGCGAGCGCGGTGCGTGGGTCACCCAGGACGTTGCCGCCGGTGCCCTTCTCCACGGCTTCGCCGTTGATCCACAGGGTCGTTCCCCATGTGGACAACTCCAGCGCGCGCCAGTCCGGGATCTCCGGGCCGAGCACGAACAGCCCCGCGCACGCCGCGTCCGCGAGCAGTTGGGCCGAGCCGATGTGTCCGAAGTCCGCGAACCGCGAGTCCGGGACCTCGATCGCCAGGTGCAGCGCCGCAACGGCGTCGAGCACCTCCTCGCGGGACGCGCCAGCCGGGACGTCGCGCGCCATCCGGAACGCGAACTCGGCCTCGACGACCTTCATGTGCAGCGCGCCGGAGTCCAGCACGGCCCCGGGGTCGTGCCGGAACCGCTCGAACAACCGCCCGGGAAGCGGGCCGCCGATCCCGATGTGCGCCTGGCCGGCAGCGGAGGTCGCGGCGAGCTTCCAGCCATAGCCGGGGCCGGCGTGGCCGCCGAGCCGCTCCTGCACCGCCCAGCCGTCGTCCAGGTCCTCGGGGCGGACGTCGTCGGGGAGCGCGTCCAGGCGCTCCCCGCTCGTCCAGGCGTTCCAGATCAGTTCCGCGGCGGCGTCGGCCCGGGCGTGCTCGGTACCGGCCTCGTCATTGAGGGGCATGCCCTTGATCGTGCCATCGCGCTTGCCGTTGCGGACCCCTCCGATGGCCGGGAAATCACCGGTCGCCGGAGCGGAGCGCGGCCACGACGTCGTCGACGCGGGGGTCCGCGAGCAGCTCCTCGAGCGAGACGGGCAGCGGGAGCCGCCAGTTCGGGTACTCGTCGACGGTTCC
>NZ_JAODNI010000197.1 GCF_025465255.1 Pseudonocardia sp.
CGGTCGACGCGGCGGACCAGGTCACCCGTCGGCTCGACGCCGCCGCCGCGGCGATGGTGGCCGGGGACGATCGGGCGGCGCGCATCGAGTTGCAGGCCGCCGAGGGCCAGCTCAGCAGGGTCAGCGCGAAGGACGGCCGTCCCGCCCTGCAGGCGCGGCACGGCGACCTCGACCAGGCGTTGCACCTGGCGGCCCGCGCGTAGGCGTCGAAACCGGCCGGTGCAGCAGAAGCGAGGGTGCCGTCGAGGTGCCGCAGCCCGGAGGCGCTGCGCGAGCCGGCGGACGTTCCTGACACTGACCGACGTCGTCGAGGGCGCGCTCGTCGATCTCGACCGGCCTCGCGTCTTCCGATCCGGCCGTATGGCGTGGGGGTACCTCGCCGTGGCAGCGGTGGCAGTCCGCCACCGACGCGCCCACCTCGACCCTGCTGCCCGGTCTCGACCCGGCGCCGGGGCTAGGGCCACCACTCCAACATCGTCGGCTAGGGGAAGACGTCCGGGGTGCAGGTGAGGTCGTAGTCGCGCTCGTCGTCGAACCACTGCGCGATCAGGACCGGACCGCCCGAGAAGCTCGGCGAGGTGCAGAGATCGCGGGCCTCCTCGGGGTGGTCGAGCCTGCCCGCGGTCGCCCAGACCGGGGTTCCGGGAAGCTGCCAGGATCCGGTGATCGAGCGCCAGCCGGCGCTGCTCGCGTAGAAGCCGTACGCGAGGTGTGCGTCGGCCAGCCCCCGGATCACGCCGTCGAGCACGGCGCGGTTGTCCAGTTGCTGTTGCTCGGTCGCGGCCGGCCAGGGTTGCGCGGGACGGGCCTCGACGTCGATCCAGACCGTCGGCGGGGAGAACCCGACGCGGGCGAGCGTGGCGAGGGCGTGCCGCGCCTGGGCGTGGCCGGCGTTCCGCAGCCGGGCGCCGGGTTCGTCCGCCGCCCAGGGACCGGTTCCGCCGTTGGCCTCCAGCTGGGTGGGGGTCGGGAACGCGGGGATGGTGTAGGCGTGCGCGGGCAGGCCGTGGGCACGCGTCCAGCCCAGCTGGTCCGCCAGGCACGGGTTGTCGGTGAACGGCAGCCCCCGGGTGAGCCCGAGGACGACGAACTGGCTGGTCTCGGGCGGCATGGGCAGGCCGACCCCGCCGGCCGAGGTCGGGCACTGCGGCCAGGAGACGTCGTGCCCGTAGAGGGGCCCGGCCGCGCGCGCGTCACCCGGGACCGTGACGGCGAGCAGCATGGTCACGGCGCAGGGTGCGGCGAGGACGAGACCGAGCCGCCGGATGCCGCGCACCGTGGCTCAGCCCCCGGTGGCCACGGGTAGGGCGGCGGGGTCGTAGCGGCAGGCGGCGTTCCAGAGCACGAACGAGTCGCTGCCGGCGTCCGCGGAGGCGGCGATCTGTTGCCGTACCTGTTCGGCGCCGTAGGTCACGCGCAGGGAGAAGGCCTGCAGCCAGGGGACGACGGTGGCGCCGCTGTCACCCAGCTTGGCGTGGAAGTCCGCCACGGAGCGCTGGGTGATGTCGTACGGCTGGGACTCGGGGGCGGCGACGCCGTACTCTCCTGCGCCCCAGTGCGACGGGTACACCATCGGGGCGATGTAGTCGGCACCCTGCGCGATCGCGGGGATGTCCTGGGCGATCTGTTCCGGACGCGATGCCGCTATCCCGAAGACGGAGGCACCCACCAACGCACCCCGGGGGCGGACGGCGGCCCGGGTGTCGTGCAGGAACGAGGCGATGCTCGCCTCCGGGGTGACCTGCAGACCGGGGAAGTGCATCGCGCTCAGGGAGCCGTCCGGGCGGCGGACGTAGTCGTAGAGGATGTCGTCGAACCCGAGCCCGGCCGCTTCGGTGGCGAGGTCGATGTTGTACCGGCGCACGTCCGGGTCCGCGAAGTTGGTGAAGGCGTAGGACCCGTACCCGCCGGCCCACGGCTGCCCCGCGGTGGTCTGGGCGACCATGTCGTGCCGCCCGGTCTGCCACGCGTGCGTGGCCAGGACGGGATCACGGAACGCGACCAGCCGGCCGACGACCCGTACGCCGAGGGCATGCAGCTCGTCGAGGGCCTGCGCGGCGTCGTAGTAACCCTTGACCGCGCCGATCTCCTGGGCCAGCGGGACCTGCGAGGCGTAGCCGATCTCGCCGCTCTCGTCCTTGATGTCGAGCTGGACGGCGTTGATCCGGCCCTCCCGCACCATCGCCAGCACCGGATCCCGCAGGGTCGGCGAGGACCAGGCCAGCGCGCTCATGTGCACCGCACGCATCGGCGCCTGCGCGACCGGTACGGGCACCGTCCTGTCCGTGGTGTTGCCGGCCCGGTCGGTCGCCACCAGGTGCACGGACGCCGGCGGCGCGGGCAGGTCGACACTGAAGGCGCCGTCGTCGTCGAGCGGGATGCTCTCGTCCTGGATCCGCAGGTCGACCGCGTCGCCGGCGTTGCCGCGCACGGTCAGGGGCCGGTCGAGCGCCTCGGCCCGCAGCGGCCCGTCCAGGGCGACCTGCGGGGGCGTGGTGTCCACGGCGAAGTCCCGGCGCGCCGTGGCGGACGGCAGCGGCCAGGCCCGGGGCACGGTCCACTCGAACCGGTGCTCCCCTTCGGCGAGGGGAGGCAGCGCCACCGACTGCCGCCCGTCGGGCTGCGCGGTGGGGTCGACCGGGGCGCCGTCGAGCTCCGCTCCCCCGGCGGCGCCGGCCGGCACCCCGGAGAGCACGAACTCGGGGGCCGTGTCGGCGGCCGCCAGTACCGCGCCGTCCTCGGGACCGGCGATCCGAGGACCCTCGGACAGCACGACCACGATCATGCCGGCCAGCAGCAGCACGACCAGCACCGTGGTCGTGGCCAGGAGCCCCGCGCCGCGTTGCCTCCGGGCCCGTGACCGCACCACCCCCTGCTGGCCCGCCTGCTCCCAGCTCACCCGCTGCTCCAACAAGGCTGCCCCCCGACTCGGTGATCGCTCTGGACACAACCATGCGCATCGCGACCCTTCGGGCCAACCGCTGTCCCCCTTCCGGTGCACATTCGATCGGCTGGTTGCCGCAGTGGTTGCGCGGCGCCATGGTCGTCGCAGAGGCGGGCAGCAGCCCGCGGGAGGGACCGGTCGGGGAGATGTGGATGTACGGGCGCGCACCGAGAACGAGCACGATGCTGGCGGTCGCGGCCCTGGCCGCGATGGCGGGTCTGGCCGGTTGTGGCTCGGCGCCGCCCGCCGCACCGGCCGCGCCGGCTCCGCCGAGTGCACAGGCGCCGCCCCCGCCCGGCGAGGTCGGGGCCGACGAGCTCGGGCACATCCCCGTGCTGATGTACCACCGGATCGTCGCCGAGGCGGTCTCGGTCTACGACCGCACGCCGGCGGACTTCCGGGCCGAGCTCGAACGGCTCGCGGCGGAGAACTACGTACCCATCACCGCGGCCGATCTCGCCGCGGGCCGGATCGACGTCCCGGCGGGCGCCCACCCCGTCGTGCTGACCTTCGACGACGGCGCCCCCAGCCAGTTCGCCCTCGGCCCCGACGGACGACCCACGCCGGACAGCGCGATCGGGATCCTGCTCGACGTCGCGGCCGCGCATCCCGGGTTCCGCCCGGTCGCGACCCTGTACGTGAATGCCGAGCCGTTCGGCGAGCCGGGCGGGACGACCACACTGCCCTGGCTGCACGCCCACGGCTTCGAGATCGGCCTCCACACCGCGAGCCACACGAATCTCTCCGCGGCGTCGGCGGAGGAGGTCCAGAGCGACATCGTCGACAACCTGACGATGATCCGGCAGGCCGTGCCCGAGGCGGCGGTGACGACGATCGCGCTGCCGTTCGGCGCCCACCCCGAGTCGGAGGAGCTCGCCCTGCACGGGGCGTCCGGCGGCACGACCTACGACCTCGCCGCGGCGATGCTCGTCGGTGCCGATCCGGCGCCCTCCCCCTACAGCACGGGGTTCGACCCGGAGAACATCCCGCGGATCCGGTCCCAGGCCGCGACCGGGGCGGACGCGCAGTACGTCTCCGCCACCTGGCTCGACCGCCTCGCGAGCGGCGAGGTCTCCCGCTACACCTCCGACGGCGACCCCGCCCACGTCTCCTTCCCCGCCCGCCGCGCCACCGCGCTCGGGACGGCGTTCGGATCGGCGGCCCAGCGCTACTGACCCGGGGCCGCCGGTTCGGGTCGATCAGGGTGCGAGCGCGTCGGAGAGCGTCTCGTAGAGCATGAAGAACCCGTCCAGGCCGGCCACCTGGATGGGCCGGGTCACGGCCCGGGCGTGATCGACAACCAGGCGCAGCGGCTCGCTGTTCTCGGACACCTTTCCGGCGGTGCGGGCCGTGTCGATCAGCGCCGAGATCCCGACCGAGTCCAGAAAGTCCACCTCGGCCAGGTCCAGCACCAGCGCCCGGTCCCGCAACCGCCGCAACGCGGACTGGAGATCGTCCCGGACGGATGCCACGACCGTGTAGTCGAGAGCACCGCGGAGGTGCACGACCACCACCTCGCCGCGGTCGCTCGTCGTCAGCGTGCACGCATCCGTGGATCCCGGTCCCTGGCGCCGTTCCTCGCTCACCGGAAGAAAACTACCGGCGCCAGCGGCGGCACGCCGCACCCGGTGGTGTCCTCACGTGACGGATCACGACCGGGGGCGGCCGGGTTTGCCGGCGGAGCCCGGGCGGGTATGCGGCCCGGTCACCGCCGCCGAGCATTGTTGGAGAGTGTGAGATGGACCACGACGAGGCCCCGTGCTCGAGGCCCTCGACGCCTATCACCGGCGCGGCCACACCCCGTTCAGCCCGCCCGGGCACAAGCAGGGCCGCGGTGCCGACCCGCGGGTCCGGGCGGTCCTGGGCGACGATGTGTTCCGGGGTGACCTGCTCGCCAACGCCGGCCTGGACGACCGGGCCAAGTCCGGCCACGTCGTCGAGAGGGCGCAGACCCTCATGGCGGACGCCGTCGGCGCCGACCACGCCTTCTTCTCCACCTGCGGCAGCTCGCTCTCGGTGAAGTCGGCGATGCTGGCCGTCGCCGGTAGGCACGGCCGCATCCTCGTCAGCCGCGACGTGCACAAGTCCGTCGTCTCCGGCCTCGTCCTCTCCGGCCTTCGACCGACGTGGGTCCACCCGCGCTACGACGCCGAGCTCCACCTCGCCCATCCCCCCGCACCCGACGACGTACGTGCCGCCCTGGACCGGGACTCCGACGTCGCCGGGGTGCTGATCACCAGCCCCACCCCGTACGGCACCTGCGCCGACATCACCGCCATCGCCGACCTCTGCCACGAGCGGGGACTGCCGCTGCTGGTCGACGAGGCGTGGGGCGCACACCTGCCGTTCCACGAGCGGCTGCCCACCTGGGCGATGGACGCCGGCGCCGACCTGTGCGTCGTCAGCATCCACAAGATGGGCGCCGGGCTGGAGCAGGGCTCGGTCTTCCATCTCCAGGGCGACCGCGTCGACCCGACCTTCCTCGCGGCCTGCGCCGACATGCTGTCCACCACCAGCCCCAACACCTTGATCTACGCGGCGATGGACGGGTGGCGCCGGCAGATGGTGCAGCACGGACACGACCTGCTGACCGGCGCCCTCGACCTCGCCGCCGACGTCCGCGAGCACATCGCGAAGATCCCCGGCCTCGATCCCCTGCACGACGCCCTCGTCGGAGCCGAGGCCTCGCACGAGCTCGACGAGCTGAAGATCCTCGTCGACGTCTCCGCGCTCGGCATCAGCGGCTACCAGGCCGCCGACTGGCTGCGGGAACACCGCGCCGTCGACGTCGGGCTCTCCGACCACCGGCGGATCGAGGCGCAGCTGACCTTCGCCGACGACGCCGGCACCGCGAACCTCCTCCTCGACGCCCTCGGCGCGATGGCCGAGGCGGCCGCGGACCTCCCGGACCCGCCCCGGGTGAACCTCCCCTCGCCGCGGGCGCTCGAGCTCGACGTGGCGATGCCGCCCCGCGTCGCCTTCTTCGCCCGCACGGAGGACGTACCGGTCGACCGGGCCGTCGGTCGCGTGTGTGCCGAGCAGGTCACGCCCTACCCGCCGGGGATCCCGGTGCTGCTTCCCGGGGAGCGGGTCAGCGAGGAGATCGCCGACTACCTCACCAGCGGCGTCCGCGCCGGCATGGTCCTGCCGGACCCCGCCGACCCCGGTCTCGGCACCCTCCGCGTCGTGGCGTGATCACCGGGCCTCCGGCGCGGACGGGACGGCACCCCCTCGGCGAGGTCCCGATCACTGCGGCCCGATGAGGAAGCTGACGCGGCCGAACGCCGGGGCGGCCCGCGGCACGGTCGCGCTGCGCAGGCGCACCTCGGTGCCCGAGACGCCGGTGCTGATCACGAGGCCCGCCGTGGCGGCCCGCATCAGCGGGATCCCGTAGCCCGGGCGGGCGGAGTCGGGACGGGGTCTCCAGCGTCCGGTGTCCGACACGGTCAGCTCGATGTGGTCGCCGTCCCGCGCACCGTGCCGGACGACGGCCTCGACCCCGATCCGGCCCGCCGGTCCTCCCCGGTACGCGTGGGTCACGCTGTTGCACACGGCCTCCCGCACCGCGAACAGCAGGTCCCGCGCCTCCGCCGCCGGCCAGCCCACGCTCCTGCTCCATTCCGTCAACGCCCGCACGACGATGTCAGGGGCATCCGGTCGGGCATCGAGCAGGAGCCGCACGAACGCTGTCACGGCCCCGGATTCCCCACGTCGCGCCGTCGAACCCCCGACCCGGGAGACCGCTCGCGGTGGTGCCGGGACATCGGCCGGCTCGTCCTGGCTCGTCGCCGGGTTCTCGTACTCGGCCTGCTGGTGCTGCTGCGGTGACCGAGGACGACCGCCGCCCGCGCGAGGCTCCGGTGGCCGGTCAGGGCATCGTCGGTTGCCCGGCGTCCCGGAGCTGCTGCCGGAGCTGGGCCAACGTCCGGGACAGCAGGCGTGAGACGTGCATCTGGGAGATCCCGAGCCGGTCGGCGATCTCGGTCTGGGTGCGGTCCTCGAAGAACCGCAGCATCAGGATCGCGCGTTCCCGCGCCGGGAGTGCTTCGACGAACGGCCGCAGGAGCTCGTGGCGCTCGACTTGCTCGAAGTCCGCGGCCAGCTCGCCGAGGGTCTCCGACAGCGCCAGACCCTCGTCTCCGTAGGGGCTGTCCAGGGGCCGGCCGTGGCGGCTCTCCCGCGCGGCCAGCGCGTCGATGATCTCGTTCTTGCCGACGCCGAGTTCCGCGGCGAGCTCGCTCGGCTTCGGGGCGCGGCCGAGGCGGTGCGACAGCGGCTCGGTGCAACGGTCGATCCTGACCGCGAGCTCCTTGAGCGACCGAGGCACCCGTGTCGACCAGGTGCGGTCGCGGAAGTGGCGGCGGATTTCCCCGGTCACCGTCGGGATGAGGTAGCCGAGGAACGCCCCGGGCCCGCGGGCTGGGTCGTACCGGTCGAGGGCGTTGATCAGTCCGATCGTGCCGACCTGTTCGAGGTCCTCGACGATCCCCCCTCGGCTGTAGCGGCGAGCGAGGTTGCGCACCACCGGGAGGAACGCGACGACGAGCTCGTCGCGCAACGGCCCGCGGTCCGGGTGGTGGTCGGGCAGGGCGGCGTACCGGTCGAGCAGCGGAAGGAACTCCGCGTACTCCTGCCGATCCCCCGACGGCGGCGGGTCCTGCCCGGGAGCGAGGACCGTGGTCGGGCGGTCGCTCCCGGCAGGACGGAGCGAGAGGTCGGCGCCGGTCACCACGCCGTCTATCCGCTCCCCGGTGCCGGCAAACACCCGTACCCCACGGCGGGGACCGAACCACACCATTGTGGAACACCCGATCGCGCCGGGACGAATGTGAGGTGGTGGCCGGGCTGACACGGCCACCACCCCTCCCGAGCGGCGGCCCCTCAGGGCGTGAGGACCACCTTCTCGCAGTCCTCCTCCTTGTTCTTGAAGATGTCGTAGCCACGCGGTGCTTCGTCCAAGGGCAGCCGGTGGGTGGTGATCCGTGTCGGGTCGAGCTCGCCGAGCTCGATCCGCCGCAGCAGCGGCGTCATGTACCGCTGCACGTGACACCGGCCCGTCCGCAGGGTCAGCGACCGGTCGACACGGCCCGTTGCAGGCGGGAGGGACTGCACCAAGCGCGGAAAGTACCGCCCGAACGCCGTTCCACACTTGTGCCGGCGAGGCGACTCGGTCCGGCCCGGGGGACGCCCGCGCAGCGCGGCACCGCGGTTGCGGGACAAGGGCATGCCACCTCGCTACTGTTCGAGTAGCGGCGCGAGCACGAATCCGGCGCCGTTGATCTCGCCCTATGGAGAAGGAACGCACATGGCACAGGGAACCGTGAAGTGGTTCAACGGCGAGAAGGGCTTCGGCTTCATCGCCCAGGACGGCGGTGGGCCGGACGTCTTCGTCCACTACTCCCAGATCGAGGCGAGCGGGTTCCGCAGCCTCGACGAGGGTCAGCGGGTCGAGTTCGACGTCGGCCAGGGCCAGAAGGGGCCGCAGGCGGAGCACGTTCGCGTCATCTGAGCACGCGGCGCTCCCGCGCCCGGCCCACGGGCTCCGGGCGCGGGCTCGTCGCCGCGTACGTTCTTCCGAACCGCGGTGGCCGCGGCGGCGGGCTGCCCGGCGGCTGAACGGGTAGACCACCGAGATGACCCGATCGAGTGGTGTCGTCCGCGGCCGCGGACATGGCTGACGGCAGTGTCCCGGCCGGACGCCGTGACCATCGACGGATGACCGCACCCGGCCCGCCGGCCTGCAGGTGTGACCCGGGCCGGACGGGAACAAGCAGCGCGGCTCCACAGTTGTACGGGACAGGTCGTTCGGTTTTCAGTGTTCGTGTACTGCACGCTCGCGGGAACAAGCGGTGGAAGCGGACACGACGTCACGAGGACGTCGTGTCCGCCCTACCGGGGTCGGCCGGGCCCGCACAGTGCGGAGGCCCAGCACCTGCGAGGAGCAGAGACATGGCACAGGGAACTGTGAAGTGGTTCAACGGCGAGAAGGGCTTCGGCTTCATCGCCCAGGACGGCGGCGGCACCGACGTCTTCGTTCACTACTCCGAGATCGACGGCAGCGGCTTCCGCAGCCTCGACGAGGGTCAGCGCGTGGAGTTCGAGATCGGCCAGGGCCAGAAGGGCCCCCAGGCCCAGGGCGTCCGCGTCATCTGATCCGAACTCTTCACCAGCACGTCAGGAGCCCGCTTCCCGTCAGGGAGGCGGGCTCCCGCCGTATCCGGGGTCGGATGCCACGACCCCCGCGGGAGGCGACGCCCGGCGGGTGCGCTCGTGCACGACGATCGCCGCGACGGCGAACATCGCCATGGCGACCGGGCCCGGGCAGGACGTGGGTCGGGGCGAACGCGACACCTGGGCCTCCTCGTGCTCACGGGTTCACGCTGTCGAGGACCGCGCGCATCAGGACGTCCTGGTTGTAGGAGCGGGTGGTTTTCGCCGTGATCACGACCCCGAGACCCCGGCCGGGGTGGAGACGCATGACGTTGCGGAACCCGCCACCGGTCCCCCGATGCTCGACGAACGCGGGCTCGACGAACGCGGGCTCGACGAGGCGGCTGCGGAGCCTGACCCTGGTGGCCAGTGCCGGTCTCGGCCGCCAGGTCGACCCGCTGCTCGCGCTCGACACGGTCCCGGGACTCGGCGAACTCGCGATCCTGCTCAGCCGGACACCCGGTGGAGCCCTCGCGCGCACCGTCCTGTCCGTGGGAATGTTGTTCGCGAGGCCCTGGCGGGCACCCGGCGACTTCGTCGCCGAGCAGCACGCCCTCGCCCGCCGGCCGGGGCAGCTCGAGAACTCCACAACCATGGCCCGAGCGCTGTTCGACGCCACGGGACAGCGCGAGGTCATGCTCGACCGCCTCGCCGCCGTGACGGTTCCGACTCTGGTCATCTGGGGCGATCGCGACTACGTCCTGCCCGCCAGCCAGGCGGGCGCCGCGGCCGACCGTCTGCCCGACGCCCGGGTGAGCGTGTTTCCTGACTGCGGGCATCTCCCCCACGTGGAACACCCCGACCGGTTCAGCACGGAGCTCGCCGGATGGCTCGCGGAGCAGCGAGCCGTCCACCGACAGCCGACCGGCCCGAACCCTCCGCCTACCGAAGAAGGCAGCGATGCCGACAGACGAACCGCCCGCCACACCTGACCCGCACAAGACCGCCCGCACCTACGGGCCCGAGGCGAACCGGTACGACCGCCGCACCACCGCCTACCAACGATGGCGCGACGCGGTCGTCGCGAAGCTGGACGTCGGAACCGGTGACACCGTCCTCGACGTAGGCTGTGGCACCGGACTGTGCATGAGCGCGCTCCACGACAAGGTCGGCCCCAGCGGCACGATCGTCGGGATCGACGCGTCCGACGAGATGCTCGGGCTCGCCCGCGAACGTGCCACCAACAACGACTGGCACAACGTCCGGCTCCTCTCCGCTTCCGAACCCGCGGCGCTGCAGGACGTCCGGGCCGACGGAGCCCTGTTCTGCGCGGTGCACGACGTCCTCCAGTCCCCGGCCGTCCTGACCCAGGTCCTCGAGCACCTACGGCCCGGCGCACCCGTCGCGGCAGCCGGGGGCAAACGACCGCCGATCTGGGCGTGGGGTCTGCGGGGCTGGATCCGGAGCCTGCACAGCCCCTACATCGACGACTTCACCGGCTTCGACCGGCCCTGGCGGCTGCTCGCCGCGCACGTCCCCGACCTGAACGTGCGCGAGCTCGCCTTCGGCACCGGATATCTGGCGACCGGGCACACCCCTGCGCCGACACCCTGACGAGAGGACACATCCGTGACGGTCACCATCACCGAGCGTCGAGTGGGGTGACGATCCGGTGTTCGCGGCGGTCGTGGTGGCGATGAGCCGTAGTTCGACCGTCTCGCGCGCCGTCGCCGGAGCGAGCCGGCCGTCGGGTGCAGCGCGCTCATGGCGGGGGACGGTGCCTGCGAGCATCGGGACGCCGGCTGCGGAGAGCCGATGGGCGACCAGGTCCGCCACCGAGATCAGCGGTATGCGGTACCTCCGGGCGACCTCGGCGAGTTGCGGCCCGCGGGCCATCGACCCGTCCGCGGCGAGGATCTCGAAGATGACCCCGGCGGGGCGAGACCGGCCGGCCGGGCGAGATCCACCGCGGCCTCGGTGTGCCCGTGGCGTTCCAACGGGCCGTTCCCGCCGCGTTCCGCCAACGGCCCGCGGTCCGCGCCCCGGGCGAACGCGAACGCGGGTGAGCGGCGGCCTCGAACCGGCCCGTCCGGGTCCGCGGGCCGCAATACTGGTTGCGGCGGTCTCCGCGCAGCGCCGTGCCCGGGGCTCGCCGCTCGACCGTCCTCCGACAACGGAGCTCACCGCCCGCCGCGGCGGGTGTGTCGACGGGTTCCGCTCCGCGAAAGGCGTGACCGATGAAGATCGTCGTGATCGGTGGTGGCGCGGCCGGGCTGACCGCGGCCATGCTGCTCGCCCGCGAGGGACACGATCTGGTTGTCCTCGAGCGTGACCGGCTGGCGTCGGCGCCGGGCGTCGAGGAGGCGGCGGCCGCGGCCTTCCGGGGGAACGCTCCCCAGCTCGTCCAGCCGCACGTCGTGCTCGCGCTGTGCCGGGAACTGCTGCGGAGTCGGCTCCCCGACGTCTACGCCGGCCTGCTCGACGCGGGCGTCGTCGAAGCCGATCTCGCCAGCCAGATGGCCCCGACCCTCGCCGACCGCGCGGAACGGCCCGGCGACGCCCGGCTGTCACTGCTGATGACCCGGCGCTCGACCGTGGACTGGGTGCTCGGCCTGCGCGCCGCGGCCGAACCCGGCGTCACGGTGCGCGACGGGGTCCGCGTCGTCGGCCTGCTCACCGAGCCGGGCGCCCCGCCCCACGTCACCGGCGTCCACACCGACGGCGGCGCGATCACCGCCGACGTGGTGGTCGACGCGGGCGGGCGGCGCTCGCCGCTCGACCGGTGGCTCGACGACGCCGGCGCCCGCCGGACCGCCGGCGAGTTCGCCGAGTGCGGCGTCTCCTATTTCAGCAGGCATTACCGCCTCCGGGACGGCGCCGGCCTCCCCGGCCCGAAGACGACCCGGGTCGTCGCAGCGCTCGACGAGTTCGCCGCCGGGGTCTGGGGCGCGGACCACGACACGATGCTGCTCGCGATCTGCCCGCTTGCGGCCGACCACCGGTTCCGTCCGGCACGGCGCCCCGAAGTCTTCACCGCGGTACTGCGGACCGTGCCGTTCCTCGCCGCGTGGTTGGAGGTCCTCGAGCCGATCAGCGACGTCTTCCCGATGGCCGGGCTGCACAACACGCTGCGCCGCCTGGTCGTCGACGGGCAGCCGGTCGTCACCGGTCTGCACGCCGTCGGCGACACGGTGTGCACCACCAACCCCACTCTCGGGCGCGGCCTGAGCCTCGCCGTGCAGGGGGCCCTCGACCTGGCCGACGTCCTCGCCGTGCACCCCGACGACCCGCCCGCCCAGGCCGAGGCGATGGACCTGGCCGTCACCGACCACGTCGCGCCGTTCTATACCGACCAGGCCGGCATCGACGCCGCCCGCCTCGCCGCCCTGCGGCACACGGTCCTCGGCGGACCGCCACCGGCGGCGCCGGACCCCGGCGGGGACCGGGTCACCTACGCCCAGCTGCGCGCCGCGGCTCCGCACGACCCCCTCGCGTTCCGCGCGTTCTGGACGATCATGGGCATGCTGCGGCCGCCGGAGGCGGTCTACCGCGACCCGACACTCGTCGCCCGCGTCCGCGACGTCCTCGCCACCCACGGGGCGCAACCGGTCCGCCAGCCCAGCCGGGGCGAGCTGCTCGCCGCGCTCGGCGCATAGGGGTCTGTCCTGCTCAGCGCACCGCGAACCACACCAGGCACGCCGCCCCGGCGGCGATGCAGTAGATCCCGAAGGGCCTCAGCGACCGGTCCTCGAGGTACCGGGTCAGGAACCGCACCGACAGGTAGGCCCCGACGCCGGACAGCAGGCTGCCGACCAGGATCTGCGGCCGGATCCCGTCCCCCAGCGGACCGGCCAGGTCACCCAGCTTCAGCACCCCCGCCGCGAGGATCACCGGCGTGGCCAGCAGGAACGAGAACCGGGCCGAGTCCGTCCGGGACAGCCCCTGCCCGAGCCCGGCGACCATCGCGCTGCCCGAACGGCTGATCCCCGGCAGCAGCGCCGCGATCTGCGCGGCCCCGATCAGCACGGCCCGGCCGACCGGGAGCCGGGAGAGCCTGCGGTCGACGGCCACCCCGGCCTCGGGACCGCCGGCGGCCGCGGGTAGCGCCACCGTCGGGGAGTCCGAGGCGGGGACGGCGGCTGCGAGCGCGGCCTCGCGGGTGTCCCCGCGCGAGCGCATCCGTTCCCCCACCAGCAGCAGGATCCCGTTCAGCACCAGGAACACCGCGGTCGGCACGGGCTTGCTGAACACCGTGCGGAACAGGTGTTCCAGCAGCAGCCCGGCCACCCCGACCGGGATCGTCGCCAGCACCAGCAGCCAGCCCAGACGCTGGTCCGGGGTCCGTACCTCGCGGCGGGCGATGCTGGTCACCAGCCCCCGCACGATCCGGACCCAGTCCCGGCGGAAGTAGATCAACAGCGCGACCGCGGTGGCGACGTGCAGGCCGACGACGAACGCCAGGTACGGCGACTCCGGCGAGCTGACGTCCAGGTCCTGTGCCCAGCTGCCGCCGACCACCGCAGGCAGCAGGATGCTGTGTCCCAGGCTGGAGACCGGGAAGAGCTCCGCCACCCCCTGCAGCGCACCGACGACGATCGCCTCGGCCCAGCTCAGCCCGCTCACGGCAGATTCCTCACAGACGTATTCGGCATGCCCGTTCAACCGTTCCGCGGCGGCGAAACGTATCACCGTGAACCGGACGATGGCCAAGTTTTGGCCCGGCTCTTACCTTCGGCTGCAGGCCCGGTCCGGGCCGGCCGGTCACTCGAAGCCGTGGACGTGCTGCTCCGGGCCTTCGCCGACGATCCCGTGCAGGACGAGGACGGTCATCGCCACGACGGCGAGGACGGTCAGCAGCGCGGCGAGCGCGAGCAGCAGCCTCCTGCGCCGGCTGATCCCGCCCCGGTCCCCGCGTCCCGCGAGGGCGGCGAGGTCGTCGATCAGCTGCCGGCAGGCGAGCGCGACCACCAGGCCCCACCCGGTGCGGACGTCCGGTGCGGGCAGGTCGGCGGTGAGCGCGTCGAGCTCATGGCGGTACCGGGCGGCGTAGACCTCGGCGAGGCGGGTCTCCGTCTCCTCCATGGTCAGCCGGCCCTCGCCCGCCGCCTCGTGCAGGGCGGTGCTCGTCCGCTCGCGTTCCGCGTCGGAGCAGCGCAGCGAGTCCGCCGGCTGCACGACGGTCTCGTCGGCGCGACGCTGCACGGGCGTCTCCTGGTGGGATGCGGTCATCGGGTTCGTCCTGTCCTGAACGGGCGGTCATGCGCGGAGCTGAGCAGGGGCGGCCCCGCCTCGGGGATCCCGGCGACGCGGCGGTCGACGTCACCGGGGAGCCAGGTTAGGAACCCGCGCGCTTCGATTCGGCCAGACGACGGTGAGCGGACGGCAAAAGGGCCTGTGGAAGTCCTGTGCGACGGGCACGTCCTGCGTCTGGGTAACCTCGGCGCGATCTGATCCGATCTTCTGCCGCGGTCGCGTCACGACGTGTCTGGTGCCGGGGATCCCCGGCGCGACGATCGTCGACTGCCGCACACACCGGAGGTCGTCTTGGGCGGATCGACCGTCGTGGTCGGCTGGCAGCTCGCGGTCGCCCTCGTCGCGCTGGTCGCCCTGACCGTGGTCACGGCGGTGCTGGGCCGGCTGGGCACGGCGTCGGCGTCCGTGGTCGCGGCACTGCGGGCCGTGGCCCAGCTCGCCGCCGTCTCGGCGGTCATCCTCGCGGTGGTCCGCTCCTGGTGGGCGACCGTGCTGTTCGTCCTGGTCATGTTCGCGGTGGCCACCTGGACGTCGGCGAGGCGGATGACCCGCGACCGCTGCGGCTTCCACGCCGGGGCGGCCATCCTCGCCGGCGTCGCGCCCGTGCTGGCCGTCGTCCTCGGCTCCGGCGCCGTACCGCTGACCGGCATCGCGGTCGTCCCGATCGGCGGGATCGTCATCGGCGGCGCGATGACGGCCACCTCGGTCGCCGGCCGCCGTGCCCTCGACCAGCTCAGCGCTCGCCGCGGCGAGTACGAGGCCGCGCTCTCGCTCGGGTTCATGGACCGCGACGCCGCGTTGATCGTCGTCCGTCCCTCCGCGCACGACGCCCTGGTGCCCGCGCTGGACCAGACCCGCACCGTCGGACTCGTCACCCTTCCCGGGGCGTTCGTGGGCGTCCTGCTCGGCAGCGGCGACCCCGTCCGCGCCGGGGCCGCGCAGGTCCTGGTCCTCGTCGGGCTGCTCGCCGCCGAGACCGTCGCCGTCCTGGTGACCGTCGAGCTCGTGGCCCGCGGCGTGATCAGGCGGACCGCCGAGCAGCACACCTGACCTCGCGCCGACGGCGCCTCCCCGTACCCTCGCCGCCATGACGCGGCTGCTCCTGGTGGAGGACGACGAGACGATCGGCCAGGCGCTGCGCAGCAGCCTCACCGCTCACGGACACGGCGTGGCCTGGGAGACGACCGGGCGCGGGGCGCTGCGCGCGGCGGCCGGCGATCCGCTCGATCTCGTCCTGCTCGACCTCGGGTTGCCCGATCTCGACGGCGTCGCGGTCTGCCGCGAGCTGCGGGTCGCGCAGCCGGACGCCGTGGTCGTCATCCTCACCGCCCGGGACGAGGAGATGGACGTGATCATCGGCCTCGAGGCCGGCGCGGACGACTACCTGACCAAGCCCGTCCGGCTCGCCGAGCTGCACGCGCGCATCCGGGCCCACCTCCGCCGCGTCGAGTCCGTGACCCGGGCCGAGATCAACGACCCGCTGAAGCTGGGCGACCTGGTGCTGGACCCGTCCAGCAGAAGGGTCACCCTCGCCGGGAGCGACCTGCCGCTGCGCGCCAAGGAGTACGAGCTCCTCGCCCGGCTCGCCGCCGAACCGGGCGTCGCGATCAGCCGCGAGACCCTGATGTCCGACGTGTGGGACGAGCACTGGTTCGGCTCCACGAAGACCCTCGACGTCCACGTCGCCGCGCTGCGCCGTCGGCTGGCGGAGGCCGAGGACGACACCACGGTCCCCGTCATCGTCACCCTCCGGGGCCACGGCTACCGGCTCGACGTCCCCCCGGCCTGACGCCTCCGCAACGTTCTGCCGACGTCTGACGCGCGGCCCGAGCGCGAACCTGCAGTAGCGAAGCCGTCGTCGGCCGCCCGCCCGCCCGGTGCATCCTCCGACTCGCTCCGCCGATCCCGCACGTCCGGGGGAAGGCGCTGCTGTCCCCTGTCAGCCGGCGGCGATGCCTCCGTTAACCGTCTGTTTGCCTTGCGGCCACTAGCTTCCGGGTGTATCACAAACCTCCCCTGCTCCCCCGGGAACCAACCACCACACACGGTCTCGGCCGTCCGAGCTGACAGCTCCCTGTTCGAGCGGCCCGTCCGCAGAAGGACGGGCACGAACGGATCCGCCCTGCTCGGTGGGACGCGCCGACCAGCATGGATCGGAGTCCTCCCCGTGGATTCGACAGTGCCGTCCCGCTCCTCCGACCGGTCCCGACGCCCGGTGGTCGTTCCGTCCGGGCCCGCCGCGGCCGTACCGGAGGTTCCACCGATCGAGCCGGGCCCGCTCCTCCTGCCGGATCTGCTGCTCAGACTCGACGAGGTGCTCGAACACCTGGGAACCTGCCTGCGATCCGGGGACGAGCTGGACGCGTTCCTGCTGTCCGCGGCAGCCGTCCAGATCGTGGAGGACGTCCTCCAGCGGGATCCGCTCTCCTTGCGGCGGGCTGCGAAGTTCCTCGGCGGACCGGTTGCGACAGCACTGGGCGGAGCCGCCCGGGCCGTCGAGCTCGGACAGGGCTGGAGCGCCTCCCGGCGCCGGTCGACAGCGTGGTGTGCGCACGCCCGTGCACTGCGCGACGTGTGCGCCGACGCCGTCGTTGCGGACGGGGGCGGTTTCCGGGACCCAGCCGGTCTGCTCCGCGTCGTCGCCGACCTGGCCTCCCGCCAGGGCGAACTCGATCGCGTCACTCCGACCGCCCTGATGCGGCTACCGGCCTGCTTCCGCGGACACGACCTCCTCCCGGAGGACGCGGTGACACTCGCCCACCGCCATGCGCGCACGCTCGACGAGGGCGCGGAGGTCCTCGTCGTCGGCCTCCGCACCTCGGGCAGTTACCTCGCCCCCCTCGTGGCCGCCGCGCTGCGGGCGCGCGGGATGCGGGCGCCGGCCCTGTCGTCGCGCCCGGGACATCCGCTCTTCCCGGCCGATGCCGACGCGCTGCGCGCAGCGGTGTCCCGGGGCGCGCGGGTGGCGATCGTCGACGACGCACCGCGGAGCGGGGCGTCGCTCCGCCGGACCGTCGACCTCGTGCGGGCCCTCGGGGTACCGGTCGACGCCGTCACACTGCTGGTACCGCTGTTCGGGGACCGATCGCCCGCGGGCCTGGCCGACCTGCACAGGGTCGAGCTGCCGTACTCCGAGTGGAGCGTCCACCGGTTGCTCGAGCCGGCTGCGGTCGGCCGGGCGCTGGCCGCGATCTGGGGCGTGCCCGTGGTCGCGGCCGAGCAGGCCGGAACACCGAGGTCGGCGCCCGCGCACCGGCACCACGTCGAGACGGCCGTGCTGGTACGGACGGCCGACGGCCGGGAACACCAGGTCGTCGCGGCGGGAGCGGGGGCCGGATTCCTCGGGCGGCACGCGCTCGCCGTCGCCGAGGCCCTGCCGCGGCACGTGGTGGCGGCCCACGGGTTCCAGGACGGGCTGGTGTTCCGGCCTCGGATGTCCTCTCCGGTGGACGGTGCCGAGATCACTCCGGCCGACGTCGCCGCGATGGCCCGCTACGTCCGCGAGCGGGCCGCGGCGTTGCCCGTCGACGTCGACCGCGCCGTGGGGCTCGCGGGTCGGGAACCGGTCTGGGAGCTGGCGGCGCGGCTCCTGTCGGCGGCCTACGGCCGGATCGGCGTGCTCCTCCGGCTGCCGTTCCTGGACCAGCTGATCCGGGACCTGTGCGCCGTCCGGCACCCGTCGGTCGTGGACGGCTCCACCGGCCTCGGCCACTGGTTCCGCGACGGCGGCACGCTGCGGAAGGACCGGGCGGACGACCTCGCCTTCGGCAACTGGGACCGGGCCTGTTACGACCGGATCTACGACCTCGCCGGTATCGCCCCCGGTGCGGCGGACGGCGACCTGGTCCGCGGGCTGCGGGCCGCCTGCCCCTCCGACCCGGAGCGGTATCTGCTCTACGAGCTCGTCCACCTGCAGGAACCGGCGACCGGTCGTCCCAGCGACGAGCACGCCTGCTCACGAGCGGTGCTCCGGTACCTCGCCGAGCGGCAACCGCCGCCGCCGCCGGCCGGCGGGCCGCTCTGCGCGCTGGACCTCGACGGCGTGCTCGAGACCCAGGTGCTCGGCTTCAGCGCCCCGACCCCGACCGGGTGGCAGGCGGTACGCGCGCTCGGTGCGCACGGCTACCGGGCCGTGCCCGTCACGGGCCGGTCGTTGGCCGAGGTCCGCGACCGCTGCACGATCCTCGGGCTCGCCGGCGGGGTGGCCGAGTACGGCTCCGTCGTCTACGACCACCGAGCCGGGCGGATCCTGCCCCAGGTGGATCCGTCCGACCTCGCGCTGCTCGATCAGCTCCGCTCGGCGCTCGCCGCCGCACCGCACGTCGAGATCGACGACGGCTACCGGTTCGGCATCCGCGCCCGGTACGTCCGCGACGAGGGCCGGGGCCGGCGCCTTCCCCCGGCCGTGCTGGACCCGGCACTCGACCGCCTCGGAGCGGGCCGTACCCGGCTGCGGGTGATCACCGGCCGGTACCAGACCGACATCGTCGCCGCGGCGGTCACCAAGGGGACCGGCCTGCGCGCGCTCGCCACCGTCCTCGGCGACGACGGGTCTCCGGCCCCGGTGGCGATGGCGATCGGGGACACCGACGAGGACCTGCCCATGCTCAGGATCGCCGACGCCGGGTTCGCGCCCGCCAACGCCACCTCCGGCGTGCGGGACGCCGGCGTCGTGGTCCTGGGCGCTCCCCACGCCGCGGGAGTGGAGAAGGCGGTGGACCGCGTTCTCGGCCACCGCCCGGGGCGCTGTGCCGTCTGTCGCCCGACGCCCGGCGCCGATGCCGGAGCGCGAGCGTTGTCGACGGTGCTGGACGCCCCCCGGTCGGGGCGACGCGGCCTGCTCCTGGCGGCCGTGCGGCTCGGCATCGCGGCGCGAGCCCTCCGGTGACGCGTGCGGGATCGGACGCCCTCGCGTGGCTGCAGGCCTGGCGGGAGCCGGTTCACCGGGACGGTCTGGCCCTCGTGGCCAGCACCGCGGCCACCGGCGTGCTCGGCCTGGTGTTCTGGGTCGTCGCCGCGCGCCTGTATCCGCCGGCCGTCGTGGGCCTGAACTCCGTCGCGATCTCGACGATGACGCTGCTCAGCGGGCTCGCGCAGCTCAACCTCTCCTACCTCCTCCTGCGGTTCCTGCCGGTCGCCGGCACGCGGACCCGCAGGCTCGTCCTGGCGTCGTACGGGGTGAGCGGCATCGCATCGCTCCTGGTGGCGGGGCTGTTCGTCCTCGGTGCACGGATCTGGGCACCGGATCTCCTCGACCACGTGGGCGGCACGGGCCTGCTGGCCTTCCTCCTGCCCGGCGTGGCCGTGTGGACCGTGTTCGCGTTGCAGGACTTCGTCCTCACCGCGCTGGGCCGCGCGGTCGTCGTACCGCTGGAGAACGTCGCCTTCTCGATCCTCAAGATGGTGCTGCTGATGGCGATCGGCGGTGTCGCGGCCCTCGGCATCGCCTGGGCCTGGCTGGTCGCCACGGGCGTCACCGTCGTCGTGATGAGCGGCTATCTCCTCCTCCGGGTCCTCCCCCGGGTCACCACGAACGCCGAGGCCGACGGACCCTCCGCGTCCACCGCCGCGGTCGCGCGGGGAACCGGCCTCGGCCGCTACGCCGCTGCCGAGTACGCCGGATCGGTCGCCTGGGGCGCGGCGGTGTTCGGGCTCCCGATCGCCGTTCTGCACGTGACCGGACCGGACGGCGCGGCCGTGTACGGCGTGGCCTGGACCATCGCGTTCGCCCTGTACATGGCCGCGTCCGGCACCGGCCAGTCCTTCGTCGCCCACGCCGCCCGCACCCCGGACGACGTGGACGCCGCACTCCGTGCGGTCGTCCGGCGGGCGCTGGTGATCGTCGGGGTACCGGTGGTGGTCGTCGTGGCGGGCTCGTCCCTGCTGCTCCGGCAGTTCGGCACCCTCTACGAGCAGGCGGGCGGCAGCGTCCTGGTCGTCGCGGCCCTCTCGGCACTTCCCAACGTGTTCACCAACGCCGCGGTCAACCTGGCCCGGGCCCGGCGACGGTGGGGCCCGCTCGTCGCGATACCGGGCTCGATCTCGGTGATCACGATCGCGCTCGGCCTGTTCCTGATGCCGGTGCTGGGTGTCGTCGGCGCCGCCATCGGATGGCTGGTGGCGCAGACGGTCGTCGCCGCCGTCGCGACGCCGTGGAAGGTCCTGCGCGCGTGAAGCGGTCACACCGCGGGCCGCGGCACCGCCTCAGAAGCACGCCCCTGGTGAGGCTGCCGCCGCCGGGAGCCAGGGTGGCCGGGGCGGCGCAGATGCCGGGCGACATACGTCGGGTAGGCCATCTGGCTGAGCATGAGCAACCGCTCGACGGCGCCCAGGAACGCGCCGTCGTCGATCAGCTGCAGGAAGAACCAGGCGAGCTGAACCAACAGCACGCCCGTGACGGCGACCCTGAACCGCGGGAGCGGCTGCGCCGCGGTGTGCAGGTTCGCGGTGAGCGGCCACACCGTCAGCGCGACCCACGCGCAGGCCGCGGCGCCCATGTGGACAGGAGAGCTCCCCTGGACCGGCTGGGGAGCGAGCGCCGCCACGACCACCCCGGTACCGGCGGCGGCGAGGACGGCCCGGGACCGGGCCGTCAGCACCCGGAGCTGCACCGCCAGACCGAGGTACGTGCCGCCGGCCAGCAGGAGCCCGGCCGCCATGATCCAGGAGTGGGTGGCCCCGCGGCCGGCCAGGACGCTGATGGTCTGGGCCGTCCTGTCGTAGGGACGGGCCTGCACCAGCGCCGCGGTCGTCCACGCGAGCGTGAGCAACAGGGGCGCACAGGCGACGACCGCGACCTGCGCGGCGGAGAGGCAGCCCGCCGTCCGTTCAGCCGGGCAGTGCCGGCAGGCGGCGTCGGGGCTGCTCGCCATCACCGGGTCCGGGGACCCTCGGGCGCAACCGGGCCGGCTACCGGACGGCGCGCCGTCGGACCGCGCCGACGATTCCGGTCGCCACGAAGAGCACGATTCCGATGATGGCCAGCCACAGCAGCGATTTCACGGTGAAGCCGATGATCGCGACGATCAGCCAGAGCACGAGCAACCCGACGATCAGTCCCATGACTGCCACCTTCCGATCGAACACCGATGCTGGTCGAGCGCAGCGTTCCCGTCAGGAGCCGTCGGTAACCATCCCTGGTGACGTCGACGGGCCCGAGTCCCGTCCGCCAGGTAAAGGATTCACCAGGTCATGACTGGTCTACCCTGTCGCGTCATGCCCTCCGACCCCGCGGTCCCGCCGTCGCGGCGAGCCTTCCTCAAGGCCGCCGGGCTGCTCCCGCTGCTCGGTGTGACCGCGTGTGCGGCCGCGCCGGGCCCCCCGGCGGCCACGCCCGCGCCGGCCACGACGAGCCCACCGGCCGCCGCACCGACGGCGGCCCCGCGTCCGGTGGGCGAGGTCCAGCACTCCGACACCGGACGCCCGCAGGTGGCGCTCACCTTCCACGGCGCGGGCGACGAAGCCCTGGCCCGTCGCGTGCTCACGACGCTGCACGACCGTGGTGCGGCCGTCACCGTGCTGGCCGTCGGGACGTGGTTGCAGCAGTACCCGGACGCCCCCCGGCTCGTCACGGACCTCGGCCACGAGATCGGCAACCACACCTGGTCGCACCCGGACCTCACCGCGCTCGACGAGGCCGGGATTCGTGCGGAGATCGAGCGGTGCCGGGACCGCATCGCCACGGCGACCGGGGGCCCCGGCGCCTTCTTCCGGCCCTCGCAGGCGCAGCACGCCACCCCCGAGGTCCGCCGCATCGCCGCGGCCGCCGGGTATCCCGCCGTGCTGTCCTACGACGTCGACTCCAAGGACTTCACCGATCCCGGCGCGAGCGCCATCCGGCGGAACGCGCGGAGCGCCGTCGCCGGTAGCGTCGTGAGTCTGCATCTCGGCCATCCCGGCACCCTCGAGGCCCTTCCCGGCCTCCTCGACGACCTGGCCACCCGCGGTCTCACGCCCGTCACCGCCAGCACGCTGTTCGGCTGAGAGGACCCGCCCGTGACGGCCCGACCCCGGCATTCCGCCGCGCTCCTGCTCGCCCTCGCCCTCCTGCTCGCCGCCGGATGCTCGACCGCCGATCCCGCGCCCGCGGTCACCGCTCCGGCCCCGCAGGCCGCGCGCCCGGTTGCAGACCCGGGACTACCCGGGATGGCGCCGGTCCTCGACCCGCACAACGTCTACGCCGGGGCCGGGGCGAACATGCTCTCCGACGTGGCCAGGACCGCGAAACCGCTGGTCTACGTACCGCACACGACGTCCCGGGACGTCTGGGTGATCGACCCCGCGACGTTCGCCGTGGTGGCGAAGTACCCCCTCGGCGCCGGCGAGCTCCAGCACGTGGTCCCGTCGTGGGACATGAAGACGCTCTACGCCAGCGACGACACCCGGGACAGGCTCACCCCCTTCGATGCGACGACGGGCAGGCCCGGCACCCCGATCCCGGTCACCGACCCCTACAACCTCTACTTCACCCCCGATGGGCACTCCGCGATCTCGGTGGCCGAGCAACGCAAGGAACTCGTCTTCTACGACCCGCACACCTGGGCCGTCCAGGACACGCTGAAGACCCCCGACTGCGCCGGCATCGACCACGCGGACTTCACCGCCGACGGCCGCACCGCCGTGTTCACCTGCGAATTCGCCGGGCGCGTCGCCGTGGTCGACGTCGCGACGCATCACCTGCTCCGCACGATCGACATGCCGCACCGCAACACCAGGATGGGCCCGCAGGACATCAAGCTCGCCCCGGACGGCTCGGTCTTCTACATCGCCGACAGCGACCAGAACGGCCTCTGGGTGCTCGACGGGGCGGCCACGAAGGTCGAGCGGACGATCCCCACCGGCCGGGGTGCCCACGGTCTCTACCTCTCCCGCGACGCCACGAAGCTCTACGTGACCAACCGGCACGAGGGCAGTGTCAGCGTCCTCGACGCCTACACCGGCGCGCCGGTCACCAAGTGGCAGATCCCGGGCGGCGGGAGCCCGGACATGGGCAACGTGACCGCGGACGGCACCCAGCTGTGGCTCTCCGGCCGCTACGACCGCGCCGTCTACGTCCTCTCGACGGCCGACGGCCACCTGATCCACAAGATCGGCGTCGGCAACGGGCCGCACGGCCTGTGCATCTGGCCCCAGCCCGGCCGCTACTCCCTCGGGCACACCGGGATCACCCGGTAGCGGCCCGGACGGCCCGCCGACCCTTTCCGCTCGACGACGGTCGGCGTACGGTCGCCCCACCCATCCTCGGGAGGCGGCGATGCACGAGCTGTCCATCACCCGGAGCATCGTCGAGTCCGTCGTCGACCGGCTTCCGGGTCGCCGCGTCACGCTGGTCAACCTGGACATCGGCAAGCTCTCGGGGGTCGAGCCGGAGGCGCTGCGCTTCTGCTTCGAGCTGGTGGCGGCGGGAACGGACCTCGACGGGGCCGCGCTCGTCATCGCCGAGCCACCCGGGCGGGCCCACTGCGCGGAGTGCGGCTCGGACTTCGAACTCGACGCTCTCATCCTGCTGTGCGACTGCGGCAGTGCCGACGTCCGCGTCCGCAGTGGCCACGAGCTCCGGATCAGATCGGTGGAGGTGGCCTGAGATGTGCGCGACCTGCGGGTGCGGAGACGACGCGGGCGTGCGGGTGACGACCGTCGGGCACGACGGGCACAGCCACGCCCCTGACAACGGTCACGACCATCCCGACGACCCGGACCGCGCCCGCACGGTCGTCCTCGAACAACGGATCCTGGCCAAGAACGACCACCTCGCCGAGCACAACCGCACCTGGCTGGCCGCGCGGAGCTGCGTCCTGGTCAACCTGATGAGCGCTCCGGGCTCGGGCAAGACGAGCCTGCTGGAGCGCACGATCGCCGAGGCCGCGTTGCCGCTGGGGGTCATCGAGGGCGACCAGGAGACCCTCGTCGACGCGCAGCGCATCGAGGCGGCCGGCTGCCCGGTGGTACAGATCAACACCGGTGCGGGTTGTCATCTCGACGCCGACATGACCGCCCGGGGACTGCGCGCCCTCGACCCCCGGCCCGGCTCGGTCGTCGTCGTCGAGAACGTGGGGAACCTGGTGTGTCCCGCGCTGTTCGACCTCGGGGAGACGCGACGGGTGGTGATCATGTCCACGACGGAGGGCCCGGACAAGCCCCTCAAGTACCCGCAGATGTTCGTCGGCGCCCACCTGGTGCTGATCAACAAGGTCGACCTGCTGCCCCACCTCGACGTCACCCTCGACCAGATCGTCACGAACGTCCGGGCCGTCGCGCCCACGGCCGGGCTCCTGCCCGTGTCCGCGACCCGGGGCGAGGGGATGACCCACTGGTACCGCTGGCTGGAGCGGCTGGCGTCTCCCGTGATCGACGAGCGGCACCCGGCGGGGTGAACGCACGACGAATACCGCCGGCACGCGGCAGACGGGTCACGGGCTGTCCGCCGGGATGGTCGGTCGAAGACCCGAGGCGTTCATAGAGTGCTTCGGATTATAGGTGTTCAGTGCCTCTAGCTGCGAGAACACGGCGCGACTCCAATCGCCGTCGGCACTTGACACTGATCCACCAAGAGGCGTAGCAAGTGATGTGCGTCACTGGTTCCTTCAGGCCCGAGGACGCGGCCGGAGCCGCAGCGGCGCGACTCCTCTGAGGAGGGACGTCATGCTCTCTGCCGAAGGAATCAAGGCCGAGGAGACGCTGATCCACGTTCTGTGGATCAACGCCGGGCTGAGCTGTGACGGGGACTCCGTCGCGCTCACCGCGGCCACGCAACCCAGCATCGAGGAGATCGCGCTGGGTGCTCTGCCCGGGCTGCCGCAGGTCGCGGTCCATTGGCCGTTGATCGACTTCGAGTGCGGGCCCAACGGCGGCGCGGACGACTTCCTCGAGTGGTTCTTCAAGGCCGACCGCGGCGAGCTCGAGCCGTTCGTCCTGGTGGTCGAGGGTTCGATCCCGAACGAGCAGCTGCACGACGAGGGCTACTGGTGCGGGTTCGGCAACGATCCGGCCACCGGTCAGCCCGTCACCACCAGCGAGTGGCTGGACCGGCTCGCACCCAAGGCGACGGCGATCGTGGCGGCCGGGACCTGTGCGACCTACGGCGGCATCCACGCCATGGCGGGCAACCCGACCGGGGCGATGGGCGTCCCCGACTACCTCGGCTGGGACTGGAAGTCGAAGGCGGGCATCCCGATCGTGTGTGTGCCCGGGTGTCCGGTGCAGCCCGACAATCTCTCCGAGACCCTGACCTACCTGCTGTACATGGCGACCGGCCAGGCGCCCATGATCCCTCTGGACGACGCGCTGCGGCCCACCTGGCTCTTCGGTCGGACCGTGCACGAGGGCTGCGACCGGGCGGGGTACTACGAGCAGGGCGACTTCGCCACCGAGTACGGCTCGCCCAAGTGCATCGTCAAGCTCGGATGCTGGGGTCCCGTCGTCAAGTGCAACGTCCCCAAGCGGGGCTGGATCAACGGCGTCGGCGGCTGCCCGAACGTGGGCGGGATCTGCATCGGGTGCACCATGCCCGGCTTCCCGGACAAGTTCATGCCGTTCATGGACGAGCCACCCGGCGGCAAGCTCTCCACGACGGCGTCCGGCATGTACGGCTCGGTGATCCGCAACCTGCGCGCGGTCACGACGAAGACGGTGGACAAGGAACCCCGCTGGCGCAAGCGCGGCCGCGAGCTCACCACCGGGGCCCGCCGCACCTGGTAGAGGCGGGGCGGGACTCCCCGCCCGGCCGCTTCGTCCTCGTACTTCGCGCCTCCGCGCGTTCCGCCGTCCTCCACCGGAAGCTCAGATTGGCGACCCGATGACGTCGACCGTCCCGAAACCGTCCAAGTCCGGCACGACGCCCGGCCGCGAGCTGGTCGACATGGCGTGGGACCCGATCACCCGCATCGTCGGCAGCCTCGGGATCTACACCAAGATCGACTTCAAGCAGCGGGAGGTCGTGGAGTGCCACAGCACGTCCTCGATCTTCCGCGGCTACTCGATCTTCATGAAGGGCAAGGACCCGCGCGACGCGCACTTCATCACCAGCCGCATCTGCGGGATCTGCGGCGACAACCACGCCACGTGCTCCTGCTACGCGCAGAACATGGCCTACGGGGTGAAGCCGCCGCACCTCGGCGAGTGGATCGTCAACCTCGGTGAGGCCGCCGAGTACATGTTCGACCACAACATCTTCCAGGAGAACCTGGTCGGGGTCGACTACTGCGAGAAGATGGTCGCCGAGACCAACCCCGGTGTGTTGGAGATGGCCAACCGCACCGAGGCCCCGCACGCCGGCGAGCACGGCTACCGGACCGTCGGCGACATCATGCGGTCCCTCAACCCGTTCACCGGCGAGTTCTACCGCGAGGCGCTGCAGGTCAGCCGGATGACCCGGGAGATGTTCTGCCTGATGGAGGGGCGCCACGTCCACCCCTCCACGCTGTACCCGGGCGGCGTCGGGACGGTCGCCACCATCCAGCTCATGACCGACTACATGACGCGGCTCATGCGCTACGTCGAGTTCATGAAGAAGGTCGTGCCGATGCACGACGACCTCTTCGACTTCTTCTACGAGGCGCTGCCCGGCTACGAGAAGGTCGGCCTGCGCCGCACCCTGCTGGGCTGCTGGGGCTCCTTCCAGGACCCGGAGTACTGCAACTTCGAGTACAAGGACATGACCGACTGGGGACGCAAGATGTTCGTCACCCCGGGCGTCGTCGTGGACGGCAAGCTCGTCACCACCGACCTGGTCGACATCAACCTGGGCATCCGGATCCTGCTCGGCTCCTCCTACTACGAGGACTGGCAGGGCCAGGAGATGTTCGTCAAGAACGATCCGCTCGGCAACCCCGTCGACAGCCGGCACCCGTGGAACCAGCACACCAACCCGGTGCCGCAGAAGCGGGACCTCGACGACAAGTACAGCTGGGTGATGTCCCCCCGCTGGTACGACGGCAAGGACTACCTCGCGCTCGACACCGGCGGCGGCCCCCTGGCCCGGCTGTGGTCCACCGCGCTGGC
Organism: Pseudonocardia sp.; assembly: GCF_025465255.1. Classification (GTDB taxonomy): domain Bacteria; phylum Actinomycetota; class Actinomycetes; order Mycobacteriales; family Pseudonocardiaceae; genus Pseudonocardia. Next base: position 27,347 of record NZ_JAODNI010000197.1, read on the forward strand.
CGGCCTGGTCGACATCGGGTACGTGCAGTCGACGGGCCGGAGCGTGAAGATCAACTTGCCGAAGACCGCGTTGAAGGGCCCCGTGGAGCTGGAATGGAAGATTCCCAGCGCCGGGTCGAACACCCTGGAGCGCAACCGGGCCCGTACCTACTTCCAGGCCTACGCGGCGGCCTGCGCGCTGCACTTCGCCGAGAAGGCACTCATCGAGATCCGCGCCGGGCACACCAAGACCTGGGAGACGTTCGAGGTCCCCGACGAGGGGATCGGCTGCGGCTTCACCGAGGCCGTGCGCGGCGTGCTCTCCCACCACATGGTCATCAGGGACGGCAAGATCGCGAACTACCACCCCTACCCGCCGACCCCGTGGAACGCCAGCCCGCGGGACTCCTACGGCACGCCGGGCCCCTACGAGGACGCGGTGCAGGGCCAGCCCCTCTTCGAGGAGAACGACCGGGATCACTTCAAGGGCATCGACATCATGCGCACGGTCCGCAGCTTCGACCCGTGCCTGCCCTGTGGCGTGCACATGTACCTCGGCGACGGCAAGAAGCTCGACCTGCTGCACTCGCCGACCCAGTCGGTCACGGGCGACTAGATGTCTCACGCGGCGGACGAGGTGACGGACGTCGGTGCGGCGCCGGAGTCCGATCTGCGGGCCGCCGGCGAGCGGATCGAGATGCTGCTCGACGCCAGCTCGGCCCACGGGGCCATGGCCCGTGAGCGGAGTGAGGAGCTCGTCCGCCTCGTCGCCGACCTCTACGGGGCCGGGCTCGGCAGGATCCTCGACATCGTCCACGACCAGGGCCGGCTCGACGAACAGGTCCTCGACGCGCTCGCCGCGGACGATCTCGTCGCCAGCCTCCTGCTGGTGCACGGGCTGCACCCCTACGACGTCGGGACCCGGATCGAGCGCGCGCTCGACGAGGTCCGGCCCTACCTGGGCACGCACGGCGGCGACGTCGAGCTGCTCGGGGTCACCGGGGCGGGCGTGGTCCGGCTCCGGCTGCTGGGCAGCTGCGACGGCTGCGCGTCGTCGTCGGTCACCCTCAAGCTCGCCGTCGAGGGGGCGGTGGAGGCCGCGGCCCCCGAGATCACCGGGATCGAGGTCGACACCGGGGGCGACCACGGTGCGACCGGCGCGGTCATCCCCCTCAGCGCCCTGCGGGTGCGGCTCGACGAGCTCGACGCCGCGGAGGCCGAAGGCCAGGCGGGCGGCTCCGCCTGGCACCCGGTGCCCGAGCTGGCCGACGTCGCGGACGGCGAGGTGCGGGGTCTCGCCGTGGCGGGCGCGCCCGTGGTCGTCGCCCGGGTGGGAGCGGACCTGTTCGCCTACCGCGACGGGTGTCCCCTCTGCACCGGCGGCCTGGGGGGAACGGCGCTGGCCCGCCGCCTCGGCGGTGCGGTCGACGAGGCCGTGCTGCGGTGCCCCACCTGCCGGACGCACTTCGACGTCCGGCGTGCGGGCGCGGCCCTTGACGGCGACGGCCACCTGGAACCGCTGCCCCTGCTGGTGCGCGACGACGTGGTGTCCCTCGCGCTGCCGACTCCGGGGCCGGTGCGCGCATGAGGGGACCCGCGCCCCAGGCCGGGGGTTCGCCGATCGCCGTCCTCGGGCGCATCAGGGCCCGCAGGCCGTCTCAGGTCGACGGCGAGCGTTGCGAGATGTGCGCCGAGGCCATCGGCGAGGCCCACTCCCACGTCGTCAACGTCGCCGCCCGCAGCCTGCTGTGCACCTGCCGGGCGTGCTATCTGCTGTTCACCGACGAGCACGCCGAGCTCCGGTATCGGTCGGTTCCCGACCGGTTCCTCTCCTTCCCGGGCTTCCGCCTCGAGCGGCCGCTGTGGGACGCCCTGGAGATCCCCGTCGGGCTGGCGTTCTTCTTCCGCAACTCGGTGATGGACCGCACCGTCGCCTTCTACCCCGGGCCGGCGGGCGCGGCCGAGTCCGAACTGCCGATGGGGGCCTGGGACGACGTCGTCGCGGCCAACCCGCAGCTGCGCGCGCTCGTCCCCGACGTCGAGGCGATCATCGTCCGCGGCCCGGACGGAGGGCGAACCGGCTTCGAGTGCTTCCTGGTCCCGATCGACGCCTGCTACGAGCTCGTGGGCGGGCTGCGGCAGGTGTGGCGCGGCTTCGACGGCGGCCAGGACGCCCGTGCCCTGATCGACCGGTTCTTCGCGACCGCGGCCGCCCGCAGCCGGGCCGCGCCACCCGGGGCCCGGCCGTGACGGAGCTCGAGTTCACCGTCCTCGACGTCGTCGCCGAGCCCTACAGCGCCGCACCGAACCTGGTGGCCAAGCTCCGGATCGAGGAGACCTCCGACGAGCCGGTGCACGCCCTGGTCCTGCGGGCCCAGGTCCGTATCGACGCGCACCGCCGCCCCTACGAACCGGCCGAAGCGCAGGGGCTGCTCGACCTGTTCGGCCCGCGCAGCCGCTGGGCCGACACCCTCAAACCGTTCCTGTGGATGCACGCCACCGCCGTGGTCCAGGGCTTCAGCGGCTCGACCGACGTCGACCTGGTGCTGCCCTGCACCTACGACTTCGACGTGGCCGGCGCGAAGTACCTGCACGCGCTGCGCAACGGCACCGTCCCGTTGGAACTGCTGTTCAGCGGCACCGTGTTCGCCCGGGGCGAGACGGGATTCTCCGTCACCCAGATCCCGTGGGACCGCGAGGCCCGCCACGAGATGCCGGTGGCGGTGTGGCGCGAGCTGATGGACCAGTACTTCCCGGGCGCCGGCTGGGTGCGGCTCGACCGCGACACGCTCGACGCGCTCTCCTCGTACAAGTCCACCCGCGGGCTCACCACGTGGGAGGCGGCGCTGGGGCAGCTGCTGGCCGAGGCGGAGGAGGCGGCGCGATGACCGTGGACCAGGCCCGGCTCGTGGCGGACGCGGTGCTCTACGAGGGCTACCTCCTCTACCCCTACCGGGCGACGTCGGGGAAGAACCAGGCGCGCTGGCAGTTCGGGGTGCTGGCACCCGCGGGTGCGGCCGCCGCGGGGCTGGGCGAGGAGTCGGGTCTCGTCGTGCAGACCCTGCTGAGCCCCGGGCCCGCCGCCGCCGTGCAGGTCGCCGTGCGGTGCCTGCAGCTGCAGGCACGCGGTGTCGAGCAGGCCGGCGCCGACGGCCGGTTCACCCCGGTCCGCGAGCTCGTGGTCGACGGGACGAGCTGGCTGAGCTGGGACGAGGCGGTCGAGCACGAGGTCGGGTTCGGGCCGTTCACCCTCGCCGAGCTCTCCGCGGGCGTCACGGTGCCGGTCGGGATCGACGGCGGCGAGGATCGGGAGACCCTGCTCGACGCCGCGGGCACCGTGGCCGGCCGGGTTGTCCGCCGACGCCGCCCGCTGACCGCGACGCTGCGGGTCTCGGCCGAGTCCGACGACGGTCTCGTCCGGCTCACGGCCGCGGTCGACAACACCGCGGACGGCGCGCGGGACAAGAACGAGGCGATCGGCCGCTCGTTCATCGGGACGCACCTGCTCCTCACGGCGCAGGACGCGGCGTTCCTCTCCGTCATCGACCCGCCCGAGCACGCCGCCGCGGCCGCCCGCCGGTGCACGCAGCGGCGCTGCTGGCCCGTGCTGGCCGGCGCGCCCGGACAGACCGACGTGGTGCTCGGGCTGCCGATCATCCTCTACGACCACCCCGAGGTGGCCCCGCAGAGCGCCGGGGCGCTGTTCGACTCATGCGAGATCGACGAGATCCTGACCTTGCGGGTGATGACCTTGACCGACGAGGAGAAGGCGCAGGCCCGGGCCACCGACCCGCACGCCGCGGCCATCATCGACCGCTGCGAGCAGATGAGCCCGCAGGAGATGCAGGGCCTGCACGGCATCCTGCGCGACCCCCGCGCCAGCACGTCCACCCTGACCGGCGACGACTGGTGGGCGGCCGAGGCCGCCGCCGACATCACCCCCGAGACCGACACCGTCGTCGTCGCCGGCGTGCCTGTCGCTCGGGGCAGCCTGGTCCGGTTGCACCCCTCCCGCCGGGCCGACGCCCAGGACCTGTTCTTCGCCGACCGGGAGGCCCGGGTCAGCGGCGTCCACGTCGACCTCGACGGCGAGACCCACGTGGCCGTCACCCTGCTCGACGATCCCGCCGCCGACCTGCACGACTGGTACGGCCGCTACCTGTACTTCGCCCCCGACGAGCTCGAACCGCTCGGGGCCGCAGATCCCGACCGAGAAGAGGAGACCACGCCATGAGAACGCTCGGAGTGCTGACCACGGTGGTGATGGCGGCCGCCCTGGCGGGCGCGGTCGTGCTCGGCGTGCGCTCGATCCCCGACATCAAGCGCTACCTCGAGATTCGCCGGATGTAGCGCACGGCCCCGAACCCACTCACCGAGGAGGACCCAGTGGACAACGACGCCGTGGACGAGAGCGGACCGGCGGGCGGACACCTGTCGGAGGAACCACAGAGCGAGCGCGGAGCCGCGGGCTCGCGGGACACCGGCTCGGACGACCCTGCGGGGGGCCCGGTCGACCGGCCGGCGGGCAGATCGGACGAGGACAGCGACGACTCGGTCGACCCGCAGTCGGCGAACGACCCGGAAGCGCCCGAGCTGCCGACCGGCGACCACTAGCCACCGGCCACCGGCCACCGGTCACCGGTCGCAGCGCGACGAGGAGGAGCAGAAGAGGAGAAGAGATGACCAGCACACCGAACGATCCCGGGACCGCCGATCCGGCGGCCGGCAGCGCGGTCCCCCCGTACGAGGGACGGCGGGAGAGCGCGGACGTCGACGGCGAGGAGAAGCTGCGCCGCGACGGCGCGGCCGTCGGGGGTGCCACGGGCCCGGTCGAGAACCAGGAGGAGCAGAAGGCCCCCACACCCGAGGACACCGAGCGCGGGGCCGTCGCCTCGCCGGCGCAGGAGCGGCCGGCGGCCGAGGGGCCCGAGGACGAGCCCGGCGAGGCGTCGGTGGGCCCGGCCCACCGGGCCGGGACGGGCCGCGGGGAGGCCAAGAGCCGTGACCCGCACGACCAGGGGGAAGGCGGCTAGATGCGGGACGGGACGGGCACGGTGGAACCGCGGATCCTGGTCGCAGGGATCGGGAACATCTTCTGCCAGGACGACGGGTTCGGGCCCGCGGTGGCCGGGCGGCTCCACGGGCGCCCTCGGCACCCCGCCGTGCGCGTCGTCGACTACGGCATCCGCGGCATGCACCTGGCCTTCGACCTGCTCGACGGCGTCGACGCGCTCGTCCTCGTCGACGCGCTGCCCGGCGCGGGCGAACCCGGCGAGCTGACGGTGCTGCAGGTGGGTCCCGACGACATCGGGGACGCCCCCTTCGACGCCCACGCCATGAGCCCGGTCGCCGTGCTCGCGAGCCTGGGTTCGCTGGGCGGGCAGCTCCCGCCGACGATCGTCGTCGGCTGCCGGCCGCTCGACGTCGGACCGGGGATCGGGCTGACCCCGGTCGTCAGCAGGGCGGTAGCGGGGGCGGTCGCCGAGGTGGAGGAGCGGGTCGGGCGCCTCGTGGCGGACCTGCCGACACCCCACGCGGCCGGCACCAGGCCACGGCCGGAGGCCTGAGATGTGCCTCGGGATCCCGGGCCGGGTCGTCGGGCACGTCGAGGGCTACGGCGGCCAGCTCGTCCTCGTCGACGTCGAGGGCGCCCACCGCAAGGTCAACATCGGCATGCTGGCGGACGAGGACCAGGTGCTCGCCGTCGGTGACTGGGTGCTCATCCACATGGGGTTCGCCGTCGAGCGGGTCGACGCGGCCGGGGCCGAGCGGGCGATGACCGGCCTGGAGCTGATGGGGCGTCCGCGGGAGGAAGTCGGACCGGAGGGCCCGCCATGACGCTCACCCGCGCCTCGACCACCCCGGCCCCCGCGGTCCCCGCCCGCGTCCGGTGCCGGTACCGGGTCGTGGGCCTGGTGCAGGGCGTGGGCTTCCGGCCCTTCGTGCACGCCACCGCGACGGCGCTCGGGCTCACCGGGACGGTCGCCAACGACTCGGCCGGCGTCGTGGTCGAGGCCGAGGGTGACCCGGTCGCCGTGGCGGCGCTGGGCGCGGCCCTGAGCCGGGACGCCCCGCCCCTCGCGGTGGTCGAACGGGTCGAGTCCGCCGCCGTGGCCCCCACGGGCGGCACCGGGTTCCGGATCGCCGAATCGCAACGTGTCGCCGGCGGCCGCACCCTCGCCTCCGCCGACGTCGCGACCTGCGACGACTGCCTGCGCGAGCTCGCCGATCCCGGCGACCGGCGGTACCGGCACCCGTTCATCACCTGCACGAACTGCGGGCCGCGCTTCACGATCATCACCGACCTGCCCTACGACCGGCCGGCCACGACCATGTCCGGCTTCCCGATGTGTGCGGACTGCGCCCGGGAGTACGCCGACCCGGCCGACCGCAGGTTCCACGCCCAGCCCATCGCGTGTCCCGGCTGCGGGCCGCGGCTGGAGCTCGTCGACGGCGGCGCCCGGGGCCACGGCGAGGCCGCGCTGGCCGGGGCCCGCGCGCTGCTCGCCGCCGGCGCGGTCGTCGCGGTCAAGGGCCTCGGCGGCTACCACCTGGCCTGCGACGCCACGAACGAGGACGCCGTGGCCACCCTGCGCCGCAGGAAGGCCCGCGGCGCCAAGCCGTTCGCGGTGATGGTGCCAAACCTGGGCACCGCCCGGGAGCTGGCCGTCCTCGGCGATCTCGACGCCGCGCTGCTCACCGGCCCGCGGCGTCCCGTCGTCCTCGTCGAGCGCCGGCCCGGGGCCTGGTCCGCGCCGTCGGTCTCCCCCGGCAACCCGGACCTCGGCCTGCTACTGCCCTACACGCCGGTGCACACGCTGCTGCTGGGCCTGCCGGGCGACGAGCCGGGCCCGCGGGCACTGGTGATGACCTCGGGCAACCTCGCGGGCGAGCCCATCGTCACCGACGACGCGGACGCGCTGGTGCGCCTGGCCGGGCTGGCCGACGCCTGGCTGCGCCACGACCGGCCCATCCGGGTCCCCTGCGACGACTCGGTGGCCCGCGTCGTCGACGGCGAGGAGCTGCCGATCCGCCGCTCCCGCGGGTACGCGCCGCTCCCTGTGTCGCTGCCCGTGGCGATCCCCCCGACCCTGGCCGTCGGGGCCGACCTGAAGAACACCTGCGCGGTCGGCGCGGGTCGCTACGCCTGGCTCTCCCAGCACGTCGGCGACATGGACGACCTGCGGACCCTCGACGCGTTCGGCGCCACCCAGGAGCACCTGCGGATGCTCACCGGCGTCGCCCCCACCCACCTCGTCGCCGACGAGCACCCGCTCTACCGGTCCACGGGATGGGCGCGCCGCGAGCAGGGCGGGCGCGTGCTGAGCGGGGTGCAGCACCACCACGCCCACGTCGCGTCGGTGATGGCCGAGCACGGCCTCGACGGGACGAGCCCGGTCATCGGGGTCGCCTTCGACGGGACCGGGTACGGAACCGACGGCGCGGTGTGGGGCGGGGAGGTGCTGGTCGCCGACTACACGGGCTTCGAGCGGATCGGCCACCTGGGCTACGTGGCGCTGCCCGGCGGGGACGCGAGCGTGCGCCGCCCCTACCGGATGGCCATGGCCCACCTGCGTGCCGCGGGGGTCGAGTGGACCGACGACCTGCCCTGTGTCGCCGCCTGCCCCGTCCCCGAGCGCGAGGTCCTCGACCACCAGCTGTCCACCGGCCTCGGCTGCGTCCCCACGTCGAGCATGGGCCGGCTGTTCGACGCCGTCAGCGCGCTGGCCGGGGTCTGCCAGGTCGCCGACCACGAGGGACAGGCCGCCGTCGAGCTCGAAGGGGCCGGCCGCGGGGTCCCCGCCCCCGACGGCTACCGGTTCGGCGAAGCCATGGACCCTGCCCCGGTGGTCCGGGCCGTCGCCGCCGACGTCCGGGCCGGGGTGGCGGGCGCCGTCGTCAGCGCCCGCTTCCACGCCGCCGTCGTCGACCTGGTCACCGGCGTCGTCGCGACCGCCCACGCGGCCACCGGCCTGTCCACGGTGGCGCTGAGCGGCGGGGTGTTCCAGAACCCGACCCTGCTGGCCGGGGTCTGCCGGGCTCTGCGCCGCAACGACTTCACCGTTCTCCGCCACCGCGTGGTGCCGCCCAACGACGGCGGGATCGCGCTGGGACAACTCATGATCGCCGCCCACCGCTCGAGGGGTCTCCCATGTGCCTAGCCGTACCGGGCCGCATCGTCCGCACCTACGAACAGGACCTGACCCCGATGGCCGAGGTCGACTTCGGCGGCGTCGGCAAGGAGGTGTGCCTGCAGTACGTCCCGGACGCCGTCGTCGGCGAGTACGTGATCGTGCACGTCGGTTTCGCGATCCAGCGGCTCGACGAGGCGTCGGCCCTGGACACGCTGCGCACCTTCGCGGGCATGGGGGTCCTCGAGGAGGAGTTCGGCGACGGGTTCGAGCGCGCGGCACGGGCCGTGCAGCAGCCGGAGACGACGACGGAAGGCGCAGCACGATGAAGTACCTGGACGAGTTCAGCGATCCCGATCTCGCGGCCCGGCTGCTCGAGCAGATCCACGCCGCGACCACCAGGCCGTGGGCGATCATGGAGGTGTGCGGCGGCCAGACGCACTCGATCATCCGGCACGGCATCGACCAGCTGCTGCCCGACGACGTGGAGATGATCCACGGCCCCGGCTGCCCCGTCTGCGTCACCCCGCTGGAGATCATCGACCGGGCGCTGGCCATCGCGGCCCGGCCCGACGTCGTCTTCTGCTCGTTCGGGGACATGCTCCGGGTCCCCGGCAGCAGCCACGACCTGTTCCGGATCAAGAGCGAGGGCGGCGACGTCCGGGTCGTCTACTCCCCGCTGGACGCGCTGAAGCTCGCCCGGGAGAACCCGGACAAGGAGGTGGTGTTCTTCGGCATCGGCTTCGAGACCACCGCCCCGGCCAACGCGATGACGGTCTACCAGGCGAAGCGCATGGGGGTGCCGAACTTCTCGCTGCTGGTCTCGCACGTCCTCGTCCCCCCGGCGGTCGCGGCGATCATGGAGTCGCCCACCTGCCGGGTCCAGGGGTTCCTGGCCGCGGGCCACGTCTGCAGCGTCATGGGCACGGCCGAGTACCCGCCGCTGGCCGAGCGCTACGGCGTGCCGATCGTGGTCACCGGGTTCGAGCCGCTGGACATCCTCGAGGGCATCCGGCGCACCGTGCTCCAGCTCGAGTCGGGGCGACACGAGCTGGAGAACGCCTACACCCGCGCCGTCCCCGCCGAGGGGAACCCGCCGGCCAAGGCCATGCTGCAGGACGTCTTCGAGGTCACCGACCGGGCGTGGCGCGGCATCGGCATGATCCCGGACAGCGGGTGGCGGCTCTCGGAGCGCTACCGGGATTTCGACGCCGAGATCCGGTTCGACGTCCGGGGGATCCACACCGCCGAGTCGGCGATCTGCCGCTCCGGCGAGGTGCTGCAGGGTCTGATCAAACCGCACGAGTGCGCCGCGTTCGGCAGGGAGTGCACGCCGCGGAACCCGTTGGGCGCCACCATGGTCTCGTCCGAGGGCGCCTGCGCCGCGTACTACACCTACCGGCGCCTCGAGCTGACGGAGGCGGCCGGTGCCTGAGCGGCCGACCATCGACATGGACAGCTGGACGTGCCCGGTGCCGCTGCGCGACTCGCCGACGGTGGTGATGGGCCACGGCGGCGGTGGCACGCTGTCGGCCGAGCTCGTCGAGCACCTCTTCCTGCCGGCCTTCGGCGACGCCGCGCAGGCCGAGCTGGGCGACTCGGCCGTGCTCGACGTCGGGCCCGGCCGGCTCGCGTTCTCCACCGACTCGTTCGTCGTCAAGCCGTTGTTCTTCCCCGGCGGCAGCATCGGCGACCTCGCCGTCAACGGGACGGTCAACGACCTGGCCATGTCCGGCGCGCGCCCGCTCTTCCTCTCGACGGCGTTCATCCTCGAGGAGGGCACCCCGCTCCGCGACATCGGGCGGGTGGCCACGGCCATGGGTTCCGCGGCGTCGGTCGCCGGGGTCCGGCTGGTCACCGGCGACACCAAGGTCGTCGACGCGGGGCACGGTGACGGGATCTACGTCAATACCGCCGGGGTGGGTGTCCTCGACGACGGCGTCGACATCCGGGCGACCCGCGCCGCGGTGGGCGACGTGGTGATCGTCAGCGGGCCGATCGGGGTGCACGGCGTGGCCGTCCTCAGCTGCCGGGAGGGGCTGCAGTTCGGGACCACGGTCGAGAGCGACTGTGCCGCGCTGAACGGCCTGGTCGCCGCGATGCTGGCCACGGGAGCGGACGTGCACGTGCTGCGCGACCCCACCCGCGGTGGCGTGGCCGCCTCCCTCAACGAGATCGCTCGCGTCGCGCGCGTGGGCGTCGAGCTGGTCGAACGCGACCTGCCCGTGCCTGAAGGGGTCGCCAACGCCTGCAGCCTGCTCGGCCTCGACCCGCTCTACGTGGCCAACGAGGGCAAGCTCGTCGCGTTCGTCCCCCCGGGCGAGGCGGAGCAGGTGCTCGCCGCCATGCAGGCCCACGAGCTCGGCAAGGAGGCCGTGGCCATCGGCCGCTGCGTCGAGGCCCACCCCGGCATGGTGGTGGCGAGGACGGGGCTGGGCGGCACCCGGGTGGTCGACCTGCCCCTCGGCGAGCAGCTCCCCCGGATCTGCTGAATGGCGACGACCGCCACCGCGGGCGAGGTGCTGTTCGCCCGCTACGCCTACCCGCCCAACGAGCTGGGCTACTGCGGTCCGGCCGACGCCGACGCGGTCCTCGACGTCGCCGCGGCCGCCGCCGGGGGCATGATCGAGCGCGTGCAGGCGTTCGACGGCGCCGTCGCCTACCTCGAGGTCATCGCGGCCGCCGCCGCCCTGCCGCCGCTCGACCCCCGGGTGGTGGAGGCCTACTGGGTGGGCAACGAGCTGCTCGACCGGGTGGACCCGGCGCAGTTTGCGAAGGACATCCGGGTGAGGTTCGCGGGCGAGACGGGCGCGAACTGGGAGGTTCTCGCCGGCGGGCTTCCCGCGGTCGCGCACCACAGCTTCCAGGTCTTCACCGTCTACCCCTGGGTGGGGCTGCTCGGCCGAGGTGCCACGAACACCGCGGGTGGCCCGGCGCTCCACATCCTGGACCGGTGCCGGATCCGCGACGGCACGGTGCTCGCGGTCGAGGGCGACGAGGTGGTGGTCCGGTCCCGCCCGCTGACGTGGTCCGGCCGGGAGCTGGGCCTCGGCGAGCCCGTCGAGGAGCGGGCGCGGTGGGCGCAGGCCGGGCGATCGCTGCTGGCCGCGGTGGTGCCCGGGGACATGGTGTCCCTGCACTGGGACTGGGTGTGCGACCGCCTCACCCCGGAGCAGCGGGACGAGCTGCAGCGTCGCACGACGGACCAGCTCGCCCTGACCAACGCGGCCGCACCCGTGCGACAGGCGTGACGCCGGAGGTACTCGAGTCCTCCGCGTGAAGCGGCCGAGCGTCGTGCCCGCTGCCTGCCCGCGAATCACTCGAAGGTGTCTCCGCGCTCCTTGCCGGGGCGCTCGTCATCGCCTCCCGCCGGACATATCCGGCCAATCGCAGATTCCCGACCGCCGATCGGCGTCGTCGAGAAATCCGAGGCCGGCGCCTTCCCGTCCTGAGCCGCGATCGTCCTGATAGAGCGATCCGCCTTCCCTTCGGCATGCTCGATCGTGATCCGAGTCTGACACGTTGGGTAACAACAGGGGTACGGGCGGTGAACGCCCGGGGCGAACGGGCCGCTAGCGTCCGGACCGTTCCTCGACTTCCTGGGCCGTCGGGCATTTCTGGATGCGGTCGAAGGTGGCCCCGACTGCCTACGAAGGGCACGGTGATCGCCCGGTGCCGGCGATGCTCGGACCGCGATGGTTGAGTCACGACGCGCGTGTGGTGATCGCCGCTCGTGCGTTGCGCACGTTCGGCTACGGCTGCACCAGCGTCCTGTTGGCGGGGATGCTCACCGCGGACGGGGCCACCCCGGATCTCGTCGGTCTGCTGCTGGCCCTGGCGGCGGTCGGTTCGGTGCTGGCCAGCATCCTGATGGGCCTGTTCGCGGACCGCGTCGGCCGTCGGACGTCATTGATCTTCACCGCCGGGCTGATGGGCACGGCCGGGCTCGTGTTCGCCTTCTCCGAGTCGTTCCCACTCCTCCTCGCTGCGGCGTTCATCGGCACGATCTCGCCGTCGACCAACGACAACAGCCCGTTCAGCGGCGTGGAGCAGGCCATCCTGGCCCAGACGTGCCCGGCGGAGCGGCACACGGCCCTCTTCGCCGGCTACAGCATGGCCGCGCTGCTGTCCGGTGCCGCGGGCGGGCTGGCGGCTGCCGGTCTCGGGTTGCTGTCCTCCCCGGAGCCGGGCGACGCGGCGTTCCTGCTCTACACGGTCGTCGCAGTTCTGACCGCCGTGTTGTTCCTCGGCCTGACCCCGGCGGCGGAGCCGGAGGCCACGCCGCCCGAGAACGCCGCCGGAGACCCGGCCCGCGACCGGAAACGGCTGCCCTCGGGACCGGTCGTGCGCCTCGCCGGGCTCTTCGCGGTCGACGCGTTCGCCGGTGGGCTGGCGGTGCAGGCCATCCTCGCCCTGTGGTTCCAGCAGCGGTACGGGGTGTCCAGCACCGAGCTGGGCCTGCTGTTCTTCGCGACGAACCTGCTGCCCGCGCTGAGCCAGGCCGTCGCACCGGCGCTGGCGAGACGCCGCGGTCTGCTGACCGCGATGCTCGTCCCCCACTTCCTGTCCAACGTCCTGCTGTTGTGTGTGCCGGTGGCCCCGACGTTCGGGCTGGCTGCCGCGGTGCTGTTGGCCCGGCAGACGCTGTCGAAGATCGACGTCCCCGCTCGACAGGCCTTCACCGCAGCGATCGTCACGCCCGAGGAACGCACCGCGGCCGCCAGCCTGACCACCGTCGCGCGCAGCGTCGCCGTCTCGGCCAGCCCGCTGACCTCCAGCCTGATGCTCAGCGGACCGCTCATCGCCTGCGGCGCACCCCTGCTCCTGGGCGGCGGCCTGGCCATCGCCTACGACCTCACGATGTGGCGCACCTTCCGCAGGTTCCCCCTCGGTGAGGGCTGCGGGCCCGTCGCCCGGGTCCTCGGCGGCCGGCACCGCCGCAACGGAACGACCGACGACCGCCGGGTGGCCGCCCGCATCACCGGCGCCGTCGAAGGTCGTCACCGCATCGCCGCCACCGCCGCCGCGGAACCGGACGACCTCCGGGATCCTCGACGGACCCTCGAGCCCTACGGCAGCGAGACGGAGACCATCGTCATCAGGCCCGCGTACTGGCCCGAAGGCCCGCCCCACGCGCCCCGCGGAGCGGGCCCCCGAGGACTCGAGATCGGGTTACCAAGCGTGCACAGGGCGCCGTGGTGAGTGGTCTCGGCGGCAGGAGGCGATGATCGCCCGCTGGCGCAGACCCCAGGGGCCCGATACCTTTTCGCGGCGTGCTTCGCGTGGGTGCCCGATACTCGAGTCGAAGGGCTCCGGCCGGGGAGGTCGAACCTTCTCTTCCGTTTCGGCCTTGGCCTGCCGGTTCCCGTGAGAGACGGTTTACTCCTTCCCGCCTCCGCTGACAAGGCCGGCAGCCGAGGACCCGGCGAAGCTGCCGCCGCCCAGGGCCTTCACGACCGCGCCACGCACCTCGGAACCTGAGTGACGGATCCGGCATCCTTCCCCACCGCCGTCAGGCGTCCCGGTGGGCCGGTCCGATGACCCGGCAATGGCTCCGCGAGGCCGAGGCACCACCCGTGGAGCCGGGGCACGCTCGGCGGTGACCGAGGACGACACGGAGAAAGGGCGTTCCGTGAGCAGAACCGCGCCGCGGACGCTGCCGCTCCCGTCGGGCGAGCCGGTGCCTGTGCTCGGACTGGGAACGTGGCCATTGACCAGATCCTCTACAACCTGCAGCGGCGCGGACCCGAGTACGCCCTGCTTCCGCTGTGCCGCGACCGTGGCCTGCCGGTGATGGCGTACTCGCCCGTGGAACAGGGCAGGCCGCTGGGCCACCCCGTGCTGGCCGAGGTCGCGCGCGGGCACGGGATCACCCCCGCCCGCGCCGCACCGGCCTGGGTGTTGCGGTCCGGCGGAGTCATCGCCGTTCCCAGGGCCGGGCCGACCGCGCACGTCCGCGACGACGCCGCGGCGCTCGACGTGCGGCTCGAGCCGGCCGACCTCGAACTGCCGGACGAGGCGTTCCCCCCGCCGCGGCGACGGCAACCCCTCGAGGTGCTGTGACCCTGCCGAGGGCACCCGGGACCGAAGCCGGCCGAACCCACGCCGCGCCCGGGTGGTCCGCGCGCCCGGAACCGCCGGCCGAGGCGGGCGCGCCTGACGGGCGCGGCGGCCTCCCTGCCCGGTTTCGCCTCGCAGGTCACCAACGATCCCACGGTCACAGCCATGTTCTTCCTCCCTCTCCCTCGCTCGACCGAACGCCGCGTCGACCGACGCCCTCGGGTGATCTCGTCCGGAACCAGGATCGACGGCGAGCGGCAGGTGACGCGTGGGTCTGACGAGCGCAACCGTCCGGCCGGGGCGGGGTTTGCCGGGCCGGGCGGTCCGGCACGACTCGGCCCGGTCGGCGCGAGACGTTCCGGAAGTTCCGCGGCGTAACCTCGGCGCCCCGATCGTGCCGACCGCGGGCGGTGCGCGACCCGAGGAGGCCCACCGGTGTCAGTCCCTGTCCCGTTCTCGTTCCACGAGTTCGACCTCACCGACGCCCGCGACGCGATCGCGAGGAACTACTTCCCCACCACGCTCGCGCTGTGCTCGGCGCCTTCGCCGTACGAGTTCCGGTTCGACGGCCACGCGCACGACACGGTCACGCTGGGCCACGCCTGGTACACCTCGGCGATGCGGATCGGCATCGAGGAGGTCGGCGCGGTCTACGTCGACCTCCCGTCCCGCGGCACGATGTTCGCCGAGCACCGCGACGGCGCGGTGGACATCGACCCGAGCAGGGCCGCGGTCTTCCGGCCGACCGGGACGGTCGTCATGACCACCAGCGACGACTACGACTCCCTCGCGGTGAACGCTGCGGCGGGTGGTCGATGCGGTGGAGGCCGGCCCCGCCGCGACCACCGTCAGCCGGGTCGCTCGGCGATGGGGGTTCGTCCACACCGGCCGCTTCGCCGCGACGTATCAGGCCCGTCACCGCGTGGCCCCCTCGGCCACGCTGCGGGGACGGTCACAGCGATGAACCCCCCGGATCGCCCGCGTCGATCGTCCCGAACACTGCGCGAACCGGATCGACCCGAGGAAAGCTCGCCCGCTTGGGTGGAGCGATGAACACCGCCTCCAGCGCCGGCCCGGCCCGGGCCGCGGACCTGCGGCCCGGAATCCCGTTGCTGGCTGCCGCGCCGGGTCCGCTCGACGACGCCGCGGCCGAACAGCTGGGGGACGTCCTCGACGAAACGCTGGACCGGCATCCGTGGGGCGTCGTGCTCGACCTGTCCGGGGTCGACGAGATGAGCCCGGCCGGGGTGGAGATGCTGGTACGGGCGGCTGTGCGGGCGGGCCGGCTCGACGTCGGGCTCTGCCCCGTCCCGTCGGATGCGGTGCTGGCGGCGATCGCGGGGGCGGGGTTGCGCGAGCTGTTCGACCTGCACGCCGGCATCGACGAGGCGCTCGCCGCGCTGGGCGTGGCTCCGGGAGCACCGGCACGCGCCACCCCGGCCTGAGCGAGGGCACCGGGTCCCTCAGCGCTGTCCTGCCTCCGGCCCCAGGAGATGCCCGAGCGGACCGAGGTCGATGTCGAGGTCACCGGGCTCGAGGCCGAAATGCTCCCTCAGCTCGATCATGGCCTCCTCCAGCCGCATCAGGCCGAGGCCGAGGCGTTCGACGGTCTCGTCGGACAGGTCACCCACCTCCACCCGGCGCAGCGCCTGCCGCTCCATGAGCTGGCGGAGCAGTTCCACGATCGTCAGGACGAGACGACCGAGGTCACGGCCGACCGTGTCCGGCTGTGCCTCGATGCGGCGGGGCAGCTCAGGCATCGGCGCTCCCGGGTTCCAGCAGTGTCTGGACCGAGCTGATGAGGGCTCGCAAGGACACGTGCACGAGGTCGACGTCCGCCAGCGAGATGGTGATGTCCCCGGTGATCATCACCCCGCCGGCGAGCAGCCGGTCGAGGAGGTCGACGAGGGAGAGCTCGTCGTCCGGCCGGACGAGGGTCATGTGCTCTCCAGGGAGGCGAAGGAGAACGGTGGCCACGGGCCCGTCAGCTCCACCGCCGCACCGTCGGCGGAGTCCACCGCGCTGCGGAAGCCGTCCTCCTTCCCCGCGTCCACCAGGTAGGTCGCGTTGAGCACCATCTCCTCGGAGCGACCGCTCAGCCGCGCGTCCTGGAGCGGGAACAGCCGGCCGGCGGCCGCGTGGGTGCGCAGCGTCCGGTGCAGGTCGTCGGCCGCGGTGCGCGCCCGCTCGCGTTCCCGCTCCCCGCGGTCCCGGTCCGCCCGGCGGCGCAGCAGGTAGGACGTGCCCGGCCGGTCCGACGTCGAGGGCGAGCCCGCTTCGTGCTCCTCCGGCCGGGTCGTCGGCTTCACGTAGGCCTTGACGCCCCACTCCCATCGGCCCTCGATCCGCTCCAGGATCGCAGTGAACTCCGCGGCCCGGTCCGTGAGGAGGTGCCGGACCGCGTCGTCGTCGCGGTAGAGGGTCGCCAGACGGATCGGGGCGGTCGGCTGCGTGCGCGCGGCCTCCGCCACCACGGCGTGGTGCGCGCGGGCCAGCGACTCCAGCCGGCCGAGGTCCTCCAGGTCGCGGGCCAGGGCCTCCTCGTCGAAGCGCGACGCGTCGACCGACCCCACGACGGCGGCCAGCTCACCCTCGACGACGAGCCGTGGCCGTTCGCCGTCCACTCCCGGCACCGAGCTCGCCCCGGGGCCCGTCGCGGTTCGAACCGCGTACAGGTAGGTCAGGGTGCCCGGGGTCATCGCCTCCTCCGTTCCGACGCGGCCGGCTCCGGCTGCTCGTCGGCCTGCCCCGCCTCCTCCTGGCCGTTCCGACCGGCCTCGAGGGCCTCCACCCGCGCGCGCAGCTGCTTGTTCTCCTCGCGCAGGTCGGGTTGTCCGGAGCTCAGGCTCGGATCGTGCTCCCACCAGTCGATCCCCATCTCCCGCGCCTTGTCCACGGACGCGACGAGCAGCCGGATCTTGATCGTCAGGAGCTCGATGTCGAGCAAGTTCACGCGGATGTCGCCCGCGATCACGATGCCCTTGTCCAGGACGCGTTCTAGGATGTCGGCGAGGTTCGTCGACTCCTGCCTGTGCTCCGGCGGGCGTGCGCGGCCGGGTACCGGGATTCCTCCGGACGTCATCGTCCTCCCTGCTGGAGCTGTCCGCGGCTGTACCGACGGGTCCGGCGGTAGCCGGTGAGTTCGCCCCGGCGGTCCACGTTCACCTCGAACGACGCCAGGATGTCCGCCGAGTCCGGGATGCGGTGCGTCTCGACCACCTCCACCCCGACACACCACCCGTCCTCGGTGCGTTCGATCGAGATCACGCTCTCGAAGTCGCGTCCCGTGAGCGCCACCACCTGCTCGGCGGCCCGGCGGGCCGCAGCAGCGGCCGAGATCCGGTCCGGTCTTCCGTTGGACGCGCGGGACGACTCCGCCGGGTCGTCACCGTCGTCGGGCGAGGTGCGTGCCCGAGCCGAACGGGACGCCGCACCCGAGCGGGAGGTGGATCCCGCACGCTCGGGACGGCGCCGTTCCGCCGGTCGCCGTTGCTCGTCGTCCGCTGCCACGGCCGTCCTAGCCCGGTCTGACCCGGCGCGTCATCAGGCGCTGCAGAAGTTCGTTCTCGATCTCGGCACATTCCTCCTCGGAGAGCTCCCCGGACCGGCGCGCCTCGTCCACCTGTTCCAGCTGCGCCCGGATGCGTGCGGGGTCGTAGTACTGCTCCTCGGCCTGTTCCTGGATCTGCTGGGCCAGCCACAGGACCCCGCGGACCGGCGCCAGCGGGAGGCCCAGCAGCCCGGACACGATTCCCACCGCCGTCACTCCTGCGGGATGAAGTCGTAGGGGGCCAGCGGTCCGAGGAGGCGCAGGCGCAACCACTCGTGGGTGTCCCGGCCCAGGTCCTCGACGGCCTCGTCGAACGCCGGCACCGCATCCCGTTCGACCAGGAAGGCGGCGAGCACCACGTCCTCCGGCTGCGACGGCGTGGTGGTCGAGACGTCCGCGGCGAACGGCTCGAGACGTTCCACGATGTCGGCGGCATCCACCTCGCGCCGCTTCTCCAGGGCCCGGACGATCAGCTCACCGAGCTTGACCCGGTCGTAGTAGGCCGCGTCCTCCGGCAGTTCCCGGACCTGCTCGTGCAGCCGACGGATCTGCTCGTCCTCCTCGAGGATCTCCTGGAGCAGGACGTCCTGCTCGTAGCGGGCCTTGAGGGTGTACTGCACCTTTCCGTCGAGCCGGTCGAGGATGGCGAGGAAGTGCTCCTGGTGTGGCCCGAGCAGCTCCTCGACCAGGCCCTCCTCCTCGACGACCGCGGGGAAGCGCATCGGGAGGACCGTCGTGTGGTTGACAACCGAGTCCACGACGCGCTCGTGCGCCAGGAGATCGTCCCGGGTGCCGAGCGGACGGTCCATCGGCACGTCGCTGACGATGGCGGCGAGCTTCCCGTGGGCGACGGTGCTCACCGACCCGGACGGGCCCAGCCCGACCAGGTCCTCGGGCAGGTCGGCGTCGGCCGCGATCAGGCCGTAGACATACGTGGCGCTCACCCGTCTTCCTCCCTGGAACGCTGCCTCGGCCGCCGCCGCGGCGCTTCCTCGCGCTCCTCACGCCGGCTGCTCATGACCTCCTCGAACTTGTCCACGGCGGCATCGAGCATGCCGGAGGTCTTGCCCTTCGCGCCGCCCTCCATCACCCCCTGGGTGAGCTGGGTCAGGTCCTTCCCGCCCTTGCCCTTCCCGTACAGGTCCAGGCGGTTGGTCGCCTCGGCGAACCGGAGGAACGTGTCGACGCTCGCGACGACGATGCGCGCGTCGATCGTCAGGATCTCGATCCCGACGAGCGAGACCCGGACGAACACGTCGATGACGAGGCCCTTGTCGAGGATGAGCTCGACGACGTCGGCGAGACCGCTCGAACCGCCGCCCCCTCCCCCTCGCTCGACGTACCCGCCGCCGCCCTGCTGCGTGGCTACCGTCATGGGTCAGCGCCCCCGTCGCCCGCCGGCACCGGCCGGCTCCCTGCGCCCCCGACCGCGGCGCGCGGGAGCCGGTGCCTCGTCCTCCTCGGCCGGCTCCTCCTCGGCCGGCTCACCCTCGTCGGCGAGCTCGTCGTCGGTGGGCTCCTCGGCGGCGGGCTCCTCGTCCGCCTCGTCCACCGCTTCGTCGCTCTCGTACTCGGGCAGGTCCTCGTCCTCCTCGTCCTCGTCCCCGGACACGTCCTCGAGGTCGTACTCGTCGTCGACGTCCTCGAGGTCCTCGTCCTCCGGCCGCTCCTCCTCCGCCGTCTCGTCCTCGACGGCCTCCATGTCGCGGGACTCGTCGCCGGTCTCGTCGAAGGACTCCTCCTCGCCCTCCTCGCCGGCGCGCTGCTCCTCCTCGAGTGCCTCCTCGTGCGTCTTCACGACCTCGCCGTCGTGGATCTCGCCGCGCCAGCCCTCGACCTCCTCCGGGTGCAGCAGGACGGTCGTCATCGCGTGCCGGCGGAAGTGCTTGAACTCCAGCCGGGCACGGCGGCCCTGGGCACGCCAGAGGTTGCCCGTGTACTCGAACAGACCCTTGGGCCAGTACTCCAGCACCAGGAGCACCCTCGTCGCGTTCGGCCCGATCGCGGTGAAGCTGACCCCGCCGTCGACGTGTCCCTTGGCACCCTTCGAGCGCCACACGATGTGGGAGTCCGGGACCTGCTCGAGGATCGTGGCCTCCCACTGGCGACGCGAGATGAAGATCTTCGCCTGCCACTGGGTCTTCTCGTCCGACATCGTGTCGACGGTCTCGACCTTCTTCATGAAGGTCGGGAAGTCGCCGAACCGCGTCCACAGGTCGTACGTCGTCCGCAACGGCAGGCCGACGTCGAGGTGCTCGACGATGTTGGTGACCTTGAGTTTCTTGCCGCTGGAGCCCCTGCCCCCGCCGGGGCCGTCCCCGTCGCCCCCGCCGCCCCCGAAGACGCCCTTGACCTTCTCCTTCAGACGGGAGAGGAAGCCTCCGCCCCCGCCGTCCCGGTCGCCGTCCTCGTCGCCCTCGGCCCTGTCGTCGTCCTCGTCGCGCTCGTCCTGCGACCTACCCCCGAGCGCGGCCCGAAGGCCCTGCCCGCCGTTCTCGGAGACGTCGTTGAGCCGGTCGGTCAAGCTCGTCACCCGTTCCGTCGCAGCGTCCGCAGCCCGCTGTACCACCAGCCCGAGAAGTCGCTGTCCCGCGCCCTTCAGGGCGTCGGCCGGAAGTGCGTCGGCGAGCTTCGTCGTCCCGTCAGGCATTGCTGGTCCTCCGGCCCGCCTTGGCCTTCGACGCCGCACCACGTGCGGCCTTCGTGCCCGCCGCAGCGGCCCGCCCGGCCGTGGCCTTGCCACCGGCGCCACCCGCGCCACCCGCGCCACCGGCGTTGCCCGCGGCCCTGGCGGTGCGCCGTCGACGCGGAGGCGCCGACTCCTCCGCCGGCGGCTCCTCCGCCTCCACGTCCGCACCCGCGTCCTCCGCGTCGGCAGCCCCGTCCCGGGCGTCCGGCTCGTCGCCGGTCTCCTCGTCCGCGTAGGAGTCGTGGGTCTCGTCGGCGACGTCGTCGGCCTCCTCGGCGTCGTCCGGGGCCTCGGCGGGGCGGCGCTTCGGCGCGCCGAGATCGCCGAGGGACTCGACCCGCTTGCCGACCCTGTCGGTCAGGGACTCGACCTGCCGTGCGGCGACCGCCATGGCGGCCCCCTTGCCCGCGTCGAGGAGACGGCCGCGCACCTGGTCGGTCAACGCGGCCAGCTCGGGCGAACGCTCGAGGAGCTTGCTGCCCTGGGCCAGGAGCTCACCCGGCCCACCCGCACGGCGACCGGCCGCCATGCCACCGAGCATGAGGGCGAGCTTCATCTTCTTCGTTCGTCCCAGGAGATAGCCGCCGGCCACTCCCATGGCTACTCGTGCGCCGCATTTCATGGTGCCTCCTGGTGTAGTGCCCGCTCCGTGTCGAACCGTCGTGATCGTCGATCATGCGTCGTGTAGTGGGGACCGGTGTCGGACGCGAACCGGGGTCGTCAGCTTCTACCCGCTGCCATTAGTTCGCACACCGGAACGGCGAAGATCCAGGAGAGTTGCGCCGTTCGGCGCAGATCATCCTGCCAGGCGGTCCAGATTCACCATCGTCATCCGGGCGACCGGGGTCGAATATTCACCTGTTCGGCCTGAATGCTCGCAGAAAATGCCCGATCGGCCGATGCATGAAGCACCACCTGGACGTCGGCGCCCACCCATCCCCGATCCGATCACCGAAGAGCAAAGGGGGTGATGGGTGCGAAGAGCTCTCCTCACCCTTCTCCACAATGCAGGAAGCAGCGCCGCTCAGGAACCCTGAAGCCGCCCTCGATGAGCCGAACTCCCGTGAAACCGGCTCCTGGGAGGACGCGCTTCGGGGTCCGTCCTAGGACTTCGACGCCGCGACGATGATCACGACGATGAGCGCGATCAACAGGAGGACGACGGTCACCGGGAGCAGGACGAGGGCCAGGACGAGAGCGAGGACGAGGGCCACCCGGACGCCCGGGCTGAGCGAACCGACGGCCGCCTTCAGGGCACCCCACAGCGGGTTCTTCCCGGCGAGGCGCGCCCGGATACCTCCCAGAACGCCGCTCAGCGCGAACCCGCCCGACGCCGCCATCGCGTCGAACGACGTCGCGAGGTGCTCGACCTGCTCGAGGGCCACGCCCACGGCACGTCGGAGCAGAGCGCGGAGCAGCTCCTTCAGGCTCGTCTTGAGCCTCTCGACCGGGTCCGCCCGAGGCTCGTGCGGCAGAGCGCGAAGACCGCGGACCGTGGCGTCGTTCGCCGCGGCGGTCAACGGGCACCCGCACCGGCGGAGGACGACAACCATCCCGCTCGGCCGAGATCCTGGCGCGGCTCCGGACGCCAGCGGATGTCGAGGTCCACCCGGGTTCCTCCTCGTCGGCTCGAGTCGCGCCCTCACGCGACGCCGGTGGGTCATCAATACCCGCATCCCGCTGCCGGGACCTGCCGAGTACGCCGTTCCACGCCGAAATACGCCATCTGCCGCAGCTTCCTCCCCGTCTGCGAGAATCCGTACGGCCAGGTGAGGGAGGGACCATTCTCGCCCCTGGCGAACTGTCGACGCCGCACGGCCTAGACGGCATTAGGACATCTGCCGGACAATGCTCTCGCAGGACGGCCGGTAATCGGTGCTAGTGGCCCTCAGGCTCCGAAACGGGGCGACCGGTGCTCGGCGGTGAGTACGTTGCCGTGCGCACAACGGTGTGGCCGGAACTGCGGTCGGACCGGACAACCACTTCACTTCACGGTTCCGCCCGGAGCCGCCGGGATATCAGGGAGGAAGTCGAGGAGGGAGAACAGGATTCGGAAGGGCCGCGCGCCGCTGACCCGGATCCGGAATCCCGTTCGCAGGAGCCGGAAGCGATGGAGGACGATGTGCGTAGATCGACGAGAACCCGTGCACCCGCCGCGGCGGACCCGCAACGTCCAGGCCACGCTGTCCCTGCCGCGACGCCTCGCCCGCGGTTTCGCACCGTGCCGGTCCGGCACCGCGAGGACATGGCCGTCCTACTCCTCGCGGCGGCGGGACACAGTCCGGGGAACGCGGCCCGTCTGATCGATGTCATCCGCCGGCTCAGCGGTGGGATCTTCTCGCTCTCGGAGCACAGCGTCTATCACGCGCTTCATCGACTCAGGAACAACAGGTTGATGCGGGTCAGCTGGGAGGACGGAACCCGCCGCTACCTGTTGACCCCGCTGGGCGAACGCGTGTTGGACACGCGGCGTCGAGAATGGGCCGCCTTCTCGGAGGGGTTCGACAGAGTGCTCGACGCGGGCTCCCCCCGCGACCGGTGATCCTCCGACGACTGCTTCGCGTCGCGGGGTTGGCCGGGGCCGTTCCGGGGGACCTGAGCAAGTGACTGAGCCCATGGACACGAAGGAACCGACGCGCGGGGCCCGGTTCGGGGTGGGGGCGGTTCTCGCCGGCGTCGCGCTCGGCCTGGTCGCCGTGCCGTTCGGGCTGCTGCTGTTCCTCGTCGAGGAGAAGTGGCCACCGCTGCTGCAGGCCGACGAGGCGGCGCGGGACGGTCTGCACGGCCTGGCGGTCGGCAACCGCGCCTTCGTCGTGGCCATGGAGGCGTTGAGCACGATCGGGTCCTGGTGGGTGTACCTGCTCGGCTTCACCGCCGTGACGGGGTGGTTGCTGTGGCGGCGGCTGACCCGGCTCGCGGTGTTCGTGGCCGTCACCGTGGCGGTGAACCCGTTGCTCAACGAGCTCGTGAAGGTGGCCGTACACCGCGCCCGGCCGGTGCTGACCGACCCGGTCGTGCACGCCAACGGCGCGAGCTTCCCCAGCGGCCACGCCCAGGCCGCCATGGTCGGGTACTCGGTGTTGCTGCTGGTGTTCCTCCCGGTTCTGCGCGGTCCCGCGCGGCCCGTCGCGATCGTCGTCGCTGCCCTGATGGTGCTGGCGATCGGATTCTCCCGGGTCGCGTTGGGCGTGCACTACGTGTCCGACGTGCTCGCCGGCTACGTCCTCGGGGCAGCCTGGGTCGCGTCGATGATCGCTCTGTTCAACACCTGGCGCCGCGAGAGCCGCAGGCCCTCGGCCGACCCTGCGCGAGGACTCGAACCGGAGAGCGCTCCCCTCCTCGACCCCCGGAACTCCCGCCCCGGGGCGCAGCAGGACGCGCCGTCGGACTCGGGCTGAGCGCCCGTCGACAGAGTTTGCCGTCCGCTCACCTTCCTCCGACCGGTCGCTAACCCGAGTCTCGTTAGCGTCCTGCCCGTCGTGCCGCGGCTGCCCCTTCCACCCCGGATCCTCCCCGTTACGGCGGTGTTCTCGGGGCCGCGGTCGCGTTCAGTCGGATGCCGGCGCATCCGCCCACTCTGCTGCCGAAGCGATCGGACCCGGATAGCGTCATGACCTCCCCACATGCCCTCGCACCGAGCCGCCAGCTCCTCAACAAGGTCCCGGAAGTCACCGTCTACTTCTGGGTCATCAAGGTGCTCTGCACCACCGTCGGGGAATCGGCCGCCGACTTCCTGAACATCAACCTGAACCTCGGCCTGACCGGCGTCTCCGTCGTCACGGGCGTGCTGCTCGTCGTCGCCCTGTTCTTCCAGTTCAGCGCGAACCGCTACATACCGAGCAGGTACTGGCTGACGGTGACCCTCGTGAGCGTCTTCGGCACCCTGGTGACCGACAACCTCACCGACAACGTCGGCCTGCCGCTCGAGGCGAGCACCCTGATCTTCGGTGTTCTGCTCGGCCTCACCTTCCTCGCGTGGTACCTGAGCGAGAAGACGCTCTCCATCCATTCCGTCGTCACCAGGCGACGTGAGGCGTTCTACTGGCTCGCGATCCTCTTCACCTTCGCGCTCGGTACCGCCACCGGCGACCTCATGGCCGAGGTGCTGGGGCTCGGCTACCTGGTGACCGGGGTGATCGTGACGTCACTGATCGTCGTCACCGCGGTCGCCTGGCGGGTCGGACTCAACTCCGTCCTCTCGTTCTGGATCATCTACATCCTGACCCGTCCCCTCGGGGCATCGATCGGTGACTACCTCTCCCAGCCGCCGACCCAGGGCGGGCTCGGTCTGGGCGCGACGGTGACGAGTCTGATCTTCGTCGCCGGCATCGTCGGCATCGTCACCTACCTGGCGGTGACCAAGGCCGACGTCATCCCGAGCACCTCCGACGGCGACGGCGACGGCGACGGCGACGAGGCGCGGGAACGCGGAGGCCTGTGGCAGACGGTCGTCGTGGTGGCGCTCCTCGTCGGCGTCGCGGCGACCGGCTACTTCCTGCGCACGTCCTCGCTGCAGCAGGACGCGACGCCCCAGGGCGCGGCGGCCACGGCGGTCGCCGCGCCGGCTGCCGGCGGAAGCCGGCCCGCACCCCCCTCGCCCCTCGGAGACCTCTCGGCCTTCCGTGTGATCACGCAGGACACCCTGGATCGCCTGAACGCCGGCGACCAGTCCGGCGCCACGGCCCGCGTCGATGACCTCGAACTCGGCTGGGACGACGCCCAGGCACGCCTGAAGCCGAAGGACAAGGCCGCCTGGACCGAGATCGACGGCAGGATCGACACCGTGCTGCGCGAGCTCCGGGCGACGAGTCCGGACCCGGGCAGCGAGAAGGCCGCGCTCACGGCACTGATCACAGCACTCGGCTGACCGTCGATCCGCAAGAGTGCGACGGTGCCTCTGGGACGCGCAGGTCCGTCCTCATCCCGTACTCATCGGCAGCTCATCGTCGCCGCGCCAGTGTGGTCGTCATGAGCAGAGAGCACGGGTCCGACGCCCGCTCGCCCGGCCGGCCGAGCGGGCGCCGGGGACCCGACACGCGCGCCGCGGCAGCCCGGGACCGGTTCGTGGTGGGCGTCGCCGCGGTGGGGGTCGTCCTGGCGGCAGCCGCGTGTGGTGCACCACCGGCCTCCCCGAGCGCAGGGCCGGCACCGGCGGCCGACTCGTCGGCGCCCGCCGGCGCTCCGGATCCCAACGCCCCGGAGGTCGTCGCGGCGGGCGACATCCCGGACAACCAGGTGTTCGTCCCCGTCACCCCGGCCGGGGCGCCGTTCACGGTGTCGGTCCCACAGGGATGGGCACGGTCGAGCGACGCGGGGGCGACGGTGTTCACCGACAAGTTCAACAGCGTCCGGATCGAGACGCGGCCGCTGGCTGCCGCGCCGGACGTCGCCTCGGTGCGGGCCGAGGACGTTCCCCAGCTGCAGCGATCGGCACCCGGGTTTGCGCTGGGCGACGTGCAGGCCGTGCAGCGCAGAGCGGGGCCCGCTGTGCTGGCCACCTACACGGCGAACTCCCCCACCGACCCCGTCACCGGCAAGTCCGTGACCGAGGCGGTGGAGCGCTACGCGTTCTGGGGGAACGGCCAGGAGGCGATCCTGACGCTGTCGGGACCGAACGGCTCCGACAACGTCGACCCGTGGCGCACCATCACCGACTCGCTGCGGTGGCAGCTGTGACCGCCGCGTCCTCCGCGGCGGGGCCCTCCGAGGGTGGTGCCCTCGCGATCGAGGCCCGGTCGCTGTACCGGTTCTTCCGGGCCGGCGAGGAGGAGACCCTGGCCCTGCAGGGCGTCTCGCTGGCCGTAGCGGCCGGCGAGCTGGTCGTGGTCGTGGGCCCGTCGGGTTCGGGGAAGTCGACGTTGCTCGCGTGTCTGGCCGGGCTCGACGAGCCGGACGGGGGCACGGTGCTGGTGGCCGGACACCGGCTGAGTCACCGGCCCGAGCCGGTGCGGGCCCGGATGCGGGCGCAGCGGATCGGGATCCTTACCCAGTCGTCGAACCTGTTCGAGCACCTCACGGTCGGCGCCAACCTCGCCTTCGTGCGCGCCGTGGCTCCCTCGCCGTCGGGCCCGGCCGACCTCGATCTCCTGCATCGGGTCGGGCTGGACGCCCGGAGCGCGGCGTACCCCGACGAGCTCTCCGGTGGGGAGGCCGCGCGTGCAGGCCTGGCGGTGGCGCTGGCCGGGGACCCGGTCGTGGTGCTGGCCGACGAACCGACCGGCGAGCTCGACACCGCCACCGAGGCCGAGGTGCTGGCCCTGCTGGCTGCTGCCGCCCGGAACGGGG
This sequence comes from Pseudonocardia sp., assembly GCF_025465255.1. Lineage (GTDB taxonomy): Bacteria > Actinomycetota > Actinomycetes > Mycobacteriales > Pseudonocardiaceae > Pseudonocardia. The sequence goes on from NZ_JAODNI010000197.1 coordinate 54,042, forward strand.
TCGCGGTGATCGTGGCGAGCCACAGCCCGGCGGTCGCCGCGGCCGCGGACCGGATCGTGCGTCTCGACGACGGCCGGGTGGCCGCGTGAGCGCCGGACAGATCAGGACCCACGACCCGATCCTCGACAGCATCGCGACGACGCCGCTGGTCTCCGCCGACGCGGTGAGCCGCACCTTCACCCGGGGCGGGATCGCGGTCGCCGCGGTGCGGCCGACGACCTGCACGGTCACCCCCGGCATGCGGGTGGCGCTGACCGGGCCGTCGGGTTCGGGGAAGTCGACGCTGCTGCACCTGTTCGCCGGGCTGGACACACCGACCGCGGGCTCTCTGTCCTGGCCCGGGCTGGACGGGCCGCCGCAGGGCCGTCCCGGGGTCGTCGGGACGGTGTTCCAGGGCCCGAGCCTCGTCCCGGCCCTCGACGTGGTCGAGAACATCGCGTTGCCGCTGCTGCTGGCCGGCGTCGGCGAGGTCGACTCGGCCGAGCGCGCGGACGCGGCCATTCGTCGGTTGGAGATCGGGGAGCTGGCGCGCAGGCTGCCCGAGGAGATCTCCGGCGGGCAGGCACAGCGGGTTGCGATCGCCCGGGTGCTGGCCAGCCGGCCTCGGTTGATCCTGGCCGACGAGCCCACCGGGCAGCTCGATCACCTCACCGGCGAGCGGGTGATGACCGTCCTGCTGGAGACGGCCGACGAGCTGGGGGCGGCGCTCGTGGTGTCGACCCACGACGAGCAGGTGGCGCGGCGGCTTCCGCACCACTGGCGGATGGACGACGGCCGGCTCCTCGTCGAGGAGACCTCGTGATCACGATCTGGCTCCACGGGCTCGTCCGTCGTCGGGCCGGCCGGTTGGGGGTCGCCGCGGCGGGGGTGGCGATCGCGGTGGCCTTGCTGGCCTCACTCGGCGCGTTCCTCGCCTCCTCGCAGGCCTCGATGACCGCCCGCGCCGTCCGGGACGTCACGGTGGACTGGCAGGTCCAGGTGCAACCCGGCGCCGACCCGGCCGCGGTGCTGGACACGGTGCGCACCACACCGGGCACCCAGCAGGCCGTACCGGTCGGGTTCGGCCGGGCCGACGGGCTCACTGCCACCACCGGTGCGACCACGCAGACCACCGGCGCCGCGGTCGTGCTCGGGTTGCCCGACACCTACCGCGCGACGTTCCCGGGCGAGCTGCGCACCCTCGCCGGGGCCGCCCGTGGCGTGCTGCTGGCCCAGCAGACCGCCGCGAATCTCGGGGTCGCTCCCGGCGAAACGATCACCGTGAACCTCCCGGGCGGCGCGGCCACCCCGCTGACGGTCGACGGGGTCGTCGAGCTGCCCGCCGCGAACTCGCTGTTCCAGACCGTCGGCGCACCGGCGGGGAGCCAGCCGAACGCGCCACCGGACAACGTGGTCCTCCTTCCCGAGGCGCGCTGGCAGGACCTGTACGCGCCCCTGACCTTGGCCACCGCTACACCCGACGGCACTCACACCCAGATCCACGTGGCGCGAGCCCACGTCCTGCCGGCGGATCCGGCGTCGGCGTTCGTCCAGGAGTCGGGTCAGGCGCGCAACCTCGAGGCCCACAGCGCCGGTACCGCGGTGGTCGGGGACAACCTCGGCGCGGCCCTGGACGCCGCCCGCTCGGACGCCGCCTACGCCCGGGTGTTGTTCGTGTTCCTCGGGCTGCCCGGGGCCGTGCTGGCGGGGTTGCTGACCATGGCGGTGGCCGCAGCCGGCGCGGGGCGGCGACGCCGCGAACAGGCGCTGGCCCGCACCCGTGGGGTGAGCACGGCCCAGGTGCTGCGGCTGGCCGCGGTGGAGGCAGGGCTGGTCGGACTGGTCGGAGCCCTGCTCGGCCTGGCGGCCGCGGCCGTGGTGGGGTGGCTGGCGTTCGGCGCCGTCCGCTTCGGCGCCACCACCGCGTCCACGGTCGCGTGGACGGCCGGTTCCGCGCTGGTCGGGCTGCTGATCGCCGCGGCCGCGGTCCTGGTCCCTGCTTACCGGGACCTGCGCTCGGCCACGGTGGTCGCCGCGCGCCGCACGGTGGCCTCGGGCCCGTCGCGGGAACGCGCGCCCTGGTACGCCCGCTACGGCGTGGACGTACTGCTGCTCGCCGGCGGCGGACTGCTGGTGTGGGCCACCACCGGTACCGGCTATCAGCTCGTCCTCGCTCCGGAGGGGGTGCCGACGATCTCGGTGTCCTACTGGGCTTTCGCCGGACCGGCGCTGCTGTGGGCCGGATCCGGGCTGCTGGTGTGGCGCCTCGTCGAGATGTCGCTGCGGCGCCGCCGGCTGATGGGGCGTGCCGTACGTCCGGCCGCCGGCCGGCTGGCATCGACCGCGGCGGCGATGATGGCCCGCGGGCGCAGTCCGATGGCACGCTCGATCGTGCTGCTCGGGCTGGCGCTGGCGTTCGCGGTGTCCACCGCCACGTTCAACGCCACCTACCAGGCGCAGGCCGAGGCCGACGCCCGGCTGACCAACGGCGCGGACGTCACGGTCACCGAATCCCCCGGCGTGCGCGTGGGTGCCGAGACGGCTGCACCGATCGCCGCCGTGCCGGGGGTGAAGGCGGTGGAACCGCTGCAGCACCGCTTCGCCTACATCGGCCCCGACCTGCAGGACCTCTACGGGGTGCGGCCGGACACGATCACGAACGTCACCGGGTTGCAGGACTCCTACTTCCAGGGCGGCAGCGCCCGCGCGCTGATGAGCACCCTCGCCGCGGCACCGGACTCGATCCTGGTGTCCGCCGAGACCGTCAAGGACTATCAGCTGCTGCCCGGGGACCTGCTGAACCTGCGGTTGCAGGACACGACGACCAAGCAGCCGGTCACGGTGGCGTTCCACTATGCGGGGATCGTCGCCGAGTTCCCGACGGCGCCGAAGGACAGCTTCTTCGTCGCCAACGCCTCCTACGTCGCGGCGAAGACCGGCAGCGGTGCGGTGGGGGCGTTCCTCGTCGACACCGGAGGACACGACGTCACCGGGGTCGCCGCGCAGATCCGGTCCCGGCTGGGTGCGTCGGCGAGCGTCACGGACATCGCGCACACCCGCTCGACGGTGGGATCGAGCCTGACGGCCGTCGACCTGGCCGGCCTGACCGCGATCGAGCTGGGATTCGCGCTGGTGCTCGCCGCCGCCGCGGGCGGGCTGGTGCTGTTCCTCGGGCTGACCGAACGGCGTCGCACCTTCGCGATCCTGACCGCGCTGGGCGCCACCCGGCGCCAGCTCCGCGACCTGGTCACCGCGGAGGCGACGGTGCTCACGGTCGGCGGGCTCCTCGCCGGCGCGGGGGTGGGGTGGCTGCTGTCGCAGGTCCTGGTGGCGGTGCTGACCGGGGTGTTCGACCCACCACCCTCGACGACGTCCGTTCCCTGGCTCTATCTGGCCGGCGCCACGGTGATCACCCTCGCCGGTCTCGGCGTCGCCACCGCCGGTGCGCTGCGACAGGGGCGACGGCCACCGGTCGCGGTCCTGCGGGACCTGTGAACGTCGGAGTCGATCACGTCGCGGGCGCGGCGATCGGCAGAGTGATCGCCACTGCTGCGCCGCCACCGGGGCGGTTGGTGGCGACGGCGTCCCCGCCGTGCGCGGTCGCGATGGCGCGCACGATCGACAGGCCCAACCCGGTGCCTCCCGCGTCACGGCTGCGGGCGGCCTCGGCGCGTTCGAACCGCCGGAACGCGTGGGGCAGGAACTCCACCGGGAAGCCGGGCCCACGATCCGCGACCTCGACGCTCACCTCGCCGGAGCGCTGCGTCGAGACCGTGACCTCGACGACGCTCCCGGACGGAGCGTGCCGGGTCGCGTTGTCGAGCAGGTTGTCCACGGCCTGACGCAGCCGGTCGGGATCCGCGGTGACCTGCAACTCGTCCGGACCGTGCACGACGACCGTGACCGCCCGCTCGGCGGCGCGCGCACCGGCACCGCGCGCGGCGACGGCCAGCAGACCCGGTAACGACAGCGGTTCCGGGTGGAGGAACGGCTGGTGGTCGTCCGCGCGGGCGAGCAACAGCATGTCCTCCGCCAGGCGGATCAGCCGATCGGTCTCCTCACCGGCGAGGCCGACCGCCCGGACGAGATCCTCCCGGCTACGCCCGGGCCGCGCGGCGAGTTCGAGCTCGGTACGCAGGATGGCGAGGGGGGTCCGCAACTCGTGACCGGCGTCGGCGACGAACCCGCGCTCCCGCACCAGGACCTTCTGCAACCTGGCCAGCAGCGCGTTCATGGTCGCGCCCAGCGCGGCGATCTCGTCGCGGGTGGAGGGCACCTCCAGCCTGCGCCCGAGATCCTGGTCGCTGATCTCCGCGGCCTGCCGGCGCATCCGCTCCACCGGACGCAGCACCGCGCCGGACAGCAGCCACGCCCCCGCCCCGGCCAACACCACCGCAGGCGGCCCGCCCAGGAACAGCGCGGAGACCGCGCGCTCCACAGCGGCGTCGGACACATCGGTACCCGCGCCGGCCGCCACGACGGTCCGCCCCGTACCGGAGGACCCGGAGCCGGAGACGGAGAGGGGCGCGGGGACGGACGTGGCCAGCACCCGGGTGCGATCCCCGTTCACCGACGCCGTGAACGACACCTCCCCCGCCACGGCCTGCTGCCGCTGCGCCGCATCGAGCAGCGGCAGGGACCCGGCCTCGGGTGACGAGGCCAGGATCTTCCCGTCCGCGGTGCTGATCTGGAGGACGCCGTCGGCCGGCCCGAGCGGGAGCCGGTCGCCCGAGCCCAGCTCGTCGGCCACCACCGCGGCTCGGGCCCGGAGCCCCGGGTCCAGCGAGGCGTCGACGCTGACCCGCAGCTGCAGCACGAAGGCGACCCCTGCCGCAGCGATCACCACCGCCGTGGCCAGCGCGAACAGCGCCGCCAAGCGAAACCGTAGCGGCATGGCCGGGGCCGCTACTCACACTCGGGGCGATTGATGATCACGCGATTCGGGGCCTGTCGGCGCGGTCCGCAGCCGGTAGCCCGCACCGCGGACGGTCTCGAGCTGCTCCACCTCGAACGGGCGATCGATCTTGCGGCGCAGGTACAGCACGTACTGGTCGACGACGTTCGACGCCCCGTCGTAGGCGAAGTCCCACACATGCTCGAGAATCCTGGTCCGGGTCAGCACCTGCCCGGGATAGCGGAGGAACAGCTCCAGCAGGGCGAACTCCTTGCTCGACAGATCCAGCTCGGCGGCCCCCCGCCACGCCCGCCGGGTGGCCGGATCCAGACGGAGATCGGCGACCTGCAGCTCGGCGGGCCGTTCCACCGCCCCACGCCGGATCAGCGCCCGCACGCGGGCCGAGAGCTCCGCGAAGCTGAACGGCTTGGCCAGATAGTCGTCCGCGCCCGCGTCCAGGCCCCGCACCCGATCCTCGACGGCGTCACGCGCGGTGAGCATCAGCACCGGCATCCACCGCCCCGCGCTCCGCAGCCGCCGGCACACCTCGACCCCGTCCATCCCGGGCAGCATCAGATCCAGCAGGACCGTGTCGTAGTCGAACTCGCCGGCCTGCCACACCGCGTCCGGCCCGGTCGAGGCCACGTCGACGGCATAGCCGTCCTCCTCCAGGCCCCGCTTCAGCAGCGCAGCCATCCGGAGCTCGTCCTCGACCACCAGCACCCGCACGGCGACGACCGTAGGCCCCTCCGATGAGAAGGTGATGAGACTCAGCGGCCCCGGTCAGAGGCTCTTCAGGACCGCGTCCGCAGAGCTGACCGTCACGTCCGTCGGCGCCGACTCGACCCACAGGTCACGCAGCACACCGTCGACGACGACCGCGGCGTAGCGCTGCGAGCGCATCCCCAGACCGAACCCGCGGCCGTCGAGCTGGAGCCCGATCGCCTCGGTGAAGTCACCGTTGCCGTCGGCCAGCATGACGACCGCGTCCCCCGTGTCCCGGGAACGTCCCCAGGCGTCCATCACGAACGCGTCGTTGACCGCGACGCAGGCGATGGTGTCGACCCCCTTCGCCCGCAGCTCGTCCGCCCGCAGGACGTACTCCGGCAGGTGCTGGTCCGAACACGACGGCGTGAAGGCGCCGGGCACCCCGAACAGGACGACGGTTCCCCGGCCGAGCACCTCCGTACTGCTGACCGGGGCGGGGCCGGACTCGGACATGGTCATGAGGGTGACGTCGGGGACGGCGTCGCCGGGCGAGAGGGGCACGGTTCTCCTCGAGGTGCTGCTCGGGCGGCGGTTCGCCCTGCTCGAACCCTAGAGCGGCGCGACCGCCTCGGCGAGGGGCTCGCCGGGTCGGGACGTTCTCGCCGGCTCGTCCCGGGTTCCGGGCAGGGCCACGGCTCGTCGCTAGACTCGGCCTGCTCGATCTCCACACTCCTCTCAGGACGGAGCTTTCATGCAGGTCGTCCGGCGTGTCGAGTCGAGCGTCGTCGGGATCGAGGTGGTCGCCGAGTTCGACCGGCTGGCCACCGCGGTCCCTGCTGCATGGCGCGAGCTGTTCTCCCGCCACACCGAGGTTCCGGCCCCGGCCGGATGCCGCTACGCCGAGGCGAGCCGGCACCTCGGCGGGGGCCGCTACCGCGAGGTCGTGGGGGTCGTCGTGGCCGAGCCCGTGGCGCCGCCCGTCGGGATGTCCGCCGTCAGGATTCCGGGCGGGGACTGGGTCCACCACCGCCACACCGGCCCGGTCGCCGAGATCGGCGACGGCTTCCAGGAGATCTACGGCTGGGCCACCGAACAGGGAATCACGCTGGGCGAACGGAAGCTCGACGTCGGGTACCACCCCGACGGCACGGAGGGTTCCCACGACCTGTACATCGACGTCGTCGGCCACCTCGGGTCACCGCGACCACGCCTCCCCGGTCGGCAGCAGTAGCGGCACGGCGCGGCGCCGTTCCCGGGCGGTGCCCCTACCCTGCGGTCGCTCCGTGCCGATACCTGACCGAGAAGGTGCCCCCCGCCAAGGCGCCGGTGTGGTCGTCGTAGCCGCCGCCGGCGTTGCGGGCGTCGAGGGCGAGCGACGTGTAGGTGCTCAATGGCCTACCGTCGACCGAGGCCCTGGTGAACGTCACCGTGCCGAAGTCGGGAAACGTGCCGGTGGGCGACTCGAGGATGAACTCGGCCGAGGTGTTGCTTCCGTCGTAGGACCTGGTGACGGTCCTGGACCACTGCCTGGTGTGGTCGGTGACGGTCAGCGTGTAGCGGGTCCCGGCGCGGGTCACCTCGGCGCTGATCGAGTCTCCGGCACCGACGGGGTCGTCGTAGTAGACCGGGGCGGCCGGGGCCAGCTCGTACCACGCCCGGTAGACCGGCACCCCGGCCGCGCAGTTGGTCTCCACGCCGGCCTGCTCGACCATGGTGGTGCCGAAGCCGCCGAGGCCGACCCACGGCGCGAAGGCGTCGGTGGTGGCGTTGCAGGTGACGGCGGGTTCGGTCCACCTCGCGGAGACCGCGCTGAACTCGCGTCCGGCCGTGACGTAACCGGACCAGCTTCCGCCGTCGGCGTTGTAGCCACGCCCCACCCGCGGGTCCGCGCCGGCGGGGCCGGCCGACAGGAGGGCCGCGCCTGCGAGCAGGATCGCCACACCCGACGTGAGACGTCCGGTGATGTTCCAGGTCTTGTGCACCATCATCTCCCCCGGGCCAGGACCCACGCGTCGAGCTCGACCTCGTCCCCGGCGGCGGCTTCCGCGCGGGGCGTCGTCGGCACCCCGCCAATCTCGACCGTGCCGGGCGGCCACGTCAACGGCCCCGGCCCACGGGGGTGAAGTGATCGTTCCGGGCCGACGCCGGCAGATCTGCTGTGGACGGAGGCCGGCCCCCGTCGGGATCGGTCTCCGAGCGGTCTTGACCTGAACCTGGCTTCAGGTCGCACCGTGGCGGCATGACCTCCACGACCGCGATCGTCACCGGTGCCGGGCAGGGCTTCGGCCTGGCCCTCACCACCGCCCTCGCCGCCCGCGGCGGCACCGTCGTCGTCTGCGCCCGCGACGCCCGACGGCTCCACGCCGCGACCGCGGGCCTGCCCGGCGTCCTCGCGCTTCCCGGCGACGTGACCGACGCCGGGTTCCGGGCCGAGCTCGTCGCCGCCGCGGGTGAGCGCCTCGACCTGCTGGTCCACAACGCGGGCGAGCTCGGGCCCTCACCGCTGCCGGGGCTCGCCCGCTATCCCCTCGACGCCCTGCGGGGCGTCCTCGAGACCACCGTGCTCGCCCCGCTGGCCCTCACCCAGCTCGCGCTGCCGCTGCTGCGCGCGGCCGGCGGGACCGTCGTCGCACTCAGCTCCGACGCCGCCGTCGAGGCCTACGAGGGATGGGGCGGGTACGGCGCGGCGAAGGCCGCGCTCGACCAGATCGTCGCGGTGCTCGGCGTCGAGGAACCCGTGGTGCGGGCATACGCGTTCGATCCCGGAGACATGCGCACCGCGATGCACCAGCGCGCGTTCCCCGGCGAGGACATCTCCGACCGCCCCGATCCCGCGACCGTGGTGCCGGCGTTCCTCCGGCTGCTCGACGAACGCCCGACCCGCGGGCGCTACCGGGCGTCGGACCTCGCCCCGGCCGGGACCGCACCGTGAGGGCGACCGCCGCGACGCGCTTCGTCGTCCCACCGGAGCTGTCGGCGGCGCAGACACCCGAGTCGCGCGGACTGGCCCGGGACCAGGTGCGGCTGCTCGTGGCGCGCGACCGCAGGCCGTTGCGGCACCGCCGGTTCGCCGACCTGCCCGAGGCCCTCGAGCCCGGCGACCTCGTGGTCGTCAACACCTCCGACACCGAACCCGCCGCGGTCGACGGGTTCCGCTCCGACGGACGCCCGGTCGTCGTGCACGTCTCCGGACCGTCGACGGGCGGCACCTTCGTCGTCGAGCTGCGCACCCCGCCGGGAGAACGCGTCACCGACGCCGCCCGCGGCGACACGGTGCGACTGCCCCTCGGCGTCACCGCCACGCTCGTCGTCGCGCACCCGGATCCGGAGGTCGGTACCGGCAGCAGGCTCTGGCGCGCGCGGATCCCGGTCGAGGGCGGCGTCCCGGGATGGCTGTCCGCGGCGGGCCGCCCGATCCGCTACTCCTACCTGCGCGAGCACCCCGCGATCGCGGACCACCGGACGCTCTTCGCGGTCCCCGCGGGCGCGCCGGACGACTGGTTCGGCAGCGCGGAGATGCCGAGCGCAGCCCGGCCGTTCACCCGCGCCGTCCTCGACGGCCTGCACGCCCGTGGCGTGGGAGTCGCGGAGGTCGTGCTGCACACCGGGGTGTCGTCGCCCGAGGCCGATGAGGTGCCGCTCCCCGAGCGGTACCGGGTGCCGGCCGCGACGGCGGACGCGGTGAACGCGACCCGCACCGCCGGGCGGCGGGTGGTCGCGGTGGGCACCACCGTGACCCGCGCCCTGGAGACCGTCGCGGACGTCGACGGCACCGTGCGGGCGGGCGAGGGGTGGACCGACCTCGTGCTCGACCCGGACCGTCCGGTCCGGGTGGTGGACGGGCTGGTGACCGGCTGGCACGAGCCGGAGGCCTCCCACCTGCTGCTGCTCGAGGCGGTGGCCGGCGCGCGGCTGGTGGGCCGGGCGTACGCCGAGGCGGTTCGGACGGGGTACCTGTGGCACGAGTTCGGGGACTCGTGCCTGTTGTTGCCGGCGCGCCGCGCGGCGTGATCGAGGGGTCGCCTGGCTGCGTCAGGACCGGTCGCTCCTATTCGCGGAGTGCAGTCGCTCGCTTGGTGGTCGAACCTGCTGGGTGTCCGGAGTATCGATGTGCGGCACGGGGCGGCTCGGCCGGGACCCGCGCATTCCGGCTGGAACCGCCTCGGGGTCCACCTCCCGAGTTGGCGGACGCCCGCGTCGGCCCCGGCTCACGGATGCGGGCTGACAGCGGGTTCCCCGCCGCCCCGACTGCTCCAGGGGACGGCGGGAAGCCTGGTCCCCACCAGGTGAGGAGTTGACGTGAGTCGGCAGAGTCTGGCGAAGGCTCACCAGAAGATCCAGGAGTTGGCCTGGGAGCCGCAGTACCACGAGCCGTACATGAAGTACGGAACCGACTACACCTTCCGCAAGGCTTCGAAGAAGGACCCGCTCAAGCAGGTGCTGCGGTCCTACTTCCCGATGCAGGAGGAGAAGG